>JAUHYE010000027.1 GCA_030426395.1 Phycisphaerae bacterium
GCACGCCAGGCCAGCCGCCCAGGCGTCTCCCGCGGCGAGACGCTGCCCGTGGGCGTCGACACCGCCGAACTCACCCCGCCCGACGGCGACCGCCTCACCGTACCGGTGGATAGCTCAGGCCAGGCCGTTGCCGGACCTCTGAACGAGATTGGCCTCTACGCCCTTTCGTGGGAAGGCGCACCCGGCCCGAGCGACATCCGCGATGGCAGCCGCAGCGTGCGCCAGTTCGCGGTCAATCTTGCCAGCAGCCAGGCGTCGGACATCACGCCGCGACGCGAGTTGGTCATCCGAGCCGAGCGCGTCGGCGCATCGGGCGGCGAAGACGGCAGCACTCGCGCCCCCAAACCGTTGTGGCCCTGGCTCATCGTCGCGTGTCTTGCGATCATCACCCTCGAGTGGTACGTCTACAACCGCAAGGTGCAGATTTGAGACGCCTCCTCATCGCCTTCGTGGCCGGCCTCGTGCTGGCAACCTGCTGTGTGCCGCGCGCCCTGGCCCAGGGTACGGGAGATACTCAGCCCACGACGGTCCTGCTCGAACTCGGCTTCTCGAACGAGTTGCCCTCGGACCAGTGGGCCCCTGTCCGCGTAATCGTGAGCCCCACCGACCAAGCCGTCCAGGCGGTCGCGCGGATCGTGGTCCAGATGTCCTCCAATGACTCGATCACCACGATCGTGCCCGTCGACACCACCCCGGGCAAGGAGACGGTCACACCCACCACACTATGGGTGCCGCCATCGATCGCTGGCATCCAGGTCGACCTTGTCGGCCAGGGCGGGAGACGCATTGCCTCGACGTCCTATGGCTCTATCGCGGGCGCGCAGGCCATCCAGCTCAGGCCACCAACGCGTATGCCGATCATCCTGGGCGTCGGCACACCCTCGCTGCGCCTGGCCTTCGGCAACGAGAACTACCAGCGTTCGTTCGTCGGCGCCGATGAGGAAGCTCTCCGCAACCGTCTGGCCGTTGCCAAAGTCGCCGCGACGACGCCGCAGGCCGTCGGTGGTCCGCCCTGGCTACCGACAACACCGATCGCCTATCAGGGGCTCGCCGCAACCATCGTCGACGGCCAACTCGCCCTCGGCCTCGAACCCGCGGGCGTTCGAGCTCTCCGCGAATCGCTCATCTCAGGTGGCCGCGTGATGGTCGTCAACGCCGACAACAACGCCCTGCGCGCGCTGCTCGGCGAGCACACTCCAGACGGGCTCAACGCCAGAGCCGCCCGAACCACCACGCTGCCCGAAGACCTCGGCGGACCCGGCGAAATCACCTCACGATGGTTCGACGACGCGTCCCTGCCCACCGGCTGGAAGCTCGTCGATGGCTCCAATGGCCTCGCCGCGGAAGGACCGGTCGGGCTCGGCTGGCTGATGGTCCTCGGGTTCGATCCGGACGAACTCGCCGACGCGGGGCTCGTCACCTCGACCGAACTGGCCTGGCACGGCACGCTGGCCGCCATGATCGACGACGAGCTCCAGCGCGGCCTGAGCGTGCTTGGCAATGACTGGGACAACCAGTCCCTGGGAACGATCGCCTCGTCGAGCGCCATGAACTGGGTGATGCGTTCACCCGCCGTCGGCCTTGGCGCGTTCATCGCCATCTTCGCCATGATGGTGGGACTTGCCCTCGCGATGGGCCCGATCAACCGGCTCGTGCTCAAGCGTCTTCGCGCGCTCCACCGCTGGTGGCTGGCCTCTCTGGCATGGATCGCATTGGCGACCATCGGCGCCTGGATCCTTCCCCCACGCGTCCGCTCGGGTCCGACCAGCGTCAACAGCGTGCGCGTTGTGGACGTCTGGCAGTCAGCTCAGGGCGGCAGGCACGCATGGCAGTCGTCCATGGACGGCATCTTCATGAACACCTCGGCCACCATCGGCCTGGACGACATCGACGAGGGTTCGTGGCTCTCGCCGACGGTGGATCATTCGTGGCAGCAACGCGGCGGCTCGGGCTCGCTCACCATGGCCCCTGCCGGTAGCGTTATGAAGCCCGGCCCCACCACCGCCCGCATGTGGACGGTGCGCACCTTCCAGCAGCACGGCGCCACCACACCGCCCATCCGCGCACACATGCGGCTCAACGGCGGCCGTTACACCCTCCGCCTCGAAGGCGACGCCACCGATGACTTCGAACTCGCCGCAGTCCACACGAGCGGGCAATGGCTGCACCTCCTACCCGGCGCATCTCCCCGAATGACGGGAACCACCGCCGAATTCGTCGCGACGCGCCAGGACCTCACCACGTTGGCCCCGCGGTACCTGAACCTTGACCGCGTAATCGAGAACAGGTGGGAGTACATGTACTCCGATTACGGCGCCCGCGAGCCCCACACCGGTTTGGCACTCCACCTCGACGGAGCCGACACCCGCGGCCGGGCCTTCGACGCCCTCGGCAACACCGACCAATGGGCCGTGGTCTACCTCAAGTGGTCCGACCAGACGCCACTGATCGGCTCCGATGTCGGCGAGACATTCAGCACGATATGGATCAGCCGCATGGCGGTACCCATCGAGATCCAAGGAGCCCCGCGATGATCGAGGCGAGAAACCTGACCAAACGCTACGGCAAGCTCCTCGCGCTCGACGACCTGTCGCTCGACATCGCACCGGGGGAAGTCTTCGGCTTCATCGGCCCCAATGGCGCTGGCAAGAGCACTACAATGAAGATCCTCGCCTGCCTCATGAAGGCCGACTCGGGCAAGGCCACCGTTAACGGCCACGACGTGCGCACCGAGGGCGCCACCATCCGCCGCCTCATCGGCTACATGCCCGACTTCCTGGGTGTGTACGAGGACCTCACCGTCGACGAGTATCTCCAGTTCTTCGCCTCGGCCTTCGAGATCCCACGAAAGGAACGCAAGACCGTCGTCGACGGCGTGCTCGACCTCACCGACCTCACCGATAAGCGACGCAGCCCCGTCGACGGCCTCAGCCGAGGCATGACCCAGCGCCTCGGCGTCGCCCGCGTGCTCATCCACGATCCCAAGGTGCTCCTGCTCGACGAGCCCGCCAGCGGTCTGGACCCGCGCGCCCGCATCGAGATGCGCACCTTGCTCGCCGAACTCGGCCGCATGGGCAAGTCGATCATGATCTCAAGCCACATCCTCACCGAGCTGGCCGAGTTGTGCAACACCATCGGCATCATCGAGAAGGGCAAGCTGCTCTTCTCGGGCACGCTCGACGACGCCTACCGCAAGGCCGCCCTGGGCGACCGCGTGCGCATCTCGATCGAGGGAGGCGTTCCGGCCGAGGTCGCCGCCGCGGCGCTCGAGGGCGACGGCCGCGTGATGCGCGTCGCGACCAACGGCTCGTCGCTCACGGTCGACCTTGGTCCCGAGGTCCAATCCCGCCACTTCCTCGTCGAGAAGCTCGTGGCCGCTGGTGCGCACATCGGCGCCATGCGTCCCGAAGAGGCTCGCCTCGAAGACGCCTTCATGCGACTCACCAAGGGCTCGGTGCAATGAAGGAATCCCTGGCCAAGCCCGCCTCGAAGCTCATGCGCCTTCCCGGCGAATTCCGCCGAACGTTTTTCGGCGCGATCTTCCAGCGCGAGGTCAACGCCCTGGGACGACGCCGAATGCCATACTGGGTGCGCAGCGGCTACACGCTTCTGCTCATCGGCATCGTCTCGTTGGTCTTCCTGATGGTATGGGAATCGGGCCCGAGTTCGGGCTACGGCCAGCAAACGGTCCTGGAAGTCATCGCCCCCGCGATGCTGATGACCGTCGGCGTATTCCAAATGGTCGCTCTTGCGCTCATCGCGCCCGTGCTCACCGCCGGCGCCATCGCCGACGAGAAACGCCAGCGAACGCTCTCGACCCTGCTCACCACGCCGCTCAAGAGCCGCAACATTATCCTGGGCAAGCTCAGTGCCCGCACGATCCAGCTTGTCGTGCTCGCGCTCGTGCCCATGCCGTTGCTGCTCGCGCTGCGTATCTTCGGCGGCGTCGAGGCCGAGGCCATCTTCGCCACCATGGCCCTTGGCCTGGCCGTCGGCATACTCGGCGCCTCGCTGGCGCTGATGTTCAGCATCTGGCACCGCCGCACGCCATCGGTCGTCTTCTTCGCGTTGTGCTCGACGGCCGTGCTCGTGTTCCTGCCCTGGCTCGGCATGATGCTCACCGAGTGGAGCGTGATGCCCAACGACGACAATATATTCTTCAAGTGCATCGCACCGATCGCTCTGATCGCTGTGCTCGTCCCCGAAGACATCGGCGGCCCGTCGGTGTCGGACGTCCGGGCGTACTGGGTCGCCACCCTCACCTACCTCACCCTCATCAGTTCGGGAATCGTGCTGTTTGCCATCTTCGTCCTCCGCGGCGTGCTCAAGCGCGAGGCCTCCGGCGCCCAATCCGCGACCGTCATCGCCCGCCTCGTGGCCCCCGGCGTCGAGACGGAGAAGGTCAGGGACGACACAACCCAACGCGAGGCCCGCGCTATCGGCGACCGCCCCGTGCTCTGGCGCGAACTCCGGCAGAACGCCATGGGCAGCGGCAAACGCACCATCTTCGCCCTGGGCCTGGGCGTCGCCATCCTGCTCTTCCTCTACGCCGTCGCCGGCCTCGACCACTCGGGCCTGACCACAACACTGCTCTTTATCGCCGCGCTCGGGCTGACGGCCCAGGTCGCGCTCTCCACGCCAGCCTCCATCACCGCCGAGCGCGACGCGGGGAGTTGGAGCGTGCTGCTCACGACGCCCGTCCGACCGTGGCAGATCGTGCTGGGCAAGACGCTCGGCGCCATCCGCAAGCTCTGGCTCATCCCCGCCGTCATCGGCTTCCACCTCGCGCTGGTCATGGCCGCCGGCTGGTTCCACCCCGTGGGCGTGCTGCACGCGACGCTCCTCATCGGCGCCCTGGTGTTCATGCTCGCCAGCACCGGCGTGTGCCTCGGCCTCATGTGCAAGCGCGGCGTGGTCGCGTCGGTCCTCAACATGGGCATCCCGTTGGTTCTGTTCATGGGCCTTCCCATCCTCGCCGCCATGTACGAGAGCTTCTCGTCCTACAACTCGTACTACTACGACAACGAGAGCAGCCTGCTGGCCGATATCGTCATGGTCTCCAACCCCTTCATCATGCTCACCGAAGCGTCGACCACCGCCACAGGCGAGTGGGACCGCTTCAGCTACTTCTTGCGATACGAGTGGCTCGAGGGCGACCAGACGATGACCGTATGGACCTTCACCGGCCTCACGCTGCTGTGCACGGGCGGCTTGGCCGCGATCGGCGGCTTCGCTTTGGCCGTGGCCACGCTCGGCTTTAATCGCTGGAACGGCCGCCCCAGCTAACCAGCCTCACTCGTGCCACACGCTGATCTGGTCCAGACCCTTGCGCTCCAGCTTCGGCACCACGGCGTCATCGGCCGGATACCCAACGGGGATCAGCAGGAACGACCGCTCGTGCTCGGGCCGGCCCAGCACCGTCCTGAGGAACCCCATCGGGCTGGGCGTGTGCGTCAGCGTTGCCAGCCCCGCGTGGTGCAGCGCGGCCAGCAGCATGCCCGTGGCGATGCCAACCGACTCGTTGGTGTAGTACGTCTGCCCGCCGTCGTCGGCCTTCACCAGCTTGAACACCACGATCAGCCAGGGCGCGATCTCCAGGAACGGCTTGCTGTCGTCGGTGCCGAAGGGCCGCAGGTCCTCGAGCCACGCCTCGCTGGCCCGCCGGTGGTAGAACTCGTGCTCCTCGGCCTCGGCCGCCGCGCGGATCTTGCTCTTGAGCTCGGCGTCCCCCACCACCACGAACCGCCACGGCTGCTTGTGCGCCCCGCTCGGGGCCGTGCTGGCCGCCAGCAGGCAGGTCTCGACGACCTCCCGAGGCACCGGCTTGTCGCTGAACATCCGCACCGTCCGCCGGCGGTCCATGACCTCGTAAAACCGCCGGGCGGCCTCCAGCCCGTCGCAGTCTGGCGTGTAGGGCCGCAGCGGCACGAATCCGTCGGGGGTCGCGTGGCTCATGGGCCATTGTTCCCTTCCCAAAGCCGGACGCCCCAGGGCCTGCAAGCCGATAGGATGATTCCCGAAGAATGCCATGACGGGCCGATGGGCCCGGGTTCGAGCATCCAAGGGAGGGGAACCGCATCCATGCTGTGGGTTATTCTGATCATCGTCGGCGTCGTCGCGTTCGTGGGCCTGGGCGGCATCGGCTGGCTCATCGCTATCTACAACAAGCTGGTCCAGCTCAAGGAGCAGTTCAAGAACGCCTTCGCCCAGATCGAGGTCCAGCTCAAGCGCCGCCACGACCTCATCCCCAACCTCGTCGAGGTCGCCAAGGGCTACATGAGCCACGAGCGCGAAACCCTCGAGGCCGTCATCGCCGCCCGCAACCAGGCCGTCACCGGCCTCAACACCGCCGCGGCCAACCCCGGCGACCCCAGCGCCATGCAGAACCTCGGCGCCGCCGAGGGCGCCCTCACCGGCGCGATGGGCCGCCTCATGGCCGTCATGGAGGCCTACCCCGACCTCAAGGCCAACGACCAGATGATGAAGCTCCAGGAGGAGATCACCTCCACCGAGAACAAGGTCGCCTTCGCCCGCCAGGCCTTCAACGACGCCGTCACCCGCTACAACATCGCCAAGAAGAACTTCCCCGCCGTCGTCGTCGCCCCGCTCTTCGGCCACGGCGAGGACGCGTCGCTGCTCGAGTTCGAGGACTCGGCCAAGATCCAGGACGCCCCCAAGGTCGCCTTCAACTAAGCCCAGCCCGAGCCCGACCCGCCCATGGCCGACCTCCAGACCACCGACTTCTTCGGCCGCCAGGACAGCGCGCGCAAGCGCACCGGCCTGCTGGTCTTCCTCTACGTCTGCGCCGTCGTGCTCACCTGCGCGGCGGTCGCGGCCCTGGCCGTCCTCATCGCGCTCATCACGCACGACAGCGAGGCCGGCCGCGGGCCCGACCCGCTCATGCTCGCCATGTTCGCCGGCGGCGGCGCGGTGGGCGCGGCCCTGCTCATCGCCGGCGGCACCGCGTATCGCATATCCGAACTCCGAGGCGGCGGCACCACCGTCGCCCTCAGCCTCGGCGGCCGCCCCATCGACCAGTCCACGACCGACCCCGACGAGCGAATGGTCCTCAACGTCGTCGAGGAGATGTCCATCGCCAGCGGCGTGCCCGTGCCGCCCGTCTTCATGCTCGAGCAGGAGACCGGCATCAACGCGTTCGCCGCGGGCTATTCCCCCGGAGACGCGGTCATCGGCGTCACGCGGGGCTGCGTGCACGGGCTGACGCGCGACGAGCTCCAGGGCGTGATGGCCCACGAGTTCAGCCACATCCTGAACGGCGACATGCGGCTCAACATCCGCCTCGTTGGCATCCTCGGCGGCATCGTCCTGCTCAGCCTGGCTGGGTACACGCTCATGCGGGCCACCTACTACGGCTCGCTGGCCCGCAGCCGCGACAACAAGGGCGCCATCGTCATCATCGTGCTCGGGGTCGGCCTCATCGTCATCGGCGGGATTGGCTCCATGTTCGCCCGCCTCATCCAGGCCGCCGTCAGCCGCCAGCGCGAGTTCCTGGCCGACGCCAGCGCCGTCCAGTTCACGCGAAACCCAGAAGGCATCGGCGACGCGCTGCGCCGCATCGGCGGCGCCCCCAAGCGCGCCGCCATCATGAACGCCCACTCGCGCGAGATGAGCCACATGTTCTTCGGCAACGCCGTGAGCGCCAGCAGCTTCCTCGGCGCGTCCCTGGCCAGCCACCCGCCCCTCAAGAAGCGCATCCGCGCCGTGCTGCCCAAGTGGGACGGCACCTTCCTCACGCCCAAGCCGCCCAAGCCCCTGCCGCACGACGAGACGAAGAAGCGCAAGCCCGGCCCCCGCGAGCAGCTCGAAGACATCATGCGCGAGCGCATGGGCCAACAGCACGGCATCGCCCCCACCGGCGCCGCCGCCGCACTCCCACTCCTCGCCCTCATCGGCACCGCCCAGCTCGAGCACGCCGGCTACGCCCGCACGCTGCTCGACCGCATGCCGCGTCCCTTGAAGGACGCCGCCCGCGATCCCTATGGCTGCCGCGCCGTCGTCTACGCCCTGCTGATGCACTGGACGGGCGACGACGCCAGCCTGCGCAAACAGCTGGACATCCTCGACGCCCAGAGCGACACCGGCGTCGCCGCCCTCGTCCGCTCGCTGGCCAAGGACGTCGCCCCGCTCGACAAAGACCTCAAGCTCCCCCTCGTCGACCTCTGCCTGGGCTCGCTCTCGCGCCTCAGCGAGACCCAGCACGCCACGTTCCGCGCCGTGATCCACCAGCTCGCCATGGCCGACGACGAGCTGACCACCGGCGAGTGGGCCCTGCTGCGCATCGTCGAGACCCACCTGGACGAGCGCTTCAAGAGCGCCCGCCCCCCGAGCGTCAAGTACTACGCCCTGGGCCAGCTGGGCCAGCCGATCAGCGCCATGCTCGGCACGATCGCCCGCGCCGGCCACAAAGAACCCGGCGAGGCCGCGCAAGCGTTCAAGGCCGGCGCCGCCGTGCTCCAGCGCGGCCCCGGTTCGGCCATGCCGCCCGACCTCAGCTTCCCCACCGCCGCCGACCGCACCCCGGCCAAGCTCGACGCCGCCCTCACCGAGCTGCGCGCCGTCGCCCCGCGCGTCAAATCCAAGCTCTTAGAAGCCGCCGCCGTCGTCGTCGCCCACGACCACGAGGTCACCCCCGCCGAGGCCGACCTCCTCCGCGCCTTCGCCGACCTGCTCGGTGTCCCGATGCCCCCGCTGCTGCCCGGCCAGAAGCTGGTCTAGGCCGCGGCGCACGCGGACGGCGTCCGCTCACCGCATCCCGACAAGAATCCGGCCCTAGCCCGCCGCGCGCCCGCCCACCCACGCCGGCGCGATCCGCCCCGGCACGGCCCCCGCGCCCAGCGGCAGCACCACCGGCGACGAATACGAACTCACCCCGCCCACGCGCTCGCCGCGGACGCGGTAACTGATGTTCAGCACGCCGCTGGGCGTGGCCTTGTCGACCAGCCTGCGCTCGGGCACGGTCGCGATCGTCTCCCAGGCGCTCTGCTTGCCATCGACGCCCGCCACGCGGCGCTGCACGGCGAACACCGTGCCGCCGTGCCGCGTCCCGCCCCATGCCAGATTCACTCGGCCCTGCGTGTCGAGGGACAATGTTATATTCGTCGGCGTCGGCGGCTTGCCGAGCGGGGCCTTGTCCCTGGGCGGCTCGACGGACGCCGCGGCGTAGATCACATCGGGCTGCGCGCTGTTCTTCGCGAACGCGTCGATCGAGCGCAAACAGCTCCGCCCGTCGCCCTCGGCGGTCTTCATCGCCCCCAGCCACGCGTCGTGCATGGCCTCGGCGTGGCGGCGTGCGGCCAGCATCGCGTCGTAGGCGTCGCGGGCCGCTTCCGTGCTCGCGACCGCCGCGGCCGACTGGGCGGGAACAAGCCCGACCGCGGCCGGATCGGCGTCCCACCCGTCCACGCGGCGTTCGAGGTACTCCAGCTTCCCGATCTTCGAGCTCGGCAGACGCATAGCACGCACTCCACGCGGGACCGGCCACCGCCCATCGGCACCCAGACCCCACACACCCCCCATCGGTCGCTCCGCGACGGGGCTTTGGCGTTTTTGCGTCCGAACGGGCAGGATTTTTCGGCGAACCACGAAAACCCAAGCAGAATCCACGACTTTTCGCACCGGAACGCCGACGATCGGCGGCCGATCATCGTGAATCACGCGCCGATTCACGATGATCGCGGGGTGATTCGCGAGGTTCGCGGGGCGAATCTCGACGGTCCACGGGCGACCGGCGGCGATCGGCCCGGGACCGACCACGAGCACGCCCCGAACAGGCCGATCCGCCCCCGGGATCGCCCGGCGTCCGCCCGCCCCATACAACCTCCCGCCCTCCCCATGCAACCGCCCGGCTACGGCCCGGTATATAGGAACGTGGGCGGCCCGCCGGGCCCGCCGCGCGCGGACGATCCTGGGGAGGACCACCACATGCCGACGAACCACGCACGCACGGGCACGCGGAGCCTTGCGGCCATCTCGATGCTCCCGCTCGCCACCACGCTCGGCTCGCACGCGCTCGCGCAGGGGTGCGACCCGGCGGGGCTGTTCGGGCCCGAGCAACGCATCCGATCCGACGCCGGCGAGAGTGGCGTGGCCCTGGGCGACGTGGATGGCGATGGCGTCCTGGACCTGGTCGCCTCCAACGCGCAACGCCACGACGTGGGCGTGCTGCTCGGGCGTGGCGATGGGACGTTCGGGCCCGAGCAACGCATCAGCGCGGGCGACGGCGCGGCGAGCCCCACGCTGGGCGACCTCGACGGCGACGGCGCGCTCGACATCGTCGTGGCGAACGGTCGTGGTCAGGACGTGAGCGTGCTGCTCGGTCGCGGCGATGGAAGCTTCGAGCCCGAGCGCCGCGCGGGCGTCGTCGCGGCGCCCGTGGTCGTCGGGCTTGGCGATCTCGACGGCGACGGCGACCTGGACATGGCCGTGACGAACTTCCTGCGCGACGCGGTCAGCGTGCTGCTCGGACGCGGCGACGGGACCTTCGAGCCACAGCAGGGCCTCGACAATCTGCTCCGTCCGCTGGGCCTGGCGCTGGGTGACATGGACGGCGATGGCGACCTCGACATGGCCGTGGTCACGGCGGGTAGCGACGACGTGACCGTGCTGCTCGGACGCGGCGACGGGACCTTCGAGGCCGGGCAACGCGTCGAGGTGGGCCAGTTGCCGGCGCGCGTGGCGCTCGGCGACCTGGACGGCGACGGCGACCTGGACATGGCCGTGACGAACCTGCTGGACGACGACGTGAGCGTCCTGCTCGGTCGCGGCGATGGAACCTTCGAGCCCCAGCAACGCTTCGGCGTCGGCCCGGGACCGGTGGGCGTGGTGCTGGGCGACCTGAACGGCGATGGCGTCCCGGACATCGCCGTGGCCAACAGCGACCGCAACGGCGTGAGCGTGCTGCTGGGGCGTGGCGACGGCACCTTCGAGCCGCAGCAACGCTTCGAGGCGGGCGCGATGCCGCGCAGCCTGGCGCTGGGCGACCTGGACGGCGATGGCGACCTGGACCTCGCCGTGGCCAACGACGGCACCGGCGACGTGAGCATCCTCCTCAACCGCTGCGATGCCACGACCTGCCCCGCCGACCTCGACGGCGACGGCGAGCTCACCATCTTCGACTTCCTCGCCTTCCAGAACCTCTTCGACGCGATGGACCCCGCCGCCGACTTCGACGGCGACGGCGCGTTCACGCTCCTGGACTTCCTCGCGTTCCAGAACGCCTTCGACGCGGGCTGCCCGTAGCCGCCCGCCGCGCTACCGGGCCGGCCCGTCCAGCCAGCGCACCTCGACGGTCTCGCTCGTGAGACGCTCGGCCCCCACCGGCCACGACGCGACCGCCCCGCGCTCGCCGCGGATAGCGAGCCTGACGGCGCCATCCTCGACCACGAACTGGCCGGGCACCCACGCGATCGGGCCGCTCTCCTCCGCGAGCGCGCCATCGAGGGCCTCGACACCAAGATCCCCCCACTGCCCCCCCACGGAGTCGGCGGCCATCAGGACTGGCTCGGCGGTGGCGCTCAGGCCGGCGAGGATCCAGCGTTCGCCGTCGTGCACGATCGCGTCGACCCTCGCCACGCCCTGCGGCAGCGGCGAGCGCGACAGCACGCGGTAGCTGCGGTCGAGGTAGAAGATGTCCAGCAGCTCGCGGTTGGTGACCAGGGCCATCGTCTCGGGGCTCACCGCCAGCGTCCGCGGCTCGTCGACGGGGCCGGTGGGATCCGCGGGGTCGTGCCGCAGGAACTCCATGTACCGCGCGTGATCGGTGTAGGTGGGGTCCTTCGCCTCGCCCGAGTCGATGGCGTCCTGCTCGTGCACCTTCATGCCCATGACCTCGGTCGAGCCGGCCGCCAGCAGCAGCACGCGCTCGACGCGCGGCGCGACGATGATGGTGCGCGTGCCGCGGCCCAGGTGCTCGAAGCGCTGCACGTGCGTCGCCACGCCATCGGTTTCGGGGTCGGGCAGGTCGTACACGTGCACCACGCCATCAGTCTGCAGCACGAACAGGTAGCCGCGCATCTCGACCGCGTCGGCCACGTGCCGCGCCTCGGTGAGCGTGGCGCCGTCGAAGGACACCGTGCGATCGCCGGCGTCGACGACGACGCGCCGCCCCGCCGCCTCGAACACGCGCAGGGGCTCGTTGGTCGCCCGCTGGGCGCTCACGCACCCGAGGCACACGCACGCGACGAAGGCAACGACAGCAGCACGACCGATCCGATGCATCCCCGAACACTCCTCTCGCACCCCATCGAGCACCCGTGAAGCGACCTAGCGTCGTTCGTGATCGCCGAGGGATTCTACGACGAGCCCATGCTCTACGACGTGCTGCACGGCAAGGGCACCGCGGGCGAGGTCCGCGGCCTGCGTCACCTCGCCGACCGACTCGGGCTGGACCCCGCCGGCCCCTGGCTCGAGCCCGCCTGCGGCAGCGGCCGCTACGTGCGCGCGGCCGTCGCCCAGGGCGTCCGCATCTCGGCCTTCGACCTGTCCGAGGCCATGATCGAGTACGCGAGATCAAGGATGCACGATGGCGACGCCGACAAGTTCCGCCTCGCCGTCGCCGACATGCGCACGTTTGTCGCGAGCGATTTCGCCCCCGGCTGGACGTTCGAGCTCGCCTTCAACCCCATCAACACCATCCGCCACCTCGAGACCGACGCCGACCTGCTCGCCCACCTCGAGCGCATCCACGACGCCCTGCGCCCCGGCGGCGTCTACGCCGTGGGAATGAGTCTCAGCGTCTACGGCTTCGAGCAGCCAAGCGAGGACACGTGGGCCGGCACACGCGGCTCGCTGAAGGTCACCCAGGTCGTGCAGTACACACCGGCCCCCGGCGGCCGCGACCGGATGGAGCAGGTCCACAACGTGCTGGCCGTCACGCGCCCCAGCGGCAACCAGATCATCCCCTCGGCCTATGGCCTGCGTAGCTACGACCGCGAGCAATGGGAGGCCGTGCTCGCCCAGTCGCCGTTCTCGATCCGGGGCTGCGTTGATGAGGCGGGCGAGGACATCGTGCCGACGTCGCCCGGCTACGCCCTCTGGGTCCTGCAACGCGATCGCTGATCCATCAAAACCCAATCACGGCACGTCGACCTGATAATTCAGCCGCGCGCCGACGTCCACGTCCTCGATCGCCAGCAGCACGCGCTCGGCATCGGCCGCGCTGACGCCCCGCAGCAGCAGCTCGCGCCGCGCCGTCGAGCCCGGAGCGAGCTGCGCGATCACCGCCCGCTGGCGGCCCGCGCCCGGCGCGATCGCCGTCGCTTCAAGCGTCACCGGCCGCTGCCCCAGGTTGCGCACCTCGGCCTGGACGAGCACGCCATCGCCCGCTCGCCGAGCCGACGCCGTCACGTCGAGGTAGTCCAATCCGATACGGAACGGCACGTCGACACGCACGCGACGGGCCGAGTTCTCTCCCCGGATGTCCAGCTCGAGCCCGAGGCTCTTGCGCCCCGCCGGCTCGCTGCGCCGGAAGCGGATGTTCACCGGCGCCCGCCGCTCCTGCCCGCCCTCGAGCAGCACGTCGGTCAGCCTCGGAGAGATCTCCCACGATCGTTCGCTCACCGGCAGCCCACCGAAGCCGCCCGGCGACACGATCCGCGTCCGCACCGACGTCACGCCGGGCCACGGGTTGCGCATCACCAGTGATGCCTCGTGCTCCACGTCGATCGCCGGCAGCAGGTCGGGCTCGAGTCGCAGGGACGCGATGAACATGAGCAGTTCGACGTCGATCCCCTCGACGAACACCGGCAGATCGCCGATCGGAATCCGATGCACGAGCCGCGGCGTGGTCGCGAACGCCTCGGCGACCTCGATCGCCTCGATCTCGGTCATGTTGCCGAAGACGTCGTACACGCGCACCGGATTCTCGCCCAGGTACAGCTCGAAGTGATCGACCGCGTGTGTCGCAGGCGGACGCAGCACGAGCAAGCCGCCGCTGCCATCGGCACGCGCCACCGCCGGCTCGTACACGCTGGCTATGACGCCGTCGATACCCTCGAAGCCATAGATGCGGCGGAGGCCGACCATCCGATCGCCGATCCCACGCCACGCGGCGAACTGGGCGTTGACGTGCGGGTGAGGCGTCTGGTGATGCCACTCGAAGGCCTCGGTCAACGCGAGCCGCAGCGACGCATCGGGCGCCTCAACGCCGGTCGCCGCGGGAATCGGCGGCAACGCGTCCCAGAACGCGAGCACTTGCTGGGCTAATCGAGCCACACTCGCGCGCCGGGAATGCAGCGACGGATCAACCGGCCCCAGCACGATCACGCCTTCCGCGGCGGTACCGGCATCCATCATCCCCTGGAGCCTGCCGGCAACCTCACCCACCCATGCGGCGTTGGCCTCCGCCGGCGCCAGAACCGTCATCGTCCATCGCCGATTGTCCGAGCCCGTTGGTGGAAGCACCGCCGTCGCAGGATCGAACGCGCCCCACCAGGCCACGCCGACATTCGGATCGGGCGCCAACCGATCGAGCCGCGTCGCGAACGACTCGAGGCGATCAACGTTCGCCGGCGTCGCCGCCAAAGCGTCGCTGCCCAGCGGGCCCGGGTGCCACCGGCTGACCACCTCGGCCAGCCGATCGATCAGCCCAACCAGATACTCGTCCCACAGGTCCCCGCTCTCGAGGGAGATGAACGCACGATCGCCCCCACTGGCGTGGCTCTGGTCGGCCGCGTGCTCGTCGACTTCGAGCACGATCGTCGTTTCCACACCCATCCGCGAACGCATCGCCGTCACGTGGCGTGCGAGGTCGGCCCAAACAGTGCTCTCGGCGCGCCCCACTCCAGCAGTCTCGGCGGGCAACTCGATCGTCGCCAGCATCGATCGTGACCCGCTCCGCTCCATCACTTCGCCAACAAGCCCTGAAACCGTCTCGCCTCCACCCCCGGGCAGCACGAGTCCCAGTCGCCGGCGATCGGACAACCCCGCGAGCGCCACGCGATCCGGCACGGCTTCGTTCTCACTCGCGGCCGCCGTCAGGCTGGGATCCAATTCCGGCAGCCAGACGAACTGCTCGCGCAGCCGCAGCATCGGCGTCGTACCAATACGAACAACGAGCTCCGCCTCGTACCACCCCAGCGCGGGCAGGTCGGGCTGCCAGCGATACTCTCGCGAGCCCATGCCGAACTCTTCGTTGCGATGCGCGACGACCGCTCCATCGAGGTCGCGCACGAGCAGATCGATCTCGACCGGGTCACCCGACAGGTCGCGCACCGTGGCCAGCAGTTCCGGCTTCTCGCCTGCCAGGAAGATGTTGCTCTCGCGCACGCTGGCCAGCGTGGCGGTCGGCAACTGCACGACGACCACGTCGTCGAACCACACCGACCCCGAGTAATCCTCGCTCCACAGCTCGTACTCCTCGTGGCTTTCTTCACCGAACTCGCGGGGCTGGGCCAATTCGAGATCAATCTGCACCGACACGGCCTCGGCTGGTGCCGGAGCCAGTTTGAGCATGACGGGTAGATACCCCTCCGACCAGCCATCCACGCCAGGCTCGATGACCTGGCTCGCCTCGGCACCATCTAAGGGACGCCCCGCCTCATCAAGCAGCCGCGCGACCAACCGCGGTCGGGCGTGCTCGAGCCCATCGACCCGAACCATCGCGCCCACGGCATACTGCACCGAAGGAAACACCGGTACCACACCGGGATCCAGCCGCAGGCTGGTGCTCCCCCCAGTCGTATCCAGCCGCACGCTGCCAAACCCGCTGAACGCCGGTGCCGAGTAATCCAGCCGACCAAGGTTGGTAATCGGGAACCCCGGCCGATCGCGCACCTCCGGGTCGTGCTGCGCCCGGATCCAATACAGGGGCACGTCCAGCGCGTTGAACCCACGCTCCTCGAAGTCGAAGTGCCGCACGATGCGGCCGATCGACGAGGGTCGGTTCACCTCGGAAACCTGGCTCTCGAAATCCTCGGGAATCTGCCCCAGCGCCGGCCGCACCAACACCCCAAGCAGCACGGCCACGGTCGCGATCCAGCCAACTCTGAGCAAACCTACTCTGGGCAAATCAACTGTGGGTAAGCAACGGGGCATCCAAGGCACTATCGGCCCGGGCGGCGGGGCGCCTTCATGAAGCGGGGGTGCCGGACGCCGCTAACGCACGCTCCCGCAGGCCGTAGAGCGTCACGTCACCCTGCCCGCCGGCCTCCCGCGTCGGGAGGTCGGCGGACCAGCCATCCTCGATCCCAGCCATCCGCAATGCCAGAACCGAACCCCGCTCGAACCGCACGCCACCAGGAGCCCCCTCGGTGCCGCCTTCCACCAATGGCAACCCAGGCTCCAACGGCGACTGCTCGGGCAGGACACTCCACGCCACGATCGCCCCAACGACAACCAGGCAACCTACAACAGCTCCCGCCACCCGAGCACGCCGGGCCAACCGCCGACGGGCCACGGCACGCCCGATCACTCCGGGCATGGGCCCGGCCTCGACCGACTCCAACCCCACCAGCGTGCGTCGCTCATCCAACATGGCTCGCCCCTCCAACCGCAACAGGTGACTCGATCACATCGCGGGCCGCTTCCAGCCCACGAGCGTATCGATCGGCCGCCACCGACCTCGAAACCCCCAACGCCTCGGCCAGCCGCTCCAGCGTAAAACCGTACGCGTGCCGCAACACAACAGCCTCACGGCACTGCGGCGGCATCCGCTCCAACATCACATCGAGATCACGATCAGATGCTTGTCGATGAACCGTTCTTGATATCGCCTGGGCCTCGCGTGCCTCCGCTCGCTTGACCGACCGCCGGGAATTCAACGCCGCATTCCGAGTCATCGTGCACAACCACGCCGCTGGGTCCTGTACCCGCTTGATCTGCCCCCGCTTCGCTCGAAGCGCCCCGAGAAACACCGCCTGCACCACATCGTCCGCCGCCGCATCCCCCACCAGCGATCGCGCATACGCCCGCAGGGCCCCGGCGTGCCGCCCCCACAACTCCCGGGCCGCCGCGTCATCCCCGCGATGGAACAACGCAAGCAACGCCCGATCCTCGACGATCCGGGCGTCGCTCGCGGCCATGCTGCCCGCAGCGTCAGCCATGATCTTCCACGCGGTCCTTGAGTGCCCGCAGCTTCGTGCGAGCCTCCGCGTCACGGGCCTGGGCGTTCCCCAGAGCCGGCACGATCATCCGCGCCAAGGGCCCATGGTCGCCCTTCACGCACGCCATCTCGATCTCGCGGAGCGCCGCCTGGGGATCGGTCGATCGCCAGGCGTCCAGCACCAGATCGAACGCATCGACGACCCGCTCGGTCGCCCGCTTGAAGGCTTCGCCGCTCATCGCGCTCACCTCGCTGGCGAGTCCCTCGTCTTCTTTCGAGGGTGTGAAGTCCATCGCTTCGATGAAGTCCTGCCCCGCCCTTGGTCCATGAAACTGCCGCGCGAGCGACCCCGCCATGTCCTGCTCGATCCGCAGCGCACCCTCGACGTTGTACGGATCGTCCTGCGGAAAACGCATGAGCGCCTCGCGGATCAGACCACGCGCACCCGCCGCGTCATCCGCGCGATCAAGCAGCCAGTCGCACTCCTCGATGATGACGTGCATCATCGCAAAACTCACGAGCGAACTGATCAGCGTGCGATCGCCGACGATGTGCCGCGAGAGACGGATCGAGGCCGCCAGCCGCTCGGCCGCCCCCGCCTCATCGCCCGCGAGCGCCAGCCGCCTCGCGTCGGCCACCAGCAGGAACACGATGCTCCGCATGGGCCCCAGGTGCGGCATGAGCACGGCATACCCGTCCTCGTAGCGGAGCTGGAAGTCGCACACCGGCGTCCGCGTCGCCCGCTGGGCGTCGTCCAGGAAGCCGGCCAACTCGACCAGCTCCAAGGCCAGCACGCCCCCAGGCGCCAGCGTCGCCGGCGAGTCCACAGGCTCCTCACCCGAGTCCGGTCGCGGGTGCATCCGCAGGTTCACCGCCGCCTTGGCCTGATCGATCACCTCCGAATGTCCGCTGGCGGTGTGGATCAGCCGCCAGTATTCCAGCGCGGCATTGCGATCGGTCGCCTGGCCCACCCGGGCCGCCTGCACCATTCCATCGCCAACGGGCATCGCTTGGGCCACGGGGGCCAGTGCAAGGCCACACGCGGCGAGCATCAGTGTCATTCGAGCACGCATTGCTGGCTCCTTTGCCATTTGGGGGCCTTGAGAAACAGGCCCCGGTTCTCTATACCACTCGACACCGCCCAGGGCCGCACCGTCCGGGCCTAACCTCGACTCCATGCCCAAAGAAGCCAAACAAACCGAAAACCAGCCCCCAGCCCCCCTCATGCTCGGCGTCAGCGGCATGCGGGGCATCACCGGCCGCAGCCTCACCCCAGAGGTCGCCCTCCGCTACGCCGCCGCCTTCGGCACCTTCCTGTGCGGCCAGGGACGCTCGCCCCACGTGATCATCGGCCGCGACGGCCGCCGGGGCGGCGAGGCCATCTACGAGGCCGCCGTCGCCGGGCTGCTCGGGTCGGGCTGCTCGGTGACACGCCTGGGCGTCGCCAGCACCCCCACCATCGGCTACGCGGCCATGGGCGAGGTCGACGGCGCCGTCATCGTCACCGCCAGCCACAACCCGCAGGAGTGGAACGGCCTCAAGCTCCTCATCGCCGGCGTTGCTGGCAATAGCGAGACCGAGTTCGACTTCGCCTGCGCTCCACCGGCCGAGCTCGCCCAGCAGATCATCGAGCGATACCACGACGGCCCATCGTGGGCCGAGCCGGCGGCCTTCCGCCCGCTCGAGGACGAGCCCGACGCTTCGTACGACCACTGGGTCAACGTCGCCGGCCACGTCCTCACCATGCTGCCCGAAGAAGCCCAGCAACGCTGGGGCGAGCACGGCGCCATCGGCCTGCGCTGCGTCCTGGACGCCGTCAACAGTTCGGGCGCGCTCGTGGGCGTGCCCTTCCTCGACTACCTCGCCAACGTGATCCCCCTCAATTGCTCGCCCTCGGGCGTCTTCCCCCACACCCCCGAGCCCACCAAAGAAAACCTCTCGGGCAAGGGCGGGCTCTGCACCGTCGTGCCTGGCGTGAGCGCCGACGCCGGCTTCGCGCAAGATCCCGACGCCGACCGCTTGGCCATCGTCGACGAGACCGGCCGCTACATCGGCGAGGAGTACACCTTCGTGCTCGCCGCCTTGGCACTACTCGAGGCCGAAGAAGACACCGAGGGGGCCGTCCTCGTGACCAACCTCTCCACCAGCCGCATGATCGACGACCTGGCCGAACGCTTCGGCGCGAGGGTCGAGCGCACGCCGGTGGGCGAGGCCCACGTCGTCGGCAGGATGCTCGAACTCCTCGCCGACGACAAAAACGTCGTGCTGGGCGGCGAGGGCAACGGCGGGGTCATCTGGCCAGCCGTCTCCTTCGTGCGCGATTCCATCGTGGGCATGGGCCTGACGCTCGCGCTGATGGCCCGCCATGACAAACCACTGAGCCAGATCGTGGACAGCCTGCCCAGCTACGCCATCGTCAAACGCAAGCAGGACATCCCGAGCAAGGACGCCGCCAAGCCCGCCATCGATGCCGTCGCCAACGCCTTCAAGGACCGCGGCCGCGTCGACCTCCAGGACGGCGTCCGCGTCGACCTGGACGACCAGAGGGCCTGGCTCAGCCTCCGCGCCAGCAACACCGAGCCCATCGTCCGCCTCATCGCCGAGGCCCCCACCGAGGCCGCCGCCAACGCCCTGCTCGACGAGGTCCAGAAGCTGCTTTCGTAGAGCCGGCAGCCGCGGAGAGGACGACGCCACCCGTTCCGAGAACCTCCGCCCCCGGCCCCCGCCGCCCACTTCGATCCATGAACCCCCCACGGAGTGGGGTCCGGATAGAGGAACGGCTCTCACGGGCCGCCAGGAGTTTTCGGCGTGCCGGGAGCTCTTCCCGACGCGCCGGGAACTCCTCCCGACGCCCCGGGAACTTCTCCCGACGCCCCGGGAGATCCTCCCGACGCCCCGGGAACTCCTCCTGACGCGCCGGGAACTTCTCCCGACGCCCCGGGAACTCCTCCTGACGCGCCGGGAACTTCTCCCGACGCCCCGGGAGCTTCTGCCGACGCCCCGGGAGCTTCTGCCGACGCCCGGGGAACTCCGGCCGGCACGCCGGAACTCAGAGCCTGGCCAACCGCTGGATCGCCCCCTCGATCGTCGCCCGCTTCTTGCAGAACGCGAACCGAACGAACGGCGAGCCCTTCGAGCGATCGACGTAGAACGAACTGGGCGGGATCGCCGCGATGCCCACGTCCTCCACGAGATGCTTGCAGAAGGCGATGTCCGGCCGGTCACCCTCGATCCCGAGCCGCCTGGACACCCCAGTGTGGTCGCACATCACGAAGTACCCCGACGCCGGCCGGAACACGCGCAGCCCCGCCCGCTCGAGGGCGTCGCACAGCAGGTCGCGGTTGGCTCGCATGTTCTCGCGCAGCTCGATGGTCGTGTCCAGGTGCTCGAGCAGCGCCTTGCCCGCCGCCGCCTGCGCTGGCGCGTTCGCGCAGAACGTGAGGAACTGGTGCGCGCTCCGCACGGCCCTGCCGAGCTCGGGCGCGGCGACGGTCCACCCGACCTTCCACCCCGTCGCGCTGAACAGCTTGCCGATGCTGCCCATCGTGATCGTCCGCTCGGCCATGCCCGGATAGCCCGCCAGCCGCCGGTGCTCACCCTCGTACACGAGGTGGTCGTACACCTCGTCGGTGATCGCGATGACATCATGCTCAATACACAACCCGGCAATCAGCGACAGCTCGTCGTGCGCGAACACCTTGCCGGTGGGATTATGCGGCGTGTTGAGCAGGATCGCCTTGGGCTTGCCCTTGAACGCCTCGCGCAACGTCACCTCGTCGAACGAGAAGCCGCCCTCCCCATCGGGCGCCAGCGTCACGGGGATAATCCGCGCGTCCGCCATCGACGCCGTCGCCTGGTAGCTGTCGTAGCAGGGCTCGAACACGACCAGCCCATCGCCGGGGTTGAGCAACCCGAGCATCGTCGCCGCGATCGCCTCGGTGCAGCCGCACGTGGTCGTCACCCAGGTACCCGGGTCGATCTCGAACCCGCCCAGCTGCGCGAACCAATGGGCCACACCACGCCGCAACTCGGGAAGCCCCGTCAGCGGCGCGTACTGGTTCACGCCGCTTCCTGCGGCCTTTCCCATCGCCTCGAGCATCGCCGCCGGGCCATCGAAGTCCGGGAAGCCCTGCGACAGGTTCACAGCCTTGTGGCGCAGCGCCAGCGCGGTCATCTCGGCGAAGATGGTCGAGCCGAAGGGCCGCAAACGGTCGGCAACAGCGTTCGTCCTGATCATGGCCAGCAGGATACGGCCCTAACCTCACCCATGCTGCCCGAGGGCTCGCCCATCCCCGACGTGACCGTCCCGCCCACCCCGGGCCTGTGCGACGAGCCCACCACGCTGCGCGACCTCGCCGCCGAAGGGCCGATCATTCTGTACACCTACCCCGCCGACGGCACGCCCCTGTGCACGCGCCAGGCGTGCATCATGCGCGACGGCATCGCCGAGCACGCCGACGAGCTGCAACGCGCCGGCCTCCGGGTCGTGGGCGTCAGCCCCCAGGGCCGCGCGAGCCACGACCGCTTCTCGGCCAGACACGACCTGCCGTTCCCGATCATCGCCGACGAGGGCAAGCACGTCCTCCGCGCCCTGGACGCCCTTGGCCTGCTGGGGATGCCCCGCCGCGTGACATACCTGCTGCGCACCGACGGCGCCATCGGCGCCGCCATCACCGCCGACGTGCGTCTCTCTCAGCACCGCAAGTTCATGAAGACCGCGCTCAAACTCGTGGCGAATCCCACCGACGCTTCATGAAATCGAGCTTATCGTGGGTATTCGTACCCGTCGGTTTTCTACCATTCGATCCATTTCGATGTATCTTGTCGTGTTGGAGAGGCAAGGTGCGTGCACAGAGGAGAGAGAGGGTGCCTGGTATGTCGAGTTGGATGATCCGATTTGGTGGCTTGACCCTGCTTGCGGGCCTGATGCCCACGGCCGTTCTTGCGCAGAGCTCGTTCACGCCCCTGGGCGATCTGCCCGGCGGGGACACGTTCTCGTCGGCCAACGGCGTGAGTTCCTTCGACGCCGCCGGCGGCCTCGCCGCCGACCTGGTCGTTGTCGGGAACGCCGCGAGCGGGAGCGGTCGCGAGGCGTTCCGGTGGACCTCGGCCGGTGGCATGGTTGGCCTGGGCGATTTGGGTGGCTCGTTCTTCTTCAGTTTTGCCTCGGGCGTGAACGCGGACGGCACGATGGTCGCCGGCGGCGCGGCCTCGCCAACCGGTGAGATGGGGTTCCGCTGGCAGGAAGGCACTGGGATGGCGCCCCTGGGCGACCTGCCGGGCGGCCCGATCGAGAGCGAGGCGTACGCCATCTCCGCCGACGGCGAGTCGGTCGTTGGCGCCAGCCGATCGGCGTCGGGCCCGCTTGGCGACGAGGCGTTCGTGTGGACCCCCTCGCTGGGCATGGTCGCGCTGGGGCGATTGGGAAGCGAGGGCCGATCGATCGCCACCGCGGTCAGCGGCGACGGCTCGATCATCGCCGGCAACGGTGGCGTTGACGGCGAGGCCTCGCAACCGTTCCGTTGGACTTCCTCGACTGGCATGGAAGCGCTGCCCTTGCTCCCGGCCGCCGACGCCGCCGGCGAAGCCCTGGGGATCAGCCAGGACGGCTCGACCATCGTCGGCTGGTCGGCGGGCGCCGACGGGATCCGCACGCCCGTCCGCTGGACCGATTCGGGCGTCGAGGGCCTGGGCGCCCCCGCCCCGTTCGAGGACAGCAACCTCTTTGCGCAGTCCGTCAGCGAGGATGGCTCGATCATCGTGGGGTATGCGCAAGAGGGCGGCTCGCTCAGCGCGTGGGTCTGGACCGAGACCGACGGTGTGCGCGCGCTCCAGGACGTGCTCACGAGCGACCTCGGTCTGGACCTTACCGGCTGGACATTGACCCTGGCGCTGGACGCCACCATCCACACCGGCACCGGCCGGGCGGCGATCGTGGGCGTGGGCACCAACCCCGATGGCGCGACCGAGGGCTTCCTGGCCGTGCTGGATCCCGCGCCGCCGTGCGCGGTCGACCTCGACGGCGATGGGGTGGTGACGATCTTCGACTTCCTGGCGTTCCAGACGCTGTTCGACGCGGGCGACCTGCGGGCCGACTTCGACGGCGACGGCATCCTGACGATCTTCGACTTCCTGCGGTACTTCGACGCGTTCGACATCGGGTGCCCTTAGCGGTCGCCGGTACCAGTTTCGCAGCGCTTCGGCGCGGGCCCGCTTCTCGCGTTCAGCCTGGACGCGTGCCTTCATGCGTGCGCGGATGGGAAGGACGATTCGGTTGAGGTTCTCGTCGAGCATGACGAGAAGATACGGCGTGGGCTTGGGGCGTCAAGGAATGCGTGTTGCAGCGCCGGGAGGTTGCGCGCATTGGTGGTGATGGCGTGCAGATTGTGATGAGCGGCAGGCGCGGGCTGGATTTCGGGACGTTCCAGAGCCGCCTTGCTACCTAATTCCACGAAGTTGGTGATCAATTCGCGAATTGGGCCTGAAACTGGCAACGGCTTGCAGGAACTTCGGGTATATTGATCAACTGCTCGGGGGTTTGTGTTTGGGGTGATCCCAGACCCTTGCCCGGCTTCGGGAGTTTTGGAATGGGCAATCGACTGGGTCGTGGGTGGTTGGCTGTTGTGGTAGTGGGCTTGCTTGCCGTGGTGTGGGGCGAGCGGGTTGTTGCTCAGCCCTGTGAGGCGGAGTGGGCGGAGGGGGTGTTCGGAGTTCGCGGCGTGAGCGGCCCGGGACTGGTCAAGGCCATGGCTGTCTTCGACGACGGTTCGGGGCCCGCCTTGTACGTTGGCGGCGAATTCACCAGCGCCGGCGGTGTTCCCGGGACGAACTTCATCGCGCGTTGGGACGGTTCGACGTGGTCTCCGCTTGGCGAAGGCGTGGGCGGGGGATCGTCACTGCCGGCGGTCTATTCGCTCGCGGTCTTTGACGATGGGACCGGACCGGCTCTGTACGCCGGGGGCGCGTTCACTGCGGCGGATGGTGTGATCGTCAATCGCATCGCGCGATGGGACGGGTCGGAATGGTCGGCGTTGGGTGAGGGGGTGAGCAGCGGCGGCTCGACCATCGACGTGAAGGCTCTGACTGTGTTCGATGACGGAAACGGCCCGGCCCTCTACGCCGGGGGAAATTTTTCCACCGCCGGTGGCGTGGCTGCCAGTCGCGTCGCGCGATGGGACGGAACGGAGTGGACGCCCGTGGGCGCTGGATTCGACGGCACCGTTCGCGCGTTCGCAGCCTTTGACGATGGAACGGGAGAAGCCCTCTACGCCGGCGGAATCTTTCGGCTCTCGGGCGGCGTACCCGTGAGCCGAATTGCGCGCTGGGACGGCACGACTTGGACGCAGGTCGGATCGGGCATGAACGAGCGCATCCGCGCGCTCGCGGTGTATGACGATGGTTCGGGGCCCGCCCTGTACGCCGGCGGGCGGTTTACCCGAACCGGAGGCGTGGATGCCAGCCGTGTAGCGCGATGGGACGGTGTAGCGTGGACGCCATTGGGCTCGGGGCTCGAGGGATTTGGCACGATCGAGATCAACGCGTTGGCGGTCTTCGACGACGGCTCGGGCCAGGCACTGTTCGCGGGGGGCGAATTCATGACCGCGGGCGGCGTCGCGGCCAATCGCATCGGGCGTTGGGACGGCGCAGCGTGGACAGCTTTGAACACGGGCATGGACTATCGACCGGTCGATGCGCTCACGGTGTTCGACGACGGAACCGGAGAAGGTCTGTACGCCGGAGGTGACTTCTCCGTTGCTGGCGATGAACCGGTCGAGGGCATTGCGCGCTGGAACGGCGATGCGTGGGCCGCGCTGGGCGATGGATTGAATTCTCTCGTTCGCGTGTTGAAGGTGTTCGATGACGGCGCGGGAGCGGACCTGTACGCCGGGGGCACGATCAACGCTGCTGGCGGCGTCAGAGCGAACCGGATCGCACGCTGGGATGGGTCGGCATGGACGCCGCTCGGCGAAGGAATCAACGGGTCATCCGCGGACGTGAATTCGATGGTGGTTTTCGATGACGGCGCGGGGCCCGACCTCTATGTTGGGGGCTTCTTCACCACCGCGGGCGACGTGGAAGCCAATCGCATTGCCCGATGGGATGGTGTTCAGTGGACGCCTGTGGGCACGGGAACCAACAACAGGGTCAGCGCGATGGTTGTTTTCGACGATGGCGCGGGGCCTGCGATTTACGGTGGGGGCTTCTTCACGACCGCCGGCGACGAAGCGGCAAGCTACATCGCGCGGTGGGACGGATCGGCTTGGACACCCGTGGGATTGGGGATGAGCGGCGTGGTTCAGGCTTTGGCGGTCTTTGACGATGGTACCGGACCGGCCCTCTACGCCGGAGGAAGATTCTGGGTTGCCGGCGGCGCGCCGGACACGAAGTACATCGCACGGTGGGATGGTTCGGCGTGGGCACCGCTGGGAACCGGTCTGGACGGCGTAGGGACGACCGCCGGCGTGCGTGCCCTTGCGGTGTTCGACGACGGCTCTGGCCCGGCGCTGTACGCCGGGGGCTCCTTCGACACCGCTGGAGGCCTGCCCGCCGACAACTTCGCGCGTTGGGATGGTTCGGCATGGTCGACGCCGGGCCGGGTGCTGAGCAACGTGGAAGCTCTGACGGTCTTTGATGATGGCACCGGGCCGGCCTTGTATGCTGGAGGCCATTTCTTCTCCGCTGGCGGCGTGGTCATGAGCAACGTCGCACGCTGGGACGGCTTGGTGTGGAGTGGGTTGGGCACGGGCATGAGCGGTGCGGTGCACGCTCTGACCGAATTCGACGACGGCTCGGGACTGGCTCTGTTCGCTGGCGGTTACTTCCGGACCGCCGGTGACGTGCCTTCGGGCCACGTCGCACGTTGGGGCTGCATCGCCGAGCCCTGTCGTGCCGACATCGACGGCGATGGCGAGCTCACCATCTTCGACTTCCTTGGCTATCAGAACCTCTTCGATGCCGGCGATCTTGCCGCGGATTTTGATGGTGATGGTGAGTTGACGATCTTCGACTTCCTGGCGTTCCAGAACGAGTTTGATGCGGGATGTGATTAAGCGCCTCTTGGGTCGTCGATCGGGAACGCGGGGCGTGCGAGGGGTCGCAGTGCTAACGCCAGCAGTGCCCGCTCGCTGTCGTCGCCGGCGATGCGGTTGGTCTTGAGTTGGCCGCAGCTCTTGCAGCGGTGGACGAGGACCCATTCGCCGGCTTCTTCCCCGGCGGAGCGGACGGCGATGGCGATGGGTTCGAGTTTGCCGCCGCAGGGGCTGGCGCGGTCGCCAGGCCGGTCGTCGACGTGCTTGCTGTGCAGGCAGGCCGGGCAATGGTTGCGTTGCTTGGTGCCCCAAGCGCTGCCGCTGACGTGGGCCTTGCAGTGGATGCACGTGAAGCCGTCGGATTCGTTGCGGCGGCCGTGTCGGGGGCGGTTGGAGTGATCTTGATTGTGGAAGTCGTCGGCGCAGCGTTGGCGCTGGTCGCGTGTACGGTTGGCTCGTGGCATGTGATGGAGTGGTCCGTCTGGCCGGAGACTGGCTCCGGCGTTTCCGCGGTGAACAGGTGTTGGTACAGCGCCCGGGAAGGGACCCATCCGACGCGCGGGCCTCGCGCATACGGCCGCCGCCGTCCCGATCAATGCGAGCGGCGGGGAACCCTGGATGGGCCGATCAACCTGTTCAGAGGGTGGTGGTCATCAGCGAGAAGCGTAGCCACCTCACGCGACCGTCGCCCTACTCTGGATTGATGAGAATCCTGCTCACCAATGACGACGGCATCCGGGCCCCGGGCATCGTGTCCCTGTACGACGCCCTGATGGACACGATCCCCGGGCACGAGGGCATGCTGGGCGGGCCGATCTCGATCGCGGGGAGGCCTGTGGAGACGATCTACACGGTGGCGCCGGCGACGGTGCAGAGCGCGACGAGCCACGGCGTGACGTTCCACGAGCCGCTAATGGTCGAGGAGGCGCGGATCCGCGGGCGGATGGGCGGGACGGCGGTGGACGGGCGGCCGGCGGACTGCGTGAAGCTGGCGCTCAGCGAGATCTGGCCCGGGCGGTTCGGCAAGGGCAGCCGCCCGGACCTGGTGATCAGCGGGATGAACGCGGGGGCGAACTGCGGGATCAACGTGATCTACTCGGGGACGGTGGCGGCGGCGATCGAGGCGGCTTTCCTGGGCATCCCGTCGATCGCGGTGAGCTTGCATCTGGGGAGGGCGGCGACGCGGTTCGACGTCGGGGCGATCCACGCCCGCAAGGCGATCGAGACGCTGCTGGCGGATGGATTGCCCAACCCGCACGAGGTGCTGAACCTCAACGTGCCGCGGTGCGAGGACCCGATCGAGGACACGCCCGAGGCGCGGGCGGCGGCGGATCGCCAGCGGACGAGCGCGGGGCTGCCGACGAACTTTGATCAGAGCGATACGCGGGTGACGCGTCAGGGCCAGGATGCCCAGGTCCACAAGGCCGACCCCAAGGAGACGCTGCCGATCGTGGTGTGCCCGATGAACACACACGGGCACGTCGATCGCTTCGAGGGACGCGTGAGCCCGGGCGGGCGGTCGTACTTTTGGGCGGCGGCGGGCGGCATGGACTTCCAGGACACCGAGCCGGGGACGGATGTTGACTGGTTGTTCAAGCGGGCGGTGACGGTGACGCCACTGCGGTACGACCTGACGAACGAGGCATCGATCGAGCGGTGGAGCAAGGCGGCCGGTCCGATACCCAGCGGGGCAAGCCAGGGGGCGTGAGTCGCACGCATGCGTACTAGAATAACTGGACCCGACCGGAGCACGCACGCCCCATGTTCATGCGACTGATCTACGACGAGAAGCTGGCCCAGGGGGCCTACCTCATCGGCTGCCAGAAGACCGGTGAGGCCATCGTCATCGACCCCGAGCGGGACGTCGATCGGTACATCGACCTGGCCAAGGCGAACGGGCTGCGGATCGCCGCGGTGGCCGAGACGCACATCCATGCGGACTTCGTGAGCGGTGCTCGGGAGATGGCCGATCGGGTTGGGGCGCGGGTGTACGTCTCGGGCGAGGGCGGGGGCGACTGGCAGAGCAAGTGGGTTGGCGACTACGACCATGTCATCCTGAAGGATGGCGATTCGTTCTCGATCGGGAACATCGAGTTCAAGGTCGTTCACACGCCGGGGCACACGCCCGAGCACATGGTCTATGTGGTCACCGATCATGGGTCGGGAGCGAGCGAGCCGATCGCCGTGTGTACGGGCGATTTCCTGTTCGTGGGCGACCTGGGCCGGCCCGACCTGCTCGAGAGCGCGGCGGGACAGGCGGGAGCGCGGGAGCCGAGCGCGCGGAGGCTGTTCGAGAGCGCCAAGTGGCTCGGGTCGCTTCCGGAGTTCGTCCAGGTGTGGCCTGGGCACGGCTCGGGCAGCGCGTGCGGCAAGGCGCTGGGCGCGGTGCCGACGAGCACGGTCGGGTACGAGCGTCGCTTCAACGACGCGCTCAGGGCCGCCGTGGGTCAGGGGGCCAGCGAGCAGGGCTTCGTGGACTTCATCCTGGAAGGGCAGCCCGAGCCACCGTTGTACTTTGCGCGTATGAAGCGGGTGAATCGGGATGGGCCCGATGTGCTCGGAAGACTTCCGCAGCCCAGGCAATTGTCTCTGCCCGATCTCGTTGGGCTCGATGCGCAGCAAGTTGCGATCCTCGACACGCGGCCATGGCCGCAGTATCGCGACGGGCACCTGCCCGGAGCGATGAGCTTCCCGCTGCGGACGACGTTCAATACCGATGTGGGCTCGATGGTGCGCGAGGACGAGGATATCTACCTCATCATCGAGCCGCAGCGCGTCGAGGAGGCGGTGCGCAACCTGGTGCGCATCGGTTTGGATCGGATCAAAGGTTGGATCGATTCCGCGGAGATGGCCGGGACTCCCCACTCGGCCATCCCGCTCGTTACCACGCCCGAAGTCGAGCCGGCCCAAGCGGCGAAGCTCATCGATCAGGGCATCGTGGACGTGCTGGATGTTCGGCGTTCGAGCGAGTTCGCCGCCGGACATCTCCAGGGCGCCCGGAACATGGCCCACACGCGGATGGCGTCTCGTCTGGACGAGTTGCCAACCGAAGCGAAGCTGCTGGTGCACTGCCAGGGCGGGATCCGTTCCGCCCGTGCTTGCGGCTTCCTGCAGCGTCTGGGCTACGACGTCATCAACATGAAGGGCGGGTATGAGGCCTGGCAGAAGGAGCACGCCGGCGCCACCGTCCGATAGGGATCGCATCCTTAGGGGAGCTTGTCAATATGGACGGCAACGGCCGGGAGGTTGATGCCAGCACGCTGCGGGCGTGGCTCCAGTCGGGCCAGGCCGTGCTGGTCGATGTTCGCGAGCCATTCGAGCACGCGAGCGAGCGCATCGAGGGCGCCAGGCACGTCCCCTTGGCGCAAGTCGAGCCCGACACGCTCAGGGCCCAGCACATGGGCGAGCGGCTGGTATTCCATTGCCGAAGCGGGGCGCGGTCTGGCAAGGCGCTTGAAAAGTGCGAGAGCGCGCTGCGGCAGGCGGGCATCGAGACATTTCACTTGCGGGGCGGCATCGAGGCGTGGAAGGCCGCTGGCCAGCCCGTAGCGCACTCGGTTGGAGCCCCCAAGCTGGACATCATGCGACAGGTACAGATCGTGGCCGGCTCGCTGGTGGCCCTGGGCGTGCTGGCGGGCGTCTTGATCTCGCCTTGGCTGCTTGTGATCCCCGGGTTTGTCGGGTGCGGGCTGCTGTTCGCTGGGCTCAGCGGATGGTGCGGCATGGCGAAACTGCTGGCGAGGATGCCCTGGAATCGCGTCCGCACGGATTGACCTCGGAATCCCTGACATCGGCCTCCCAAAGAAGCGGGCGTGCGGCGGGGTGCCCCTACACTAGCCGCCCTCGGACTTCCCTCAGGAGGCACGCTCGTGCAAGACGCCGTCGTGATGGACAATCTGCGCAAGACCTTCGGGCCCAAGGTGGCCGTCGAGGGGCTGGATTTGCGCGTGAAGGCCGGAAGCCTGACGGGGCTCATCGGGCCCAATGGCGCGGGGAAGAGCACGACGATCCGCATGCTCATGTCCATCCTGTTCCCCGACTCGGGCACGCTACAGGTGCTGGGTAAGAAGAGCGCCTTGGAGAGTAAGGACCGCATCGGCTACCTGCCCGAAGAGCGGGGTGTGTACCGCAAGATGAAGGTCACCCAATTCCTCAAGTACATGGGAAAATTGAAGGGGCTCAGGGACCCAGAGCTCAGCAGCCGCGTCCGGCACTGGCTCGAGCGCGTCCAACTTGCAGACGCCGCAAACAAGCGATGCGAGGAGCTATCCAAGGGAATGCAGCAGAAGGTGCAGTTCATCGCTTCGGTGCTGCACGAACCGGAATTGATCATCCTCGACGAGCCATTCAGCGGCCTCGATCCCGTAAATCTCCGTCTCTTGCAACAACTCATGACCGAGCAGCACCAGCAGGGGCGCACGGTGATCCTGTGCACGCACGTGATGTTCCAGGCCGAGCAGATGTGTCAGGGCATCGTGATGATCAACAACGGGCGGAAGGTGCTTGATGCGACGATCGACGAGATCCGAGCGGCGCACGAACCAAGCGTGGTGCTGTTCGAGCCGGTCGAGGGCGAGGACCCGCAACAGGCCGCGAGCATCGAAGGAATTCGCCGGATCGAGAACACACGCGATGGCTGGGCGGCGCATATCGATCCGCACCGGCTTCCAGCCCCGCAGGCCGTCCGCGCGATCGCAAACGCTCTACAAGTCCGCAGCGTGGCCGCGAAACGGGTGACGCTCGAGGACGTGTTCGTCGAGCAGGTGGCCGGCGGGAACGCCGAGAAGCAGGCCGAGTTGCGTGACGCGTTGCATGGCTCGGCAGACGAGAATGAAGCCCTGGAAGGAGCGTCGGCGTGATCCGCATCCTGCACATTGCCGGCCGTGAGTTCGCTTCGACGGTGCTCACCAAAGGGTTCATCATCGGCGCCGTGGTGGTGCCGGCCGTGCTGGCGGTGGCAATCCCGGTGGTCGTGCTCATTCTGAGTCAGCAGAAGGCGCCGGCGATTGTTGGCACTGTTGCGGTGATCGATCCGACTGGCGAGGTGGCGCCGCGCCTGGCTGAGTACCTCAAGCCAGAAGCCATCGCAGAGCGACGAGGCGATTTAGCCAAGCAAGCAGGAGCGGCAATGCCGTCGGTGCCCGGCGCCTCCCCCGAGGCGGCGGGGCAGGCGATGGACATCGTGCTCGGAACGGTCCCAAACCTCTCGGTGCAGATCCTCGCGCCGAACGCCGACCTGGACGAGGCGAAGGGGCGGATTCGTGAAGCCGTCAAGGATGATCCTGACTCGACGATCGCGGTTGCGTTCATCGATCCCGACGCTGTCGTCAAAGGGGAATCCGCCGAGCGATTTGGCGGATTTGGCCTCACCGTGATGCCGCGGCTGGACGAGCGGATCATTGGTGAAATCGAAGCTGGGCTGCGGCGTGGCGTGCTGGATGCTCGCTACCAGGCCAACGGTTTCGAGAAGGACACCATCCAGGCGCTCACTTCTGTTGCCTCTCGCGACACAACCGAGGTCACCGATGAGGGTGAGCGAGCATCGACCAGCGCCATGAGCTTCATCCTCCCCATGGTGATGATGCTGCTGGTGCTCGGCGCCGTGTTTACGGGCGGGCAGTACCTGCTCACCACGACCATCGAGGAGAAATCCAATCGCGTGGTCGAGGTGTTGCTGAGCGCTGTTTCTCCCACGCAACTCATGGCGGGCAAGATCCTTGGCCAGATGATCGTGGGCCTGACGATGCTCACGATCTACTCGGGCGTAGGCATCAGCGCGTTGATTGCTTTCAGCCTGGGCGACCTCATCAGCCCGATGGACCTGGTCTGGATGTTCCTGTTCTTCCTGACCGGCTACGGCATGATCGCGTCGCTGATGGCGGCCGCGGGCGCGGCGGTGAACGACCTGCGGGAAGCGCAGGCGTTCATGACGCCCATCATGATGTTCATGATGATCCCGTATTTCATGATGATCGTGGTGCCGCGGGCGCCGAACTCGACGCTGTCGGTCACGCTGAGCTTTATCCCGCCGATTAATCCGTTCATCATGATGCTCCGGATCGCCAGCAACGACCCCCCGCCGGTGTGGCAGATCCTGCTGAGCCTGGGCGTCGCAGCAACGGGCGCCGTCGTCGCGGTATGGCTGGCGCCAAACTTCCGAACGCTCATTCGCTGGGTGCGCATGGCGTGAGCGAGCCGGCTTCCCACACCCCCACCGCCCAGGACCTCTACGAGTTGTGCGTGCAGAGCCCCACGCATGTGGTGTCGCTCCTGCGCGCCGTTCATGGGGATGAGCCGGTCCTTTTGGGCGAAGACTTCGCCGGCAGTGGCGCGGTGAGCCGGGCGTGGGTCGGGCAAGGCGAGTCGCATCAAGCATGGTGCGTGGATCGTGATAGCGAGGCGCTGGCGAGGTGTGATGGGATTCAGAGGGTTACCACGCGTGTTGGCGACGTCATGGAAGAGGATGCTAAGGCCGACGCGATCTGGGTGGGCAACTTCTCCATCGGCTACCACCACGATCGGTCGAGTTTGCTGGCGTATCTAAAGCATGTGCGTTCGAGGCTCAAGGCAAGCGGCGTGTTCGTGTGCGACACCTATGGCGGCGAGACGGCGTACACCATCGGCGAGGTGCACCGCTTCCACCCGCTGCCCGCGCAGCACTCACCAGATGGCAAAGGTGGCTGGCGGGTGCGGTACACATGGGAGCAGCGCGAGGCCAACCCGCTGACGGGCATGGTGACCAACGCGCTGCACTTCCGTATCGAGCGGGCGGGGTTCATCGACGCCGAACTCATCGACGCGTTCGTTTACCATTGGCGGCTGTGGTCTATTCCCGAGTTGCGTGACGCGATGGCCGAGGCGGGTTTCGGGTCGACGGCGGTGTACGGGCAGTTGCCAGATGCTGTGGATGACGAGGGGCGGCCGTACATCCAGCCGACCGAGGATCCCGAAGACGTCGAGGACAGCTTTATCTTGTGTGTGGCGGGGCGGGCCTGACAGGCAACTCCCGAATTGGGACGGCCGACACCCGATGGCGGGCTGCTGCGTCGAAGCTGAAACCGGCCGCCGCGTCCGCTCCTAGACTATTGAGACACTGTCTCAAGGAGCAAACAGACCCATGTTCAAGCCCACCCTTTCCGCCGCCGTTCTGGCGTTTGCGTGCCTGCCGACGCTCGCACAGGATTGCCCCATCGCCGAAGCGCTCGCGGATAGCGATGCCGAGGTTCGGCTGTACGACACGCACGTGACGACGCTGTCGAGCCCGGCGATGGACGGGCGTCTGCCCGGCAGCCCGGGCATGGAAATGGCCAAAGACTATGTGCAGCGGTCGTTCGAGCTGGCCGGGCTCGAGCCGGCGTTTGGGGCGGGAGAGGGCGCATCATGGCGGCAGCCGTTCGAGATGGAAGGCACGGCGGCGGAGAACGTCGCCGGTGTGCTTCGCGGCAGTGGCGACCTGGCGAGCCAGTACATCGTCGTGGGCGCGCACCTTGATCACCTGGGTCATGGTCAGACCGGGTCGCGTGGCGAGACGGGCGCGTTGCATCCGGGTGCCGATGACAATGCTTCGGGTGTCGCCGGCATGCTGCTGATGGCGCAGTCTCTCGCGAGCGACTACGCGAAGCTCGGCGGCGATCGTCGGAGCGTGCTGTTCATCGTGTTCAGCGGTGAGGAGAGCGGCCTGAACGGTTCAACGTACTACGTCAACCACCCCATCGCCCCCATCACCACGCACACGATCATGATCAACTTCGACATGATCGGCCGGATTCAGGATGGCCGACTGAGCGTGTCGGGCGTGGGTTCG
>JAUHYE010000028.1 GCA_030426395.1 Phycisphaerae bacterium
AACTCGAACGATCGTCCGTCCCAACGCGTGATCGCCTGGGGCTGGCTCCCACCGACTGAAATCCACCCGCCGGCGAACAGGGCGGGACCCGAGCCATCATCGAACACGATGAAGTCCAACGCGGAGCCGCCGACCTCTTGGCTGCCGAGCGCCGACCAGCCTGGCTCGCACTCCTGCGCAGACGCCAGGGACCCGCACGCCACCGCCGCGGCGCCCACGAGAAACACGATTCCACGGGTCCGGCCGTTCGCTCGATCGTTCATCCCAGGCTCCCTTGCCGTTGTTGCTTCCGCCGTGGCTCGCGGCGTCGCGAGGCTCCAAGGGGGCAAGATACACGAAACGGGTAAGGAATGCAAGCTTTCTTTACTCGCAGCCCGCGTCGAACTCGTTCTGGAACGCCAGGAAGTCGAAGATCGTGAATTCGTCGTCGCGGTCGAAGTCGGCGCGGTCGTCGCGGGCGTCGAAGAGATTCTGGAACATGAGGAAGTCGAAGATGGTCAATTCGCCGTCGCCGTCGAGGTCGGGGCGGCATCGCGGGGGGCGGAACGAGAAGCTCACGCCGTGCCTTGCGGCGTCGCTCAGTCCGGCCTGCTCCTCGGTGGACGCCTCGAAGGCAGCGAAGGACTCGAACGTGTAGCGCCCTGGCGCCAAGTCGAGAATCCAGATCCACGCCGTGGCTCCCGGCTCGGGCGGGCCGCTGACGATCACGCCGTCGGGGCCGGTGAGCTTGCCCGGCTCGTGCTCGGTGTAGTCGATCTCGTCGAAGGGCTGCGGCTGCACACTGAGGTGGACGTTGGCGGGGCGGTCGAGCTCGAAGACCACTCGCTGGCTCCACGAACCGGCGGCCTCGCGTCGCCTTGTGCCGATGGACACGCGGTCGAGCTGGAAGTTCAGGGTGACGCCCATGTCGATGCTGGTGCCCCCGGTGGCGCGGGCCCAGTTGTCGATCGTGGTCGTCGCGCGGGGCTCGCCGAAGGTACCCCCGGCCAGGGCGTCGACCTCGGCGTCGGGGAATGGCAGCTCGTCGTCGAAGTCCGACTGGATGTCCACCAGCGGATTGAATGGCACATGAACCTCGACCCTGGCATCGGCCTGGACGCTGGCTTCAATGATGTCGGGGAAGACGGGCTGGGCTTGGCTCGCCGAAGCGAGCGCCAGGCTTGCGGTCATGATGGTGAAGCGTGTCATTGGGATTCCTCCTCTCGATCGGCTGGGTATCACTCGCAGCCCGCGTCGAACTGGTTCTGGAACGCGAGGAAGTCGAACAGGGTCAGCGCCTCGTCGTCGTCGAAGTCGGCGAGCATGTCGCCGGCGTCGAAGAAGTTCTGGAACAAGAGGAAGTCGAAGATGGTCAGCTCGTCGTCCTCGTCGAGATCGGCGCGGCACACGTGCCCGTAGTCGGCGATCCGCACGACGTGGCGGGCCGAATCGGTGACGCCCTCGATGCCGTCGATCTCGACGCGGTACGCCGCACCGGCCTCGTAGGTGTACCGGCCCCGTGGGAGGTCGAGCACCCAGGTCCACGCGCTGCGCCCGGGCTCGGGCGATCCGCTGACCACGACCCCGGCGGGGCCGGTGATCGTGCAGGGTTCGATCTCGGTGTAGTCGATGTCTCGGAAGTCGTTGAGGTCGACGGAGACCTGCACGCGGGAGCGAACCTCGACGTCGAAGATGGCGTGGTGGCTCCACGAGCCGCTCGCCCAGCGAGCCGGGGCCGAGAGGTGCGAGCCGTCCTCGATAGAAACGTCCAGGTTGGACGTAAAGATGCCATGCGTGCCGCCGAACGTTTCGGCCAGGCTCTCCATGTGCGGCCTCAGTATCGCGCCGCGGATCTCCGCCTCGGCCTCGGCCCACTCGTCACCGGTTTCCATGTCGGAGTGGGACAACGGCTCGGGGCTCGCGTCGATCCAGACGGAGCACTCGGCATCGAAGACGAACTCCTGGTAGCGGATCTGGGCGAAGCCGGAACTCGCCCCGATGAGTATGGCCAGCGCGGCCATCGGCAGCTTCGTGGTGCATTCTATCGACATATCGAACCTCCCCAAATTGGCGGGCCAAATTGCCCGCCCTCTGGGGTGATACAGCGTTCGGGTTGCCGGGTTGCACGGGTGTGTGGGCGGCCGTGTGGCGGGTTGAAGGAAAATTCAGCCGCCCCCGACCAGCGTCACGATCTCGACCCTGTCGCCGTCGGCCAGCGTGTGGTCGTCGTGGGTGGCCTTGGGGGCCACCTCGCGGTTCACTTCGACGGCGCAGGCGGCCTTGGCAAGGCCCAGGTGCTCCACCAGGCCCGCGATCGTGGTGCCTTCTGGGACCGACCGGGCCTCACCATTGACGTCGAGCGTGATGGTCTGGGTTGCCTGTGCCATGGGCGATGGTAGTCCCCGGGTTACGGCCCCCGGCCCGATCGCGTACCGTATGGGTATGAGCCCGTACCGCCTCCCAGGCCTGTTCCTCCTGCCGCTTCTGGCCGCCCTCGTGCTGACCGGGTGCAAGGAGCAGTACAGCCAGGAAAGCCCCGAGGTCCTGCTCGAATCGACGCGGCAGATGGTCCTGGATGGCAACGCCCGGCGCCTGAGCGAGCTGATCTGGACCGAGAGCGAGGGCGAGGCGCTCGTCATGGACCGCGTCGGCCGCACGTTCGGCGCGCTGCAGCGGCTGGGCAACGCCATCAGCGAAGAGTTCCCCCAAGAGGTCGAGAGCATCCGCCGGCAGGCCGACGAGGCGGCCGAGAGCGGCGAGATCTCCAGCATGATCGGCCGCGCGATGACGGCCCAGGGCGGCGTGGCGCGTGGCGCGCCGCGGGCGCTCCGCGACGAGGGGCGCATGCGGCGCGGGTTCGACAGCATCGTGCGCGAGCTGCTGGCCGACCCGTACGGCTGGCTCGAACGCCACGGCGACAAGCTCGAACCGATGCGCATCACCGACGACATCGTCGCGCTGAGCTGGCAGGGCAAGCCGGTGCTGGGGCTGCGGCTGGTCGAGCACGACGGCAAGTGGTACTTCCGCCTGCCGCTGGACCTGCCGGCGCTCCGCAGCTTCGTGCCCCAGAGCGAGGAGGAGTTCGAGGTGTTCGCCGAGCTGATCGGGAGCATCCACAACGTGGTGTACGACCTGGCCATCGAGGTCGAGCGCGGCGAGCACAAGAACCTGGAGAGCGTCGCCAGCACGGCGGGCGAGTACGCGCTGCCCACGGCGGCCATGGTGATGATCGCGTACGGCAAGGCGCTGGAAGAACGCGGGAACTGAGGCAAGCCCCACGTTACGGAGACCCCGCCAATGCGACGGCAGCGAAGGTTCCTCGTGCTGGCCGCGATCGGTTGCCTCGCGTTCGGGCTGGCGGTCTCGGTTGGCCTGGCGTGGGTGCTGTGCTTGTGGCCGACAAAGGACATCGGCAACACCTTCCAATCGAGCGTGAACTGGCGCCCCGACGGCGAGCCTTCGTACCACACGGTGTACTCGTGGAGCAACTCCAAGAGCATGGGCTTTCGCCATATCGCGGTGTGGTCGCACCAGGCGTACAAGCCGATCAACCGCCACGCCGCGCGTCGCATGCGTGAGGAGATCCTCGCGGGAAAGGCGGGGCTGCCACCCGACCAGATCTTCGTCCGGCCGTACGTGGAGCCGGCGTGGCCCTCCTGGCTGCCGGTGCTGCCCGAGGACGACACCGAGTATTCCGAATGGGGCGCACGGGCGGCGGGCTGGCCCATGCCGTGCCTCGCGTCGCGATCATCGGCGACCACGACGGGCGCACGGAGCGCCTCGTGGTCGATGCGGATCTGGCCCGCGACGGCCACGGGGAGCGCCGTGCCGCGAGACCCCGACAAGGGCGCCGTGCCGCTGCGGCCGCTGCCACTCGGCCTGGCCGCGAACACGCTGCTGTTCGCCGCCCCGCCGTTCATCGTGCTGGCGGCCATCCCCGCCGGGCGTCGGGCGCTGCGTCGGCGTCGCGGGCTGTGCCCGGTGTGCGGGTACGCGGTGGGCGGGTTGGATCGGTGCCCCGAGTGCGGGACCGATGGGATCGGCAACCTGGTTAACGACCCCTCAAACAACACTGGCGCGATCAACACCAGCCCGAATCAGGCCTGATTCGGCCGGACTTCGGCGACACACGCGGGCGTGCCGGCGAGAGATCGGAGTCTTCTGGCGGGATCGGCCGGACTTCTGGCGAGACTCCCCGCTTGGCTGGCGGGACTCGCGAGTTGGCTGGCGAGACTCGCGAGTTTGTTGGCGGAATTCGCGGGTTTGCTGGTGTCATTTCCAGCTTTTGCCACCATCTATTCGGCTTCTCTCGCCACAACACGCGCAATTCTCGCCTGTTCTTCCCGACATCACCCGAACACAAGGGCCGTTTCGGCCTCGATCCCCTCTTGATGCTCAAGTCGAGGGCCGGTTTCGTCGATGCCTGTTGAGCAAGAGCTCCCAACCGCCCGCGGCGGGGCGGGGTCCTGCGCCATGACGACCTAGCCGAAAGAATCGCTCGGCGCGATTCCCTGCTGCGCCCTGCGTTCCTTGACCTCCTGGACAAGCCCGATCAACGCGCCCGCCCCGAATAGCAGCCAGAACACGCCGATCGCCGTGATGAGCCACGTTCGCCAGGTGATGATGCCGCTCGTGTCGTCGAAGAGCATCGAACGCGACGGATCGCGCGCATCGACGAAGACGAAGAACGGCTCGCGCGACGACGCCTCGTCCCTGCGACGCTCTTGCGTCTGCTGGTCGCCATCCCACTTCGTCTCACCGAAGCCCAGTCGGTCGCCCGTGTACTCCACGCCATCGAGGTGGTACGTGTAGTTCACTTCGAGCCGGTAACGCAGACCGCCTTCGCTCGTCCTTTCCTCTCGCACCCGGATCGAGTCGAGCGATGCGGGCGTCTCCCGGAGCTGCGCGCGGGAGGCCCGGTACGCCGGCACATAGTCGGCCGAAAGAACCCAGCCGAAGGCGAGCAAAGCCATCGCCAGGCAGAACACGACCCCGAAGACACCGTTCGCCGTGCCGCCTGCCTTCGATTCCACTTGGCCATCACCCATCACGGCATACCCCCCGTATCGTATACGGTGCGATTCGATTCCTGCACCATCCGTGAGTGGGTTGGGCGGTGCAGGAATCGAGTCAAGCCCCTATCCTCCCCACGTGAAATGCCCCAAGTGCAAGTACGACCTGCGGGCCATCGATCAGAGGCGATGCCCCGAGTGCGGCTGCAGCCCGTACGCCGTCATCGCCGACAGGGCCGAGCGGCGGCACTGGTACCGCCTCATCTTCCGTGCGGTGAGCTTCTGGGGGCTGCTTGCCATCGTCGTGGGCGGCATCTGGTTTACGGTGCACCTCGATCGAGAGGGCCATCGCAGCCACAGGCGCAGCAGCATCAACCAAATGGCGGGACATCGCACACGCACGCCCAGCCAGACACCCCCGGCAGCCTCGTCCGGCTCGGGTGCTGCCCAGTCCCAATCTATTCCCTGATGCACGAAACGAAAGAACCCGGACTCACGCCCGGGCTCGCGTCGTTCAACTCGTGATGAATATTACTTCTTCGTCGCCCACTTGATCAGCACATCCGCAACCTCGGGCCGGCTGAACTCCTGCGGCGGCCGCTGGCCGGCGGCCAGCATGTCGCGCACCTTGGTGCCGCTGAGGAAGACCTGGTCGCCCTCGATCTTGGGGAAGGTCTTGCCGCTGACCATGCCCTGGGCCTTATGGCTCCACGCGGCGTGCTCGAACTTCAGCGGGGTGATCTTGAGGTCGCCCTCGGCCCCGGTCGTGACCTCATCGACGAGAGTCTGCGCGTCGTAGGTGCCGTAGTAGTTACCAACACCAGCATGATCACGCCCAACAATGAAGTGCGAGCAGCCGTAGTTCTGGCGGACGATCGCGTGCAGGATGGCCTCGCGCGGGCCGGCGTACCGCATCGCGGCGGGCATCACCGTGATCATCGTGCGGTCCTTGTTGAAGTACTCGTCGACGAGCACCTCGTAGCACTCCATCCGCACGTCGGCGGGGATGTCGCCGGGCTTGGTCTCGCCAACCAATGGATGGATCAGCAGGCCGTCGGTGATCTCCTGCGCGCACTTGCACAGGTACTCGTGGGCGCGGTGGATGGGGTTACGCGTCTGGAAGGCGCTGACGGTGGTCCAGCCCTTCTTCTCGAACGCTTCGCGGGTTTGGGCGGGCGTCAGCCGCTTGTCCAGGAAGGCCTCGGGGCCATCGGGATCGACGCACAGCGTCACGACCTCGATCGGGCCGGCCAGGCACGTGTCGCCCTCCTTCTTCACCGCCTCGGCGCCGGGGTGCTGCCCGTCGTCGTCGCCTGGGTTGTTGAAGAAGATGGTCGCCTCGGCCTCGCGATCGTGCGGGAAGACCTCTTCGATCGTCATCACCGCTTGGAGCGTGCCGTTGGGCGCGTACAGCGCGACGCGCTCGCCGACCTTCGGGGCCTTGGCGCCATCGACGCTCAGCGTGATGGGGATGGGCCAGCGGCTACCGTTGCTCAGACGCATGTCCTCGATCACGCCCTTCACGTCGGCCGAGCCCATGAAGCCGTCCAGCGGGCTGAACGCGCCCATGCCGATCATCTCCACATCGCACGACTGCTTCATCGAGAGGTCGACGCGGGGCAGGCCCTTGGCCTCGTTGATCAGCTCGTCTCGCCGGGCGCCGGTGGCCACCTGGTCGACCAGGGTTCCTCCGTGAGCCTCGATCAGGGCCTTCTTGGGTGTCATCGGGGCTTGTGTGGTCGCCGGCATCGCATCCTCCTGTTGCCCGGGGCTCTGGAAGCGGCCTCACCGGGGGAAGGGGACGTTATGGCGGATGTCGGTTGGGAGCAACTTTTTCCGGGGTTTGGAAGGGGGATATCTCACCGAATCGCAGCGCGTTCGCGGGCCTTTCGGTGTGCGTAGCGGATGGCCGCCTCGTGCCCGTCGACCATGTTGGCCACCGTGTACCGCTCCAGCACCAGCCGCCGTCCGGCCTCGCCCATTTCGCAGGCCCGGGCCGGGTCGTCCACCAGCCTCGCGATGGCGTCGGCCAGCGACCCCGGCTCGCCCAGGTCCACCAGCAGCCCGTTCACGCCGTCCTCGATGGCCCAGACCTCCGGCGGGTGCGTCCACATCTCGCGGTTGGTCACCACGGGCAGGCCATAGCCAAACGCGTGCAGCACGCTCAGCCCGATGGATTTGGGATAGCAGAACACCCGCGACGACACGAACCACGGCGCCAGATCACCCTCGCCATACACCGCCCCGGGCATCCGCACGCGATCGGCGATGTCCAGCTTCCGCGCCAACTCTTGCAAGTTCGCACGCTCGGGCCCATCGCCCACGATCGCGACGACCAGGTCCGGGTGCGTGTCCTTCAGCCTCGACGCGGCGTGCAGCAGCAGGTCCATCCCGTTGCCCGCGTACAGCCGCGAGACGAACAGCACCACAGGCCTGCCGTCGAGCCCGTGCTCCCGCTGGAACGCGGCCAACCGCTGCTCATCGCCCAGCCACGCCTCGCGTGCGTCCTGGATCGGCCCCTGGTCGAGCGCGTTGAGCGCCACGAACAACCGTTCGGGGTCGAAGCCCTCGTCGACCAATCGCTCTCGGGCCTGGTGGTTGTACAGCACCACCGCGTCGGCCTGCTTCGCGATCCAGTTGCGCAGCTTGCGAGGCCACTTCGACTCACGCACCGAGTACCCATGCCCCCACACCACCACGCCCACGCCGTGGCGCTTGGCCCGCCGGATCGCGGGCACCAGGCTCGGCACCCCCGCGTTGTGCTCCAGCACCGCCACGTCCGCGTTGGCCGGGTCCACCGCCTCGTACTGGGCCGTCACCCACCGCACTTCCCGGGGCCGCTTGAGCAGCACGCGCTCGGCCACCTGCCTGGCATGGAAGCCCTCCGCCTGGACATTGGGCAGCTTGGCCTTGTCGCTGAACAGCACCTCGACCGAGATGCCGGGCCGACGGGCCAGCTCGGCGAACACCGGCACCCGGTACGCGGGCAACGCGGGCTGCTGGAAGCACACGCGGATCGTCTCGGGCTGGCGGGCTGCGTGGTCCTGGTTGCTCACGGCGGCAAGCCTATCGGTTCGCGGGCCACAAGCCGTCTACGATCACACGCCGAAGGGCCGATCTCTGGCCCCGAAGCCCACGAGAACCCAAACAGGAGGCGAAATGACCCAGGCCACCGATCAGGTCAAGGCGACGAACATCCATTGGCACGAGGGCGACCTCAGCCGCGACGAACGCTGGAACGCACTCAAGGCCAAGGGCGCCACCGTCTGGTTCACCGGCCTGAGCGGCTCGGGCAAGAGCACCATCGCCAGCGCCGTCGAGCAGGTCCTCGTCAAGCGCGGCGTCAACAGCTACCGCCTGGACGGCGACAACGTCCGCCACGGCCTGAACAAGAACCTGGGCTTCAGCGCCGAGGATCGCACCGAGAACATCCGCCGCATCGGCGAGGTCAGCAAGCTCTTCGCCGATGCCGGCGTCGTGAGCCTGTCCAGCTTCATCAGCCCCTACGTCCGCGACCGCGATCTGTGCCGCACCATGCACGACGAGTCGAAGCTGCCCTTCATCGAGGTCTTCGTCGATACTCCGCTGGAAGAGTGCGAGAAGCGCGACCCCAAGGGCCTCTACAAGAAGGCCCGCGCGGGCGAGATCAAGGGCTTCACCGGCATCGACGACCCCTACGAGGCCCCGCCCAAGGCCGAGCTGGTCCTCAAGACCGAAGGCCGCTCGATCGACGACTGCGTCCAGGAGGTGCTGAGCTTCCTGGAGAGCAAGGGGATCGTGAAGGGTTAACCGCCCCCCACACCCGCGAACTGCGACAGGCATCGCCCGACACGATCGAGCGATGCCTGTTTTCCAATCAACTCCAGCGTCTGCCCCAACCCCGGGCTTACCGTCCCACCCGTCATCGCCACGCGCAACGGCTGGGCCGCCTTGCCCATGCCCAGGCCCTTGGCCTCGCACCAGTTCTTGATGGCCGCCTCGATCGCGTCGGCCTCGAACGGCTCGACACCCTCGAGCACCGGCCCCAGCTCACGCAGCACCGCCAGCCCCTCGCCATCGTTCTTGAGCAGCACCTTCTGCACAGCCTTGTCGTCGTACCCGAAGTCGTCCCGAAGCGCGAACGCCACCACCCCCGCCGCCTCACGCATCACGCGGGTGCGTTGCCGCGCCGCAGCCGCCGCCATGGGCAGCTTGTCACCGAGCGCCTCCAGCGTCGCCCGGTCGTACCGCTCCAGCCACGTCCGCCACGCATCGGCGAACCGCTCGTCGCTCATGCGATTCTGGATCTCGTTGGCGTTGAAGGCCATGAGCTTCTCGCGGTCGAACTTGCTCGCGCTCTTGCCGATGCGATCCAAGCCGAACTTCTCGACGAGATACCCCATCGAGAAGTGCTCGACGTCGGTGCCGTCCTCGTTCTTCTCGCCCGGGTTCCAGCCCAGCAGGGCGAGGTAGTTGCACAGCACGTGCGGCAGGTATCCACTGCGTCGGAAGTCCTCGACGTCGATCTCCGGCGGCGCGAAGCCGATGGCGGTCGCCAGTCGCATCAGGTCATCGGTGGGCAGCTGCGCCCGCTTGTCCTCCATCCACGCCTTGAAGCCGGCGTCGTCGAGCGTGCCCTCGGGCGCTGCGTCGACCTTCTGTTCTTTGCAGTACGCACGGACCGCCTTGTCCTTGTCCCGCTTGCTCATCTTGCTGTTGTCGGGGTTGAAGATCAACGGCAGGTGCGCGTACACCGGCGTGCGATAGCCCAGCGCCTGCTGCAACGCCACATGCCGGGGCGTGTTCTGCAGGTGCTCCTGACCCCGCAGGATGTGGCTCACGCCCATCGCCTCGTCGTCGACCACCACCGCGAAGTGGTACGTCGGGAAGCCGTCGGCCTTGCGGATCACGAAGTCGTCCAGCTCGCCCGCCGCGAAGCGGACCTCGCCAAGCACCGAGTCTGCCACCACCACGTCGTGGTCGGGAGCCTTGAAACGCACCACGTGCGGCTCCCCCGCCATCATCCGGCTGATCCTCTCGGCCTCGGGAATCTCCAGGGCCGCCCGGTCGTAGCGGTACGTCTGGTTGGCGTCGGTGGCCGCCTTACGCTTGGCGTCGAGTTCCTCGGCCGTCTCGAAGGCCGGGTACGCCCGCCCGCTCTCGAGCAACTCCGCCAAGGCCGCGTTGTAGATGTCCACCCGCTCGGCCTGGAAGAACGGCCCCACGCCCCGCGGGTCGCCGCCCAGCCCCTCGTATGCGGGCCCCTCCTGCCACTCGACGCCCAGCCACTTCAGGTCTTCGAGGATGCCCGCGACGGCCGCCTCGCTCGACCGCTTCTGGTCGGTGTCCTCGACGCGGAGCAGGAACGTGCCCTCGTGGCCCCGGGCGAAGGCCCAGCAGAACAACGCGGTTCGCGCTCCCCCCACGTGCAGGTGGCCCGTGGGCGAGGGTGCGAACCGCGTGATGGTGTGCTCCGCGGGAGTCGGCTGGCTGTAGGTGTCGCTCATCGTCACCGATGCTAGCGACGCGCCGCCGAACTCAGCAGCCGGCGACGAACAGGTTCTGGAACTCCAGGAAGTCGAAGATGTTCAGCTCCCCGTCGCCGGTCACGTCGGCCTGCATGTCGCCCAGGTCGAAGGCGCTCTGGAACGCCAGGAAGTCGAAGAGCGTCAGCTCCCCGTCGCCGTCGAAGTCGGCCACGCAGCCCGACATCACTTCCAGGGCCGCTTCGGCGTTGACCAGGCCGTGGCCGAAGCTGCTGTCCCAGCCCGCGCTGCCCAGGTCGATGGCGGTATCGATCATGAGCTGGCGGACCTCGTCGTTGATGCGGCCATTGCCGTTCATGTCCTGGATGCCGGCACCGATGATCAGCGTCGCGACGCCCACGGCATGCGGGGTGGCCATCGAGGTGCCGTCGTAATAGTCGTAGCTGTTGTCGCGATTCGAGGTGCTGGAGTACACGCGCACACCCGGAGCGACCAATTCCAGAGCCGAGCCGCCCTGCGAGAAACCAGCGCGGCGATCACTACTGTCGGTGGCACCAACCGCGACCACGCTGTCGTAGCGAGCCGGCACGCCGATTGGCGCACTGCCACCGTTGCCCGAGGCAGCAAAGTGGATGATGCCAGCGTCCCAGGTGTTGTCGTACGCCTGCTGCACAAGCGAAGAATCGCCCACAGTGAAGCTGCTGTTGGTAACCTGGATGCCGTTGTCCATGGCGTACTGCAGGGCGCCAATAGCGCCGGACGCCGACGGTGCGAACGTGCCGACCTTCAACATGTACAGGTCGGCCTCGGGCGCGACGCCGATGATGTTCTCGCCGTTGGCCACGCCGGCCACAGTTCCGCTCACATGCGTGCCGTGGCTGAACGGATCGCTGAAGTCCGCCGACATCGCGTCGAAGTCGTACCCGTACACGAAGTTGTCGAAGATGTCCTCGTGGGTATGACGCAGGCCCGAGTCCATCACGCCCACCGCCACGCCCGTGCCGCGTTGGCCGGCTGTGTGCGTGGTTTCGCAGTTGATGCGTTCCACGCCCCACACGTTGTCGTACTCGGTCGCCCACTGGCCGTAGCTGTTCAGCTCGATGCCCACCACACGCTGGCTCGCGGTGTACAGGCTCACGTCCGCACCGAAAGGCAGGCTCGCGTGCATGCCCGGCACCACCGTCCACACCTGGTGCACCACGCCACCCACGGCCTCGACCGCGGCCACGTCGGCCGGCGTCGGGTTGGAGGCGAACTCGATGAGCACGTCGGCCATCGGGGTCACGGTCTCATCGGCCACGACCGTCGTGCAGGCCAGGCCACAAACGGACAAAACGGCCGCAGCGGCGGTCAGGGGGACAAGCTTCATATCAAACTCCTAACAGATTTTCGCAATGAATCGGGCAGGGGACACGGACAGCACCGGGCGAGCCCTCCTGGCCGCCCACCGCCGCTCAACATACCGCATCCCACGGATGTGTGCGGCGGGGCCCACGTCAATAGGTCTACGTATCCCACCATCCGCCGTTACAACCGCTGCGGTTTCGCCCCCCTCGCAAGGGTTCACCATGCCATAACGCAGGCTTGGCCCAACCTGTATGATGCAGCGTGGCCGCTCGTGGGCCCGGGGCCTCCCCTGGCCCCCGCGCCAGGCCACGCCAACCCGCTCGGCGGCAGGGACCAGCCGCAACCGGTCCCCGGCCGCCCATACCGACGGAGGCGCTCCTATGGCTGTTCGCAATCCTTCCACCATCCGCAACATCCTCCTGGCCGGCCACGCCGGCGCCGGCAAGACCCTCCTCACCGAGCGATTGCTCAACGCCGCCGGCGCCACCAACCGCATGGGTTCCATCGAAGACGGCAACACCGTCACCGATTGGACCGACGAGGCCAAGAAGCACGGCCACAGCCTCTCCAGCAGCCTGGCCCACTACGAGCGCAACGGCACCCTGGTCACGCTCATCGACACTCCAGGGCTCGCCGACTTCTTCGGGCAGGCCATCGCCGGTCTACCCGCCGCCGGCCTCGTGGGCGTTGTGGTCGACGCGACCAAGGGCATCGAGACCAGCACCCGCCGCATCATGGCCACCGCCGAGCAACGCAACATCCCCCGCATGCTCATCGTCAACGGCATCGACGAGCCGCAGGCCGACCTGGAAGCCCTCGTCGGCAAGCTGCGAGACACCTTCGGCGCCGTGTGCGTGCCGGTCAACCTTCCAAGCGCTAACCGCGACGGCGTCATCGACGTGCTGGGCGAAGACACCAGCGGCGACACAGCCTTCGGTGACGTCGAGAGCGCCCACACCAGCATCGTCGAGCAGGTCGTGGAGGTCGAAGACAGCCTCATGACCCAGTACCTCGAGGGCGGCGCCGCGTCGCTTGATCGCAAGGCCGTCCACGATGCCTTCGAGCGAGCCCTGCGCGAGGCCCACCTCGTGCCCATCTGCTTCGTGAGCGCCAAGACCGGCGCGGGTGCCGAGGCCTTGCTCGACATCATCGAGAGCCAGTGTCCCAGCCCGCTGGAAACCAACCCGCGAACCTTCGAGAAGCTCGACGACGACGGCCAACTCGTCGAGTCGTTCGAGCCCAAGTCCGACGCGAGCCAACCCCTGCTCGCCCACGTGTTCAAGGTGGCCAGCGACCCCTTTGTCGGCAAACTCGGCATCATGAAGGTGCACCAGGGCACGCTGAAGGTCAAGGACGAGGTCTACTTCGGCGAGGGCCGCAAGCCCGTACGCGTCAACACGCTCTTCCGCCTCCAGGGCAAAGACCACGTCGACGTGACCGAGGCCGGCCCGGGCGAGATCGTCGCCGTCAGCAAGATCGACGACATCGAGTTCGACACCGTCGTGCACGCACACGCCAACGAGCACCTACGGCTTCGCCCCCTGCCACTACCCAAGCCCATGTACGGCGTCGCCGTCGAATTGGCCAACCACAAGGACGAGTCAAAGTTCGGCCCCGCCATCGCCAAGCTGCAAGCCGAGGACCCGTGCTTCGTCATGGACCGCGTGGCAGCCACCAAGGAAACCGTGCTGCGCGGACTGGGCGAGATGCACCTGCGCGTCATGCTCGAACGCATGAAGGGCCAGTACGGCATCGAGGTGAACACTCACCAGCCCAAGATCGCGTACAAGGAAACCGTCACCGCCAACGCCGAGGGCCACCACCGCCACAAGAAGCAGTCGGGCGGCTCGGGCGAGTTCGGCGAGGTCTACCTCCGCGTCGCGCCCCTCAACGGCGAAGACCAGGAAGCCGCCCTGGCCAACGGCGAGCACTTCCTCTTCGTCAACGCGACCGTCGGCGGCTCGATCCCCCGCCAGTTCATGCCCGCCATCGAGAAGGGCATCCGCCAGGCCCTCACCGAGGGCGCTATCGCCGGCTACCCGATGCAGGACATCAAGGTCGAGGTCTACGACGGTAAGTACCACGCCGTCGACTCGAAGGAAGTCGCCTTCCTCAAGGCCGGCAAGCGCGCCTTCGTCGACGCCTGCCGCAAGGCCAAGCCCGCCCTGCTCGAGCCCTTCGTCGAGGTCGAGGTCAACGCGCCCTCGCAGTACATGGGCGACATCACGGGCGACCTCTCGACCAAGCGCGGCCGCGTGCAGGACTCGATGGTCGATGGCGACACCTGCATGGTCCGCGCCGTCGCCCCGCTGGGCATGCTGCAGAACTACGCCAATGAGCTCAAGAGCATGACCCACGGTGCCGGCAGCTACGTCATGGACTACAGCCACGACGAACGCACCCCGCCCAACGTGCAGGCCGAGGTCGTCGCGGCGTATGACCCGCATGGGGATGATGATTGAACGAGCAATGAGCACGACAACAGAGCCGCGTGCATAAGCATGCGGGCCCTTGCTGTGCCAACGTCTGTTGATCAGGAACAGTGGAGCCGGGGGGAATCGAACCCCCGTGTCGGAACGGCCGCCATAGCGCCTCTACGCGTGTAGTCGGCGGTTTGATCTCGGCCTGTGCGCGGGCGCCGACGCCCTCACCTTCGGCCCAGCCACCGGTGAACCTCCTCGCCAACACGCCCGGAAGCGCCACGCGTTGACCAGCCCGATGTCGTCGTCCCCTTTCCCTATCGGGCGTCGGGAAGGGGACGGGCTACGTTAAGCAGCCAGAGCGTACTGCGGTTCGGCAGTTGTTGGTTTTGTGTGCCGGTTACGAGAAGAGCACACCTCTCGACGCGCCACACTATGCCGTACACGTCCGATCGAATCCATATCGGCCCCAGAATGTCGAAACCAAGTTGTCAAACCCGAGCCGGAGCTCGGGATAGAGATCATAGAGCCTCACCCGCTGCCGGGAGCGACCAACCTACAAACTCCACACCCCTCATCGCCTATTCCGCCCGATCAATCCAGTCGCCGGCTCATACACTCTCTGATGCCAAGCTCGCCCCGCATCGCCGCCATCATCTGCGCCGCCGGCTCGGGCACACGGTTCGGTTCATCCAACGGCGGCAAGCTCGACCAGGACCTCCACGGCAAGACCGTCCTGACGCGAGCCGTGCAAGCCGTCGCCAGCCAGCCCGAGGTCGTCGCCACTATCGTGGCCGGGCCGGCCACCCCTGACGCCCTCGCCCAGTTCCGCGATCGCCACGAAGCCGTTCTGAAAACCTTGGGCGCCACGATCTGCCCCGGAGGCATCGCCGAGCGATTCGAGACCGTCAAGGCAGGCCTCGACCACATCCGAGAGACGCTGAACGGCATCGACGCCGTGCTCGTCCACGACGCCGCCCGCCCCTGCACGCCCCCCATCGTCGTTCGCCGAGTGATTGATGCCCTCAAGGACCACCCGGCCGTCGTGCCTGGCGTGCCCGTTCCTGACACGCTCAAGCGAGCCGAGCCGGCTTCAAGCACCAACCCAAGCCAACCTCAAGTCGAAACGACGATCAGCCGCGAACGCCTGTTCGCCTGCCAGACGCCACAGGGTTTTCACTTCGACCTCATAACCCGCGCGTATGAGCAGGTCGATCTGACAAGCACCGACGACGCCCAGCTCGTGGAGCGTCTGGGCGAGCCGGTGCTGCTCGTGCGGGGCGACCCGCGCAATCTCAAAATCACGCGACCCGAAGACCTGGATCTGGTGCGGGCGATCTGGCCCACGCTGAAGAACTGATCGGGATCAGTACCGACGGATCACGCCGCGCACCACGCCCTGCACTTCGCAGTGCTTCACGCGGATGGGCTCGAAATCCGGGTTGGCCGGCTGTAAACGAATATGGTCGGCCTCCTTGAAGAACGTCTTGAGCGTCGTGGCCCCGTCGGGCAAGAGGGCCACGACACGGTCGCCGTTGTGGGCCGTCGGGCTACGTTCGATGAGCACGTAGTCGCCGTCGAGGATGCCCTCGTCGCGCATCGAGTCGCCATCGACCTTGAGAGCGAACATGGACCGGCTGGAGTCCGAGGGGTTGCCGACCAGTTGCTGCAGGTCGATCTCGTCGCTGTCGGCGACCTTCTCGATCGGGTAGCCCGCGGCGATCTTGCCGACCAGCGGATATCGCAGCGGACGCGACTCGTCGGGAACCGAGATGCCCTCAGCGATCGACAAAGAGCGTGCCCTGTTGGGCTCGCGCACCAGGGCGCCCTTCTTGATGAGCGCCTCGACGTGCTCGAACACGGTTACCTTGCTGACGCCGATTTCGTCGGCGAGTTCCTGCATCGTCGGTGAATAGCCGCGGCGGATCCGCCAGTCGCGGATAAGCCGGAGAATGCGCAGTTGCTTGGGAGTCAGATTCATGGTTGCCTTCCTCGTTCACGCGCGCCCTGATTGGCCTTGGGGCGAGCCCAGCGACCAATGTACCGCACGCCAGATCCCTCTCGGCAACGCAAATCCTCGCTGCCGGGCGGGACGGTGTGATCGACCTCTCCGGGCGATCGTCGGCCTTCTCGACCGGCAACGCCCCCTCCAATGGCCCGAGCGGTGCCCGGGCCGAGTCCAGTGTGTTTGATCCGAATGCCTGCCGGCGGCTGGTGAGCCACCCCAGACGCAGCGAGCCGAGAACCAGGCCGACCACCTCTGCCAACGTCGTCGTTGGCGCGAAGTTCTCTACCGATCGGCTTCCGGATTGCCGCTCGCCCGTACCCACGACGAAGTCACCGCCCGGACCGAGCAGGACCAAGCCCGAAGCGATCTCCTGGGGCCCCTCCGGGTTGCCCTGGTGCGACGCACATTCGGGTTGGGTCTGGTATGCGATCATGGCTGCTTCATCGGTCGGCCTGGTGAGCCTGTTCGATATTTTTTTGGATATTTGTTCGGATGAATGTAGCAGGCCATTTCCCTGATATCAAGGGTATGACCGCCAACTATTTCAGCAATGGGCTCTGTCTGATAACGCCTTATCGATTCCGAACAAGCCTCATCCCTTCACGCCTGATCCGGCGTCGAATTTCCAGCAGGGTCACCGTGGCACGCACCTGCTCGGGCGGCAGAGCCACACGCTCGCACAATTGGTCGAGCGTCAAAGCCTCCGCCAGCGCGTCGAGCACACGGTCCTCAATGCTGTTCGGGGTCCGATCGCCCCCGGTTCCCTGATCGGCATCCGGGAATTCCGAAGAAACCTCGAACAGGCCCTGGGATGGTGCCCGGCGGCCCCTGGTGGGTTCCAAAGCTTCTTCGACGTCGGCGGGGCTGGCGACCAGGGTGACACCATCGCGGATCAGGGCGTGGCACCCCCGGCTGCTTTCGACGTCGACCCGGCCGGGCAGGGCCATGACTTCCCGCCCCATCTCGCCTGCCAGGCGGGCGGTGATAAGTGCCCCGCTCCGCTCGCCGGCCTCGATGACCACGATGCCGCGCGACAGGCCGGCGATGATTCGGTTGCGGGCGGGGAAGTTCTTGGCCTCGGGCCGGCAGTTCATGGGCAACTCGGAAACGACGGCCCCGCCGCTGGCGACGATCTTCTCGAAGAGCTCGGCGTTCTCGGCCGGGTAGTTGTGATCGAGCCCGCAGCCGAGGACGGCGACCGTGGTGCCGCCCGAGCGGAGGGCCGCGTGGTGGGCGGCGGTGTCGATGCCGCGAGCGCCGCCCGAGACGATCGACCACCCCGCCTGGGCAAGCACGCCCGCGAATCGCCCGGCTTGATCGATTCCATACGCCGAGCACTTTCGAGCGCCCACGAGCCCGACGCCGTCGACGGCGAGCGCATCGATCGACCCGCGAACATAAAGGATGGCCGGGGCGTGCTCATCACCGGCGAGTTGGGGTGGATAGGCGGGATCGTCGAAGGGAAGCAACCGAACGCCGGTGGACTGGACATGCTCGAACTTCTCGTCGACGTCATTGCGTGCCTGCGAGAGCCCGCGGCTCAGCTTCCTGGCCAGTGGCTCACCGACGGAGGGAATCGAGGCAAGGTCGGCCATCGACGCGTCGAGCGCGGCTTCGGGCCCGCCCATGATCGAGATCAGCCGACGGATTCGGCGGGGTCCAAGTTCGGGCACGAGCGTGAGCGCCAGCACAGCCCGGGCGCTGGGCCGGGTGTCGGTCGCCACAGGCTGTGCCGCTCCGTTCGCCGTCATCGCGCGAGATGGTAGCCCTGAACCGACAGCCCCGGACAACCCCCTCACACGGCCTCGGGGCTCGTTGCCTACTAGGCTTCGGCGGATCGGGCCAGTTTGGCCTCAAACGGCCGATGATGGGGAGCAGGATGTTCCAGCGTTTTCGCCACGCGACCGGACATGGATGGCGCTTCGTCTTCGGCGAGGCGGGCATCGCCCGCGCCCATCTGGCCCATCCGGGCTCGGGCACGATGGTTGCGCTGCTGTGCCTGGGACTGATCGTCAGTCTCGTGGCGGCCAGTTGCCAATGGCCGGGACGATCGAGTGCGATGATCGGCCCGTCAGCGGGCGGCTGGGAGGTCTCGAACGTCTGGCTGGGGCAGGAGCCGACGATCCGGGTTCGGATCGTGAAGCCGACGAACGAGGTCGTGATCGCCGGTGCCCGGCTGGTGATGTCGAAGGATGCGGCGGGGCGGATCAAGATCTATCGCACGCCATTGCTCGTGCGCGCGACGGCGGGCGGCTTGCACCTGAGCGAGCCTGGCGGCGTCACGACCAATGTGGCGGGCGATATCGAACTCGAGTCGGCCGACCCGCGTGCGTCCTCGTTCTCGTCGCCCGGTACGGTTGGCTGGTTCAAGGATGCGCCCACGATCGCGGTCGCGGGCGTGCCGTATGCAGGGAGCGTGCGGCTCTCGGCCTCGGTCGAAGGCGTTCAGGCCGTCAACGAGATCGACCTCGAGCGGTACGTCGCGGCCGTGGCGTCGAAGGAGTTGTTCCCATCGTGGGAACTGGCCGCCTACGAGGCCCAGTGCGTGGCGGCGCGGTCGTACGCGATGCAGTCGATGGGGCTTGCAGACCGCCGCGGCAGGGCGTGGCACGTCGAATCGAGCACCGTCGACCAGGCCTATCCCGGGCACACGACGCACGAACGCTCGATAACCGCCGCGATGAACACGCGCGGGCGGGTGCTGGTGTATGGCGGCGAGATCTTGCGGGCCTACTACAGCAGCACCAGCGGCGGGCGGAGCGGATCGGCGGCTGACACTTGGCCGACTGGCCCGGGCTACGAGTACAACCTGCTGCCTCCCATCCAGGCCCATGTGGCTGTGCACGCGAGCGACGCATCCCGGCTGCACCGATGGCAGGTGGTCCGTACGCCTGACGACGTAACGCGGCGGTTGCGGGCATGGGGCGAGAACGCGGGCCACACACTCAAGAGCGCGAGAGCGGTCACGAACATCGAGGTCGCACGCACGAATCGTGTTGGCCGGCCCGCGCAGTATCGGGTGGGCGAACGCAACGGAGTATCGCACCTGCTGAGTGCCGAGCAGCTCCGCATCGCGCTCAATACCGACGTGAAGGGGCTTCCCGACGTTTCCGGCGATGACCGGGTGCGAAGCGGCGATTTGGAGGTCACGGGCGCCGGGTCGCGATTCGTGATCCGCGGCCGGGGATTCGGCCACGGCGTCGGGCTGTGCCAGTACAGCGCGCAGGCGCTGGCCCAGCGAGGGTGGAGCGGCGATCGCATCCTGATGAACTTCTACGTCGGGGCGAGCCTGGAGCGGGCGTACTAGGTTCGTTCGCGCTACTTCGGCGACGGCTCTGCCCACTCCCTCAGCGGGGCGCCGTCGCGCACGACGGCCAGATTGCGCAGGCGATCGGGATAGTCGGAGGGAATGGTCCAGATGATCTCGCGTGCGGGGGACGGATGGTCGGGCGTCACGCCCACCAGCCCGCGGTCGGCCGGGCCCAGGTCGGTGCGGATGGCCAGCAGCACATCGGAACTCGCCCAAGGGTGATTGAACCAATAGCGGTGGCCCGTAATGTCGAAGCCGCGGTCGTCGGCGCCCCGCGAGACGTCGATAACGTGCAACCGCTCCAGCTCGCGCAGCCAAATTCGCTCCTCCTCGCTCACCGCGTCGTCGTGCAGCAGGCCGATGCGAAGTCCCCCGCCCATGAATCGCTCGGCCGAGGCGAGCGCACCGTCGTGGCTGCTCTGGGTCACCACGACCTCGCCGGCCACTTCGTGGATGGCGGGGAGTTCTTCGAGGAACTGGTCCATGGGCACATCAGCGGCCGCGAAGTAGACCGTGTCGATCCGGAGCTTCTCTTGCAACGCATGGTGGTCGAGGTCGGCGTGCCGCTCACGCAGCAGGGCCATGGCACGCGAGGTGACACGCCCGCCCGCGCTCCAGCACAAGACGTGGATGCGCCGGGCACTCGTGTCGCTGGCGAGCACTTCAAGAAGCGTGGCCAGAGCGGGCGCGGAGTGATAGGCGCGGCCGACGTCGCCGCCCACGCCATAGGCGAAGATGTTCTGGTGCGTGGGCCAGGCGAAGGCGACCGAGGTGAGGTCCCGACCCATGAAGTGGTCGAGCTGTGCGGCGAAGGCGCAGGCGTTGTAAAAATCGACCTTGGCGCCGTGCACGTAGACGAGAATGTCCTTGTCGCGGGCGCTCGAGACGGCCTGGTCGATGTTCTCCAGCACCCAGCCCGCCCGGTTAGGCTGGGCGGCCTCTGCGGCGGTGGCGTCTATTGGGAAGCGGCCGGCCTCGAACACGCCGTTGATGGTCAGCGGCGGACGGCCGTCCATCCCCGGCGTGAGCGTCGCGGCTTGGAGGTCGGCCCAGGACATGTCCTCGGGCCCGAAGCCAACGAGAGCCGCGCCCATCGAGAGTTGCTCGCCCGCGCGGTTGCCGTAGTCGATGGCGCGGCGGGTGCTGGTGCGGTCGCGTGTGGTGGCGTAGTAGACACGCCGTGGCACCCAGCGTTCATCCTCGGGGATGTGGGCCATCGGATCGACGCCCGTCTCGGTGAACAACGCGGGCGTGGGCATGAGCGGCTCGAGCGACGCCCGGCAGGCGGACAACAGGCCGAGCACGAGCATCGTGGGAACGAGCATCAGCACGCGGGCCATGCGAGCCCGGGGGAGAGTTGCGTTCATGGGCCATGATACGCCGGAGCGCATGAGACGAGCCCGGCGGTGGGGCCGGGCTCGGGCTGGCTTGTTCTGTCGAGCGTGCCGGCTCGCGGCTTACTCCACGTCGAAGCGGTCGAGCATCATCACCTTGTTCCACGCGGCGATGAAGTCCTTGACCATCCGCTCGTGGCCGTCGTCGGCGGCGTAGACCTCGGCCAGGTTGCGAAGCTGGGAATTGGAACCGAAGACCAGGTCCATGCGCGTGGCGGTGTGCTTCGTCTCGCCCGTGGCGCGATCCTTCAGGTAGAAGCCCATCTCTATCGGGTCGGCCGCCTCCCACTCGTAGCGCATGTCGCACAGGGTGGTGAAGAAGTCGTTGGTCAACACACCCGGGCGGTCGGTGAAGACGCCATGCTTGGAGTGGTCGAAGTTCTGGTCGAGCACGCGCAGGCCGCCGACGAGGACGGTCCATTCGGGGGCGGTCAGCGTCAGCAGGTTCGCGCGGTCGAGGAAGATCCGCTCGGGGGCGACGTCGACCTTGACGTTCATGTTCACGTAGTTGCGGAAGCCATCGACCACCGGCTGGAGCCAGTCGAAGCTCTCGGCGTCGGTCTGCTCGTCGGTGGCGTCGGTGCGGCCGGGGGTAAAGGGAACGGTCGCGTCCACGCCCGAAACTCCCGAGTCACGGGCCGCCTTCTCGACGGCCGCGCAGCCCCCCAGCACGATGAGGTCGGCCAGCGAGACCTTCTTGTTGCCGCTCTGTGAGTTGTTGAACTCCGATTGAACGCCGCGGAGCGTGTCGAGGACCTTTGCCAGTTCCTGCGGCCGGTTCATGGCCCAGTCCTTCTGTGGGTCCAGCGCAACGCGGGCGCCGTTCGCGCCGCCACGCTTGTCCGAGTCGCGGTACGTGGACGCGGAGGCCCATGCGGCCGAGACGAGTTCGGAAACGCTCAAGCCCTTGCCCAGGATCGCCTGCTTGAGGTTGGCGATGTCGTTGTCGTCGATGAGCCCGTGGTCGGCCGCGGGCACCGGGTCCTGCCAGACGAGGTCTTCGCTTGGCACCTCGGGGCCCAGATAACGGCTCTTGGGGCCCATGTCGCGGTGGGTCAGCTTGAACCAGGCGCGGGCAAAACAGTCAGAGAAGTAGTCGAAGTCGGCCAGGAACCGCTCGCAGATCCTGCGATACTCGGGATCGACCTTGAGCGCCAGGTCGGTGGTGAGCATCATGAGCTCGTTCTGCTGGCCCTCGACGTGTGCGTCGGGCGTCTTGGGCGCGCTCGCATCCTTGGGCTTGTACTGGATGCCGCCCGCGGGGCTTCGCGTCAGCTCCCAGTCGAACTTGAAGAGGTTCTCCAGGAACGAGTTGTCCCACGCGATGGGCGTGGGCGTCCACGCGCCCTCGATGCCGCTGGTCATGGCGTACTTGGCGTACCCGGTCCCTTCCTCGTTCTTCCAGCCCATGCCCTGCGCGCTGATCGGCGCGCCCTCGGGGGCCGGCCCGATCTTGGAGGGGTCGACCGCGCCGTGGCTCTTGCCGAAGGCGTGCCCGCCGGCGATGAGCGCGACGGTCTCCTCGTCGTCCATGGCCATGCGCTTGAAAGTCTCGCGGATGTCGCCGATGGCGCTCGCGACGTCCCCATCGCGATTTGGCCCCTCGGGATGCACGTAGATCAGCCCCTGGAACGCGGCCGCCAGCGGGGCCTCGAGGTCGTAGTTCTCGTCGCCGGGCTTGCCGGTCCACCGCTTGGTGCGCGTGACCATCTCGCCGGGGTGGCTCCCGCCCTGGGTGGCCGCACCCTCGAACTCGGCCACGCTCTTGCCGTTCCAGAACTCGCTGCCGAAGTAGATGCCGCGGTCGGGCTCCCAGGTGTCCTCACGCCCGCCACCGAAGCCAAAGGTCTTGAAGCCCATGGTTTCCAGTGCGACATTGCCGGCCAGGACCATGAGGTCGGCCCACGAGATCGCCGCGCCGTACTTCTTCTTGATGGGCCAGAGCAGGCGGCGGCTCTTGTCGATGTTGCCGTTGTCGTCCCACGAGTTGGTCGGGGCGAAGCGCTGCATGCCCCCGCCCGCGCCGCCGCGGCCGTCGGCGATGCGGTACGTGCCCGCCGCGTGCCAGGCCATGCGGACCATCTGCGGCCCGTAGTGGCCGTAGTCGGCCGGCCACCAGGGCTGGCTGTCGGTCATGACGGCGGCGATGTCGGCCTTGAGCTGCTGGAAGTCGATCGAGTTGAAGGCCTTCTGATACTCCTCGCCCCGGAGCGGGTTGCCTTGGGGCGGGTCCTGATGGAGCAGCTCGACGGGCAGGCGGTTGGGCCACCAGTCGGAGATCTGCGGGGCCGAGCCGAGGGCGCCGCCGACGCGGCCGCCGCGGAAGGGGCACTGGCCGGCCTGCTGCCCGGGCTGTTGGGTGCTGGGGGGGGTCATGGTGGGGTCTCCTCTTCGTGGGATCCTGCCGGGGGCCGGCCTGTCTCGATCTGGAATGATTCTAATCTGAAGCCGCAGGATACCCCACACGGTCGGCGAAGGCCAACCCGGGCGGTGGGTCGGGGGCCCGTTTGAGGCGAGGCCGGTTTGTTCGGGTCCGGCTCGCCGCAAACCGCCACCACGGCCCGTCAGGAGGGGTGCGAGCCGCGATCACCCCAACATTGACCTCTGTTTTGCCCGCGCAAGATGGAGTTCTGCGCGGGCAAGATGGAGTTCTGCCCGGGCAAGATCGAGTTCTGCCCGGGCAGGATGGAGTTTTGCGCGGGCAAGATCGAGTTCTGCCCGGGCAGGATGGAGTTCTGCGCGGGCAAGATCGAGTTCTGCCCGGGCAGGATGGAGTTCTGCGCGGGCAGGATGGAGGTCTGCCCGGGCACGGCCGCAGCCCGCGGGGCCATGCCCGGTGGCTCGCATGGAGGGCAATTGGGGATGTCGGTTGGGCGGATGGGCCGTACGCTCACGCGTGAACACGCCGCCAACCGTCAAGCCGAGCCATCCGCTCCGCCAGGAACTGATCGATCCGTACCTGGAGGCCCACCCCCACTACCCGCACCTGCTGTTCGTGACCGTCAGCGGCGCGCACCTCTACGGCTTCGCCTCGCCCGACAGCGACTACGACCTGCGCGGGGCCCACGTGATCGACCTCGAGAGCATGATCGGCCTCGACACGCCGCGCGAGACGTATGAAGTGTTGGATCGTGACGCCGAGGTCGAGATGGACCTGGTGACGCACGACGTGCACAAGTTCTTCACCATGCTGCTCGGGCGGAACGGGTACGTGCTCGAACAGATCGTCTCGCCGCTGGTCGTGCACGCGGGCGAGGGCTTCGCCGAGCTGCGCGACATCGCGATGCGTTGCCTGACGCGGCACCACCGCCACCACTTCCGCCGGTTCGCGACCAACCAGTGGGAGAAGGTCGCCGGCCCGAGCCACGGGACGGTGAAGGGGCTGCTCTACAGCTATCGCCCATTGCTGGCGGGCATCCACCTGATGGAAGACCGCGTGATGGAGAGCAACCTGCGCACGCTCAACGAGAAGTTCCGCGTGCCCATGATCGATGAGCTGATCGAACGCAAGATGAGTGGAGCCGAGACGCAGCCGCTGGGCGAACAGGACCTCGGCTTCCACCACGAGCAGTTCGCGAAGCTCAACGAGCGGCTCGAAGCATCGGCCGAGAAGAGCGGGCTGCCCGAATCGCCTCCACGCGAGGCCCGGGCGCAGCTCAACGACCTGCTTGTGCGGCTGCGGCTCGCGACGGCCGGCTAATCGACCCAGCGCACCACGGCCTGCTTCTTCTTGCCCCGCTTGAGCACGGTCAGGCGATCGTGCAGCAGGTCGGCGGTGGTGATGGGTGCCGAGCCGTCGTGGGGCGTGCCGTTCACTCGGATGGCGCCGGCGGCGAGGAACTCGCGGGCCTCGCGCTTGCTGCTGGCCAGGCCGGTGGCCAGCAGGAGGTCGATGAGCGGGACGCCAGCGGCAAGGTCGGCGCGTGGCTGGTTCACGCTCGGGGCGTCGGCGATCGCGGCCTCGAGCGCGTCGGCATCCAACGCCGAGAGTTCGCCGGAGAACAGGGCCCTGGCCGCCTGCACCGCGCTTTGCATCTCCGCGTCGCCGTGGCGCAGGGCGGTCGCCTGCTCGGCCAGTGCCGTCTGGGCCAGACGTTTATTTGGCTCGGCCTGGTGGCGGGCCATGATGTCCTCGACGGCCCCGCGGTCGAGCAGCGTGAAGGTCTTCAGGAACCGCCCCACGTCCGCGTCGGCGGTGTTGAGCCAGAACTGGTAGTAGTCGTAGGGGCTCGTGCGCTCGGGCGTCAGCCACACCGCGCCGGCCTCGCTCTTGCCGAACTTGCCGCCGTCGGCCTTGGTCACCAGCGGCACGGTGAAGCCGAAGGCCGCGGCCCGGCGCTCGAGCTCTTCGCGGATCACCACGTCGCCCGCCTCGGTGCTCAGCCACGCGGGCCGCTGGCGGGTCATGGGCAGCTCGACCATGAGCCGGCGGATGAGATCGATCCCCGAGACGATGTTGCCCCACTGGTCGCTGCCGCCGCACTGGACGGTGACCTTCCTGGTCAGATGCAGGTGGGCGAAGTCGAGCGCCTGGAGGATCATGTAGCTGAACTCTGTGAAGCTGATGCCCTGCTCGCGGCCGTGCAGGCGGTCGCGCACCGAGTCGCGCTGGATCATCTGGTTGACGCTGAAGTGCTTGCCCACGTCGCGCAGGGCGTCGAGGAAGCTGACCTTGCCCAGCCAGTCGAGATTGTTCAGGATGGGCGGCTCGGCCAGCCCCGCGCCGTTGAAGACGCTGCCGAAGATCGGGCGCTGGGCCCGCACGTTGTTCTCGATGCCCTCGCGGCTGGTGAGCTGACGCTCGGCCGACTTGCCCGACGGATCGCCGATGAGCCCGGTGCCCCCGCCCATGACCACCACCGGCTCGTGCCCGGCCCGTGCGACGTGGACCAGGGTCATGATGGGCACGAGGTTGCCGATGGTCAGCGAGTCGGCGGTGGGGTCGAAGCCGCAGTAGACCCGGCGCGGGCCGCCACCCGCCCGATGGCTCAGGTGCTCGGCCAGGCCGGCTTCGTCGGTGCACTGGTGGAGCAGGCCGCGCCAGCGGAGTTCGTCGAGGAGGTCGATGGTGGCTGGGGTCTCGGGCATGGGCCCGATGGTATGGTCCCCTGGCTTCGCCCGGAGGCCTACTCGCAGCCCGCGTCGAACTCGTTCTGGAAGGCGAGGAAGTCGAAGATCGTGAGCGCTCCATCGCCGTCGAAATCAGCTACTGAGAGATCGCCCGCGTCGAAGGCGTTCTGGAAGCCCAGGAAATCGAAGATGGTCAGGGCCCCGTCCCCATCGATGTCCGCTCGGCACGCTGGGTCGCACTCGACCAGCGGATTGGCCACGATGAAGCCCAGGAGCGGATCGTCGAAGCCGTCCCAGATGCGCTGCTGCACCTCGAACTGCACGAGCGTGCCCCAGCAGACGTTGCTGGCATCGACGTCTCCCGGGCCCGGGATGATGCCAACTTCCATGTTGTTGAACATGTCCTGGCCACGATCCGCAACGTTGTCGGCGAAGGCGTTAAACCGGCGGGTGTCCGGATCGCCCGCGAAGCTGATGCCCGTCGAGCCGGCGTCGACGAACACGCCTCCCCCTTCGGCGGCCGCGTTGCCCTCGAAGGTCGAGGCCTCGAATGTGGCATCCGGGCCCGCCACGACGTGAACCGCTCCACCGCGCGCGCCGGCGACGTTGTCTCGGAATCGGACATCGGAGAACGTCGATGCCGGCGACTCCTCGACATGCACGGCTCCACCGTTCCCGAATGCCTCGTTGCCCTCGAAGTCGGTGTCGAAGACCGAGGCTCGCTCGGTGATCCTCAACACCAACGCGCCGCCGTCGATGTCGGTGCCCCGTGTCTGGTTGCCCTCGAACACGCACCCCTGGATCACGACGTCGTCACCACGAAAGACGTGGAGGCCGGCAGCGCCATTGAACAAGCCACCCGCCGAAATGTTCTGCCGGAACTCGCAATCGATGACCCGCATCCGCGGGACCCTGGACAAGTACGCACCGGTATCGCCATTGTCGATGAACACGCACGCGCGGATCTCAACGTCCTCGCTGTCGAGCACGTTCATGCCACGGGCCGGGTTGCGTTCGAGCCGCAGCGACTCAACCTTCAGGCGATCTGTGCGAACCGCTCTCAACCCGTCGCTTGTCGCGCCTTCCAGAAGTCCGCCATTGATGGTCACGTCCGGCGCATCCGAGATAGACAGCATGATGCCGCCATTGGAAACGTTCAACCTGGTCAGGACGTGCCCTCGACCACGAATGATGCTGACACCGCCGGGGCAGTCACGCGATTGGACATCGGCCATGTGGAGTTGCTGTTCCCCATCGAGAGTGGCCCCGATGGCAGAACCGCATTCGCGCATCGCGGCGTCCCGCACGACGGCCACGCCCTCGTCGAATCGCAGCGCGTTGCCGGCGAAGGTGAACTCAGCGTGCTCCACGATCGACCCGCTGACATACACGCCAGTATCGGGGTCGACCAGCCCATCAACGGCGAACGGCGTGAACCAGACGCCCCGCCACTGACCGGGCACGGGATCGGGCGCGCTCGGCTTGAACACGATCGGCTCTGCGACTGTGCCGCGGGCGATGAGCGTGCCTTGCCCAAAGGACGGCGAGCCAATGTCTATGCCAAAGCCGTCGCCACACTCGACCACCACGCCGGGCTCGATCGTCAGTGTGGCATCGTCGCCAACGACGACAAGCGAGGTCACCTGGTACGGGTTGCCAGCGGTGGTCCACATGGTGTCGTCGAGAATCGGGCCACCGACGAGGGTCTGCGCCATCAACGCCGGTGATGCAACGCAACATGCGATCGTGATGAGTGCCCAACGGGCCACGATGCCGCGAACGAACCTCGTCACCATCCCCCACCTCCTCGGCTGCCGCATACCCACGCTCGGGGCAGACGTCGTACCCCTCGGCGAATCATGATAGCAGAAAGTGTCGGAAACTAACCCCAGATTTCGATCGCTATGGGGCGAGCAAGCCTGATCAGAAACCCGAACTTACCGAGGATTGGGCTCCCAATCCTCGGTCGTCGCATGGTCGGCCCAGCGTCGCATATCGCGGAGTTCCTGCCAGCTCAGCACCTCGGCGTGGCCATCGAGCATGGCCGTCACGGCCTTGCCGCCGTGGCGGAGGCTGATGAAGCCGCTGTTGGTGCCCGGGTTGGGGGCACGATCGTCGTAACTTTCCTGCCAGCCGGGGCCGAACGTTGGGGCTTCGACTCTGAAGAAGCCCTCGGGCTCGGGAAGTTCCTCGATGGTGCCCGGCCCACGAAAGCGGGCCGAAGCGAAGGCGATAACCTCGGTCGGCCGGCTGGCCTGGTCGTCGCGGTCGAGGAAGACCTTGCCGAAGACGCGCTGGCTGGTGGTGTCACCCAGGTGGTTCACGCTGCCGCCGACGTAGGCGACGTTCATGCCCAGGCTGGGGTAGAGGCTCACGACGTACTGGAAGTCGGACCGGCGGTCTCGCAGAGCGGCTAACGCCTTGTCGTCGCCGTAGAGGCCGCGGAAGTTGTACTCGACGTACGGCGCGAGCCGCCAGGGATATCGCTGGGCGGTGATAGGGTCGTCGATGGGCTCGCCCATCTCGTCTATCGGCGCGTTGCGGCCCGTGACGTCCCGCCGATCGGGCATACCGGCGAGCAACCGGCCGCCGTTGTCCTGGGCGTAGAGCTGGAAGGCCACCATGGTTTGCTGGGCGGCGGCCATCTCGCGCGTGGCCCTGGCCAGCGCCCGGCAGGCCCCCAGGCCGGGCAGCAGGATCGAGATCAGGATCGCGATGACGGCGATGACCACGAGCAACTCGATGAGCGTGAAGGCGGCGTGGCTGCGGGAGTTTGGCACGTTTGGCTCCTGCCATTGCTGTAAAACAGGAATTATTCTTGACCAGCAGTGGGTTGGCGACAATACTACGCAACTGAGACTCAATCGCAACCATATTTCGCCCCGATTTCACGCTCGGGGCGGTTCAGGAGAGAATCCATGATCCGCAGCGCCCTTGTCGTCCTCGCCCTTTCCGGTGCCTGCCTGGCCCAGACCGGTCCGATTTCGTTGACCTTCGACGAGCCGGCCCGCGATCGCTGGAATTACCCATTCAGCGCCACGCCCGGCACCCGGACCAACGCGACCATCTTCGGGGCCACGGGCATCGAGGGCTTCGACGACCGCGACGGCCAGTTCGTGATCGGCTTCGACACCGCCGGCGACATCCCAACCGGCATGGGTGCCGGGGCCTACCGCGTGGTCTCGGCCCGCGTCACGCTGGTGGTGCAGAACGACCTCCAGTTCGCCTACGACGCGACCCAGGACGAACTGGCCAGCTACTTCCTGAGCGACGATCCGGAGTACGTCGCGGACACCACCGCCGGCCGCCCGATCGAGCTCTACGCCACTGGTTATCGCAACGGCTTCACGATCGAAAACTGGGAAGAGACCAGCGAGTTCGGCGGCCCACCCATCGTGATCCCCGCCGAGGGAGCCCGCAACGCGTTCGCGGCGTTCTACAGCGGCGCCGACGACGTGGTGGACCTTTCCCGCCAGGTGCGCGAGCGCATCGAGAGCACGCCGCTGGCGATCGGCCAGACGACGGGCGTGGCCGTTGGCGAACTGGTGCCCGCCGAGACGGTCTTCACCTTCGACGTCGACACCTGCGCGCCGGGCTCGACGGCGTTCTTCGACGCGTCGTTCGATGCGGGCAAGGTGAACCTGACGGTGACCAGCATGCACAGCGCCGAGTTGGGCTCGACCGAGTTCCCCGCGTTCTTCACCAAGGAGAACGCGCTGAGCCCCATCCTGGGCTACGCGCCGCGACTCGAGATCACGGTGATCGCCGTCGACGACGCCGACCTCACCGGCGACGGCGTGCTCGACCTGTTCGACTTCCTGGCCTTCCAGAACGCCTTCGATGCCGCCGATCCGCTGGCCGACTTCGATGGCAACTGCACGCTGGACATCTTCGACTTCCTCGCGTTCCAGAACGCCTTCGACGCCGGCTGAGCCCCTACGATCGGTCTCAACAGGAGCCAGACACCCATGCAACACCCCACCACCCACACCGGCGACGCCGAGGCGGCCACCGGCATCGCCGCGACGCTCAAGGACAGCACCTGGGACCTGCACCAGCAGGCCGAGAGCGGCGAGCTGCAGAAGCGTCTGGTCAAGGGCGAGCTCGGCAAGCACGAGTACGCCGCCCACCTGGGCCAGCTCTACCTGGTACACCGCACGCTGGAGAATTGCCTCGACGCGGCGCTGTGCGACCAGGTCAAGGCTCTGAACAGCGAGGACCTGCACCACACCGGCAAGCTCGAGGCCGACCTGGCCCATTTGTCGACCGACCCCGCCGACGTGAAGCCCGTGCCCGCCACCGAGAGCTTCACCGACTGGATCGAGGACACCGCCAAGGACAACCCCACCGCCCTCATCGGCGTGCAGTACGTCCTGGAGGGCTCGACCAACGGCAACGGCTACATCGCCAGGAAGATCGGGCCGGCTTTGGGGCTCGAAGAGGACGGCCTGCGCTACCTCAAGAGCTACGGCCCCGCCCAGCGTGAGACCTGGGCCCGCTTCAAGAGCCGCCTGGACACGCTCGACCTGAGCGACGACGCCCGCGAGCGCGTCGTCGCCGCGGCCCGCCGCACGTTCGAGGGCGTGCGCGACATCAACAGCGAGTTGCTCGAAGTCTTGGCCGGGCACAAGAAGCCGACCGGGGTGTAGTCACCCTTCTTGACGTCCTCGACGAGACCCCTTCTTGCCCGGGCATGGAGGGGTTCTGTTCTGTGTTGGCTACACATAATCGACTGATTTCTGCAACTTTGTGGCCGGTTTCGGGTAAGGTATCGAGAACACCACGATCCGTGGTCGGATGGCATGGGGAGAATGCGATGGTGCGCGCGAGAGAGGGCGATCTGCTCGACCGATTGTGGTCCAGGCTGCGAATCGGCCTGCTGCTGGGCTTCCTCTGCGCGGCGGCTGCCACTGGGCAGGAGTGCGAACCCGAGTGGGCCGCAAACCTGTTCCTGCCGCCCGGCGTGAGCGGCAACGTGAGCGACGCGGTGGTGTGGGACGACGGCCGTGGGCCGGCGCTCTACCTGGCTGGTAGTTTTTCATCCGCCGGAGGCGTCGGGACCGCCAAGATCGCCCGATGGGACGGCGAGTCGTGGGAACCGCTGACCAGCATTACCGGCGACCAACTGCTCGGGGACTCCGTGAACGCGCTCGCGGTTTTTGATGACGGTGGCGGTTCCAAGTTGTACGCGGGCGGAATCTTCACCCGGGCGGGCGGCTTGACGGCCACGAACATTGCCAGGTGGGACGGTCGTACGTGGCGCGAGGTCGAAGGCTCGTTGGGCCAGGGGATCAACGGCCGCGTCAACTGCATGCACACCCACACGGACGCCTCTGGGACCTCGCTCTATGTTGGCGGCCAGTTCGACCGTGCCGGGGGCGTCTCGGCTTCGAACATCGCTCGTTGGGATGGCGCGGAGTGGTCCCGACTGGGAGTCGGCCTTGGCGCTGGCGTCGACGCGGCCGTGTTCGCGCTCGAGAGCTATGACGACGGTGATGGGCCCGATCTATACGTGGGCGGCGGGTTCATGTCTGCCACGGACGTTGCTTCCGCTCGGCGCCTGGCCCGCTGGGACGGCGATGCTTGGTCGGCCGTCGGAAGCGGCGCGGACGGCGTAATCCGGGCGCTACAGACTGTGGAAATCGATGGACAGGACTATCTCTATCTGGGGGGCTCGTTCCGCACGATCGGCGATGTGTCCGCCTCGCTGATTGCCCGGTTCGACGGCAATGATTGGAGGCCGATCGGCGAGGGGCTAGAGGGCACCGAGGTCGACACGATCTTGCCGTTCGATAACGGGCTCGGACGCTCGCTTTTTGTTGGTGGCTCGCTTGATAGACCCGGTTCTCGCGGAGAAGACGTGGGTATTTTGGGTTGGGATGGTGAGTCGTGGACAGCTCCCAACGGCGGGGTATCGCGATTTGTCAGGGCGCTGGCCGAGTTCCAGGGCCGCCTCGTCGTTGGTGGTAGCTTTGAATGGACCGTTGACGGCGGCCGAGTGAACCATGTGGCCACGTGGGGCTCGGACGGTTGGCGCTCGGTGGGCAACGGATTTCCACCCAGCACCGTGACCGCGCTCGCTTCGTTCGATTCGGGTGATGGTCCCACGCTTTATGTTGGCGGCAACTTTGAGTCCGCCGGCGGGCGATCGGCCACGGGCATCGCTCGTTGGGATGGATCGCAGTGGCTCGAACCCATGCCGCCACTGCGATCGCTGAATTCGACGCGGGTCTTCTGCATGATACCGTTCGATGATGGCTCAGGGCCGGCGCTGTACGTCGGCGGTGACTTCTTCCGGGCCGAGTTCCAGATCGACGCACGCCACGTCGTGCGTTGGGACGGTTCCCAGTGGGGCTCGGTCGGCCAGGGGTTCAACAGCCCGGTCAACGCGTTCGCTGTCCACGACGATGGCCAGGGCGAGCGTTTGTACGCGGCGGGCGACTTCACGGCCTCGGGCGGCACTCCGATGTCCCGCGTCGCTCGCTGGTCCGGGTCGCAGTGGGAACCGCTGGTCGCCGAGGGCGATACCGGCCTGAACGGCGAGGTATTCGCGCTGGCCTCGTGGAACGGCGACTTGTACGCTGGCGGCCAGTTTTCCGCCGCCGGCAGCGTCCCGGTGCTGAACATCGCCCGATGGAACGGCTCGGAATGGTCGGCCGTCGTCTTTGGCTTCAATGGGCCTGTCAACGCGTTGACAACCTTTGGTGACGCGGGTTCGACCACGCTTTTCGCTGCGGGCGATTTCACGTTTGCCGGTTCCACCCGAGCCGTGGGGATCGCCCAGTGGGACGGCGAGTCCTGGACCGACATCGACGGCGGGCTCGACGGCCGGGGTAAGAAGCTGTCGGTCCATGACGACGGCGAGGGCCCGGCTTTGTATGTTGCCGGGTCGTTCGCACGGGTCGGCCCAGTGGACGATCGGGTGCAGGCCGCGGGGCTCGCGTCCTGGAGCCCCGCGGGATGGCGTAGCGTGGCCGGCAGCCTGACCGGAGAGATTCTCGCGCTGACGAGCCACCACGACGATACGGGTTCGGCCCTCTTCGCTGGCGGCACCTTTGACCAGATCGACGGGGTCGCCTCCGCACGCATCGCGCGCCGAACATCGTGTCAGGACGCCTGCATCGCCGACTTCGATGGGGATGGATCGCTGACGGTGTTCGACTTTCTGGCGTTCCAGAGCGCATTTGCGCTGGGCGACACAGCCGCGGACCTGGATTTTGACGGCGTGTTGACTTTGTTTGATTTTCTCGCGTTCCAGAGCGCTTTTTCACACGGTTGCCTTTGATGCAACAGATCAGGATTGGAGGGCTAGTGGTAAAGCACTGGGGAATGCAGCGTTCGTTCGATGCCGTCGCGACCCTGCTCGCGGCGTTTGCGTTCGCGTGGGCCGCTCCGGCCCAGGACTGCCAGCCGGGGTGGGTGACATCGGTATTCTGCCAGCCCGGGACGGACGACCGCATCAACACGGTTGTCAGCGGCGCCGTGGGCGGCCGGCCGACGCTTCTCTACATCGGCGGACGCTTCGACTCGGCTGGCTGTTCGTTGGCGCGGAGCCTGGCGGCCTGGGACGGCGGACAGTGGGCCGAAGTGGGCGGCGGCGTGTCGGGCGAGGTCAATGCCACGATCATCTTCGATGACGGCACCGGCCCGGCGCTGTACATCGGCGGGGGATTCGCCATGGCCGGTGGCGTGCCGGCTCGGAGCATCGCCAAGTGGGATGGAAGCCAGAGGTCGCCCCTGGCCGATGGGATCGATGGCC
>JAUHYE010000029.1 GCA_030426395.1 Phycisphaerae bacterium
GCCGAGCCCGTCAGGCGGTACAGGAACCGGACCAGATCGTTCCGATAACGATCGACCAACTGCCGGAACGCATCCAGGTCGCCCGCGCGATACTGCTCGAATAGCCGCTCGTCGGGTTCTGGCAAGTCTGGCTCCGGCACACGGTGTCAATCGGGGAATTGCGTGGATACGGCATCAAGCCGTGGGCCGTTCGCCTCCCGGCCGTCCCTCGGCATCCCGCATGGAACCTATCGGACTACCCCAGCCTCCACCACCACCTCACCCACCGTCCGCACCATCTTCAACGGCCCGTTCACCGGAAACAGTTCCCGCCCCTCGGCACGCAGCGGCACGGCCGGGCCGTTCTCGTAGGCGGCGAAGGCTTCGGCGGACTCGAACAGGTAGCGGCAGTCGACGACGATGGGGTCGCCCGGGGTCTTGGGGTCGATCCGTACGATCTGGGCGCTCAGGCCGCCCGAACTGACCACGTCGGCGGCGTGGCCGGCCGTGCCCTTGGCAGGATCGGGCGAGAGCCAGTCGATGAACCGCTGGGCCTCGGCTGGGTCGGTGGTGGTGGCGGTGACGGTGAAGGCGAGCATGGTGCTCAGGCTAGCCGCGGGCCGATGCAATCGACGCGACATGGGGTTCGTTGGCTCACGGGGGCCGGAAACCGAGCGGGCATGCCCAGCCACGACCGAGAACGCCATCCCGACGCCTCGCCGGACGACACCCACGTCCGCGAGTTGGTCGTACGCGCGGGCGAGGGCGACGAGGACGCTTGGCGAGAGCTGGTCAACGCCTACGCCCGCCGCGTCTACGGCTTGCTCCGCAGCCGCTCGTGCGATCCTGCGAGGGCCGAGGAGATCACCCAGAGCGTCTTCGTGACGGTGGCCCGGGTGCTGGGCAAGGGGCAATACCAAGAGCAGGGCCGCTTCGACGCCTGGCTCTTCCGTGTGGCCATGAACCGCCTGCGGGACGATGCCCGGGCCCGCAAGCGGCGGTCGACCCACGCCTTGGGCGACGCGGCGGTGGGGTTGGAAGCCGAGCAGTCCGCTCCGACGCCCGAGACCGGCGGCCTCCACGCTGCCCTGGAGGGCCTGGCACCGGCCGACCGCGAGGTCATCGAACTGCGGCATCGGGCCGACATGAGCTTCAAGCAGATCGCCGAGATGCTCGGGCAGCCCCTGGGCACCGTGCTGGCCCGCCACCACCGGGCCCTGCGGAAGCTGCGGACGGCGATGGAAGCGACCAATACGACAGGATCGACGGCTTAGGGTTGTTTTCGGGAGTTCTGGGACGCACGAACGTGCATTAATCCCGTGGTTGGAGCGTTGGACGGGTAGATTCGGAGGGGTTTCATGGCATCGAACGGCATGCACCAACCAGAGGACATTCCAACCGAGTTGCAAGGCCTGGTGGGCGAGATTCGCGCCCTGCCGAGCGATGCGCCCGAGGGGCTCGAGGCCCGCACGTTCGAGGCCTCCGTCTCGGCGCTGCGCGAGGCTCGCCTGAGCGGTGGGGTGCTGGCCAAGATCGGCCCCGTTCGCTGGGTGACGCCCATTGCCGCGGCGGCCGCTGTGGGGCTCATCGCCTGGGCCGGCGCGGCATGGTTCATGCCCGCGCACCCGAGCCCGGTCGAGCCCAATGTCGTGACGACCGTGGCACTCGACGACCACGTGAGCGACGTGCTTGAGTACGCCGATCTGTTCAGCGATACCTCATGGACAGGGACGCTGGCCGAAGATGCCGAAGAACTCGACGACGCGTGGGAGCCCACGGTCGAGTCGTGGTCGATCGACGGCGAGATGGGGGCCGGCTGATGAACCGTGCGATGCTCGCAATGGTGTTGCTCGGCGTGTGCGGTGCGGCGTCGGTCGTCGTCGCGCAGGACGAGCGACCGCAGCGCCCCCCGATGCAACAAGAACGCGGCGAGGTCGACCCGGGCCGGCTCGAAGCACTCATCGAGCGTCGCATCGACCAGGTCGAACGCCAGCAAGAGCGACTCCGCGAGATCAAGCAACGCATGGCCGACGGTGAATCGGCCGCGGCCATCCTCGCCGAATTGCGCGAGCGGGGCGAGTTCGCGTTGCTTGGCGAGTGGGGCCGCGGCGGCGACCGCGAAGGCCAGCGCGGCCCACGCGAGGGCGGCGAGCAACGCCGCTTCGAGGACGTCACCGACGAGGAATTTACGCTCTGGCGCAACAAGGTCATGGCGTTCTTCGAGAAGCACGCGCCGGAGATGGCCGAGCGTTTGCGCGACGAGGCCGACACCGAGCAATCCCGCCGCGCCGTCTTCCGCCTGCATCGCGAGGTCGATCGCCTGATCGAGTTGCGCGATCGCGAGTCTGACGAGTTCGAGCCTGCTCTCGACCGCCTTCGGAATGGCATGCGCATCGCCGACGTGCTGGGCAGGGTCCGCGAGGCCGTGGCTGGTGGCAGCTTGACGCCCGAGTTGCTCCGCACGCTCCGGCGAGACCTGACCGAGGTGGTCGGCAAGCAGTACGACGCGCAGCTCGAGCAGCGTGAGAAGTGGCTCGAGCGGATGCGGGCACGCCTCGACGGTGCTTTCGAGAAGCTCGAGCGCGAACGGACCGAGCGTTCGCAGCGCATCGAGGCCGAGGTCGACACGATGATCGAGCGGGCGTCGGATCCCGAACGTAATCACGAGCCCGAGCCCCCGAGCAGGCCAGAGGGCGGCGCCCGTCGCGGGCCTCGATAGAACTCAGAACAACTCAGCTCACGATCGAGCCGGGTGGCAGGTCGGCCATCGGGCTCAGCAGCACGACGGTGCGCTCTTCGCTGCCCTTGGCCGCGTCGCTGCCGGCCAGAAGCATGCCGCGGCTCTCCTCGCCACGAAGCTGTCGGGGCGCGAGGTTGGCCACGATCACGATACTGCGGCCGACGAGTTCCTCGGGTGTGTAGTGGCCCTTGATGCCCGCGCAGATCTGCCGGGGGGTGCCGCTGCCATCATCGAGCTTGAGCTTCAGCAGCCGGTCGGCCTTGGGGTGGTCGCCGGCTTCCAGGATCTTGGCAACGCGCAGGTCGACGCGTGCGAAGTCCTCGAACACGATCTCGGGCTTGAAGGGCGACTCGGTCTCTGTGGACGTGTCGGCGGCGGTCTCGGGCGCGTCGGTCATGCTGGAAGCTCCTTGGGGGGGCCAGTCTACGGCCCGGGCGATGGCTCTTCCGCAGGTGCGGGCTGCGATTCAATGGGATCAGGCTCCACAGAAGGCGGGGCTTCCACCCACACCCCGTCACGCCACAGGCGATGGTCCGTGTTCACGCCATAGCGGGCGGCGAGCAACTCGGGCACGCGGTCCGGATCCGGGTCGAGCAGCGGGGCCCCACCATCGGCGGCGATCTGGGCGCCCCAGCTCTGGTGGATGCCGCGGAGCAGCCGGCTCTCGAAGCGGAGCTGGGCCAGGAACTCCTGCTCGCTCATGGGCGGGCCCGGGTTGCCGCGGCAGGTGGGGCAGATGTGTGTTTCCACACCGTCCTCGCCGCGCCGCGTGATGACGCGAGCGCCGCCGCACTCCAGGTCGGGCCAGTCTCGCAGTGCGCGCTCGAACCGGCTGAGCCCGCTTAATCCACCGCTGCCACCGAGCAAGCGGCCGTACCGCTCGAAGACCTGGTGCACGGCCGGATCTTCGTAGATGCGGCCCGCTCGCCGGCCCTCGCCCGATCGCGCAAGCCCGAGCGCATTCGCGGCGGCGACGGCAACCTCGGGAGAGACGGCCAGCGTCGTCACGCCCGCGCCCTCGCCGCGCGTGGCACGCGGGTCGACAAGCCCCGCCACGGCGTAGAGCCAGGCCGAGCCCTCATCGGAAACCTCCAGCGCGGCCAACCCGAGGCAGGCGCCGGCCATCACCTCCGGTCGCGCACGCGTTTGGCGTTCCAAGCCATACGCCACGGCGTAGAGCTGTCGTGCCAGGTCGCGGTCTTCGGGCGAGCCGGTTTCGGAGGTGACCTCCTCACCCAACTCGATGTACGCCATCGCATCGCTGGCGTCGAGCGAGGCCAGCCGTTCGCGAAGGCGTGGCACGCGCTGCATCGCCGTGCGCATCGGCTCGGGGGTGGGTTCGGCCTCGGGCTCGGACTCGACCTGTTCGGGCGTGGCTTCCGGCTCGGGATCGGGCGGTGGCGGTGCGAAGTCTTGCGCGAGAGCCGTTCCGCTGAGCAACAAGGCGATCAGCGTGCACAGTGTGGACTTCATTGCGGGCCTCCCGTCGTTGCCTCGGCCAGCCGGAGTCGCCAGGCTTCGAGTCGCGAACGCTCGACGATGGAGATCTGCTGGAGCACGCCGCGGGCGTCGCGCCGGGCCTCGCGCATCTTCTCCAACTCATCGGCCAAGCGCATCGCGAGCGACGGGCGCTCGGCGGCGGCGTTGTATAGCGTGATCTCGACCAATGCCGACTGGTACGCCGCGAACCACTGCACACGGCCGCGCGCCAGCCGGGTGCGGCCGGTCAGCCGACGGTCGACTTCGCCAGGCGACCAAGGCCAGATCGCCGGCGGCACCACGCGGTCGGCCCGCTGGCGGGCACGGTTCCACAACAGTTCCACCGAGAACTCGGGCGGGTTGTCGGTCTGGGCTTGCGACCCCGAGCCTCGCGAGAGGCTGAGGGTGTACGCATCGGCGATGGCGGCGGCGGCGTGGTCGATGCGTGCGAGTTCACCCTCGGAGGCCATGAGTTGCAACAGACGCTCGACGAGCGTTCGCCGCGCGACGAGTTCCCATGAATCATCGGACGGCAAGCGAACACCGGTGACGAGTTCGACCATCTCACGTCGACGCAAGTCGCCACCTGGAAGCGGGAACGTCTCGAGGACGGCCGCGATCGTGACGGGCTTGCTCGCGTTGCCCATCAGGATGCGGCCCGCTCGATCGCGCACGCCGATGGACGTGCCGCGGAGGAACGCTTCGGCCACGATCTCGGCGTCGGCGGCGTGGTCGAGCCCACTCTTGGCGAGGTCGTCGAGCAGGTCGGCCTGCAACTCGGGCCGGCGTTGGGAAAGGTACCGCAGCGCCCACGGGCTCGGGTCGCTGTGGCTTGCCATGTAGATCGAGCGCGTGGCGGCGGTCACTCGGGCCTGGCCGCTTTCCAGGCCGTCGCGAAGTTGTAGCAGCACGACGTCGGCCTCGTTCGCCATGCCCTGCCAGAGCAACTCCGCGGCGGCGTTCAGGCGTGCACTTACCGCTGCATCCACGGCGTGGGCGACGGGCTCGTTCTCGGGTTGGGTTTGCAGGTGACGGAGCGCTTCCGAGAGCCAGCGGTTGGCGACCTCGCCGTGCGCCATCGTCGATTCCACATTCCATGCGGCGGCAAAGCGATCTCGGACCTGCGAACGCTGCGTCTGGCTCGCGAGCACGGGCAGCACCGTGGTGGGGTCGACGCCCGGCGCGCCCGACGCGGTTGCCAGCACGTTGGTCAGCGCGTGCAGGTCGGCGATGGTGACCTCCGGATCATCGAACCAGGCGAGCAAACGGCCGCGCGACTCGTCTTCGGGCCGCCACTGCAACGAGACCACCAGTTTGCGCACGATCTGGAACACACCCTCGTCGGTCGGCTCGGGCCCCTGCAGCAGCACGGCTTCGAGGCCTGCGAGTAGGAGCCGATGACCGAGCGAGGGGTCGGCTGCGGCCAGGCCCCGTGCGCACGCCAGCCACGCGTCCCACGCCTGGGGCGAGGTATTGAAATTGTCGGGTTGGGCCATCACCGCCAGTTCGGCCCGCAGCGCGACCGTGACCCCCGCGGGGAAGTCGCTCACCGCGCGCGCCTCGAGTGGCGCCTTGGAGAGCAGGAAGCTGCGCAAGCCCTCGACCGCCGGCGCGGGCAGGTTCTGCTCCTTGGACAACCGCACGACGGCGCCCACCTGCCATGCTCGGGCGGCGAGCGTGGGCTCGCTGCCATCTGTGGACAGCGGGCCGGTAAGGAAGCTGACCACGCGCAGCGAGGCGGAATCGTTGTCGCGCACGAGATACAAGTGGTCGATGACCTGCCCGAGCGCCGCTTGGCGTTGGTCGGGCCGCACGCGTGGCCAGTTGTTGGCCAGCGTGATCACCGCTCGCTCGAACACCGCTTGCGCCGAGGCCTCGCCCTTTTTGCGACGCTCAGCCGCAAGACGCAGGTCGGTCACGATCGTGTCGATCTTCGTATCGGGTGCGGCGGCCGGGGTGCGATCTTGTTCGGTCTGTCGCTCGGCTTCGGCAACCGCAGCGGCCCGCTGCTCGGCCGTCGGGCCCTCGGTTGCTTCGATCGGCGCAGGCAGTTCGCTCGCGGCGGCCTGCTGGGCGGCCTGGCCCGAATTCCGCATCACAGGGATCGCGATCAACACCGCGGCCGCCGCGACCAGTGTGAGCACGACGGCCACCGCCATCGCACCGAGCAGCGCGATGTCGCTGTTGTTCGAGTGCATGGGTGCGTGGTCGTCTGGCGAATACCGCCCCGGATCGGAAACGCCGTCGTCCGGCGTCCCGGCTCCGTTGCTTGGCGTCGCGATCGTCGGCCCACTCTGGCGCGCCAGGCGCGTGAGCGCCACGGCCAGATCGTCTCCGGTAAGTCCGCGTGCGTGCGCGAGCATGGAGAGGTGCCGCATCGTCGTGGCGTTCCATCCACCGTGCGCGCCGAGGGCCAGTACCGCATCCTGCTGCAGCGCAAGGTGCGCGGGAGGCAAGGCCTGCGGGCGCGACCACCTCGCAGGTAGATCGGCCGAAGAATCGGGCTCCACGTCGAAGCCCGTCGAACGCCGACGGCTGCCCAGGAGTTGCGCCGCCGCGGCGTGGAGTGCGAGGCGGGCTTCGTCACCCAGCGGCGTGCCGCCGTAGCGGTGGGCGTTGACGGTTGCGAGCCGTTCGTTCAACGCGGCGACGATCTCGCCGTCGTCGGTGCGCTCCGGATCGACCCCAAGGAGACCGGCGGCGTCGGAGTCGGGCGAAAGGCCAAGAATTCCCGCGATCGCGGCCTCGCGCGGTGTTGGCCTTGGTGGCGGTGGAGGAGGCGCGGTCATGGCGCGTCCTCCAACGCCGGCGGCGGCAGATCGAGCCCGGCTTCAAGATCCTTCAATAGGTCGGAAAGCCGTGTTGCCCAGGGCTCGGGCGTACCGGGGTACAGCAACAGGTGCTGACGCAGCGCGTCGATCGCGCGGGGCGCGTCTTCGGCGCCCAGCAGCCGCGCCGACTCGTACCGCGAGCGCAACCCCATCGGTGATTCTTCGGGAGCACCCGCCAGCAACCTTCGCCATGCGTCGAGTGCGTCGCTCGAACGGCCGGCTAACTCGCTCGCGTAGGCGTACCTCGTCAGCGAGAATGCGTCGGCCACGTCGACGGCGACCAGGCGGCCGTCGATCGCCAGCACCAGATCGAGCATCTCACCCTTGACATGCTCGTAGCCCTCGCTCCGCGAAACCTGCCACGCGGCTCGGGACACCGTCGTGTGCACGCCGAAAGCCTGCGGCGTGGCAAGCGTCGCGTCGTCGCTGCCCATCTCAGCGATCACCGGACGCCCGAACGCCACCACCTGCTCGGCGAACTGCACGTTGTCGGGAGCATCACGGAAACGCTCGGCCGCCCAGGCGTACATGGCCCGGGCCGAGAGCGTCTTGAACGCGCCGTCTTCGTCGTCGAAGGTCCGGGCCAGCCGCTGGGCCTCGCGTGCGTCGTCACGAGCGAGCGCCACCTGCAAGCGGCGGTACGCGATTTCCGACTCGATCGACTCGGGCGGCTCACCCACGCGGAGGCGTAATTCCTCGACGGTCTTCAGCAGCGCCTCGGCCCGGTCGAGGTCGGGTACCGGAGAGCCGAGGATGACCTGGAGCATCGCACGTGCAAGCGCGAGCGCACGATCCGCGGCCTGACCCGCCGATTCGATGTCTCCGGTTGCCGCCCGTCGGCGATCGATCGACAACAGCTCGTCGGCCACGGTGAGATACCGCAGCGAGGCGGCCGACCGCGCATCACCGGTCAATCGACGCAACCTGGCGTACAACAATCGCTCGGCCCGCCGACGCGCCGCTTCATAGAGAGGTGAATCGGCCTCGACGTTCAGCAGGATCTCGACGGCCTTGGGGTCATCGGCCGACGCGGCCCCAGCCTGCGCCACGAGTAATCGCGCGGCACGCTCTGTGCCTGGGAAGCTCTGGAGGTACAGCGTGACGAGCCGGTCCCGGCGCGCCGCGACGCCGTCGTTGCCATCGCGGATGGCGGCGTCGAGCGCGACGATTGCATGCCACAGTGCACGTTCGGCCTGTTCGGTGTCCTCGGCCGCTTCATGGGCACGCTCGAAGCGGTCGGCTGAGTCGAGGAATGCCCCGCCCAAATACGCCGCCATCGCCGCCAATTGCATCACCTGCGAGCGCTCGTTGCTGTATCTGCTTGCGTCGGGTGCGCTCAGGGCCGCATCGAGCGCGCGTACGGCCTCGGCGTAGAGGTTTTTGACACTGTCGGTGTCGGCGATCTGGCCGTCGGTGTAGCCGGCGGCCTCGTATGCGTCGGTCGCACGCTCGTAGGCGTTCTGCCCACGCACGAAGGCGAAGATGAACCCCTCGCCTTCGAGCGAGGCGGTGCCGAATTGCTCGACGAGCGATCGAAGCACAGCCACCTGGTTCTGTCGTACGAGGTCCTGGATGGCGGCGTGGGCGATTTCCTCGAGCACCGAGCGATCGCGCGGGGCGAGCCGTTGCTTCGATAGTGCCTCCCACGAGATGTGCGCGAGCAATTGCGATTCCAACGGCTCGAGACCGGCCTTGCCATCCGCACGCCTTTGCCGGCGTCGCAGGTCGCTCTGATACGAAAGGTCCCGCCAGCGCCCAGCCTCGCCCAAGACCAAGAGACGGCACACGAACAGCCGATCGCGGATGCCCTCCGAAAGCGTGCCGGCCGACTCGACTTTGTCGAGCCAGCGCAGGGCCGTGTCGGCGTTTCCCAGCAATGACTCGCAGAACGCCGCCGCGATCGCCGCATCGGCCACGTGGTCGAATCGCATCAGCCGCTCGTCGGCACGCTCGACGCTGGCTGGACGGTTGGTCTCGGCGCCCAGCAGCACGCCCAGGTCCTTGAGCGCATCACTTGCAAATCGCTGGCCGCTGGTCATGACGGCCAGGTAGTATCGAGTCCACCCCAGCAGATAGTGGGCGGTCGATCGTACACGCGCCGCGGCTTCGAGAGACTTCTGCTCGGCCTCGTCGAGCCCGGCGGCGGTGCGGCGGCGGTCGAGCCGTGTCGCGACATTGTCGGCGGTTTGTGCGATTGACGAGAGCTCGGGCACCAGTGTTCGCAAGGTCCTCTCGGCTTCCTCGAGTTCCTCCGCGGGGATCTTGTTCAGCCTCGCCCGCTCGGCGACCTCCTTGGCCCACTGATAGCGCGCACGCACGAGCGCCAGCCGCAAATCGCCCGCGTCCTCGTCGGGGAGCTGCCGTGTCAATCGCTGGCCGAGTTGCTCGATACGCTGGCGGTCAGCAGGATTCGACGCCAGACCAAGGAGTTCCACATACAACGCGGCCAGCCGCTGGGCGATGGGCTGCCTGTCCTCGCCGGTGGCGGCCTCGAAGCGGTGGCGCAAGTCGGCGGCCTCGACCTCGTGCAGCTCGTACCGCTCGAGGTACGCCTCGAAGCGATCCTGCTCGCTCTGCGCGCGCGCCGTCCCGGCCGCGCATGCCAGCGCGAGCGTGAGGGCCACGATGGTCCTAGTCCGCCGGTACATACGTCCTCTTCACGAATCCCGCGTCGAGCGCGTCCTGCATCACGCCCGCCACGGCCGACCACGGGGCACGATCGGTCACCCGCACGAACAAACCGCCCTCCTTGGGGAGTTGTTCGAGGGCCGCCGAGAGCGAATCCCGATCGGCAAACACCCGCGAGCCGAGGCGATACGTCACCGCTTCGCCCGTCAGGTCCACCGTCACGATCTGTGGCTTCAGGTCGCGCGCCTGCCCCGCGCCCCGCTCGCCCTGGAGTGTCGAGGCCACGCGGCTCTCGGGCGGCGTGATCGTCGCCGTCACCATGAAATAGATCAACAGCAGGAACACCACGTCGATCATCGGCGTCAGGGGCAGGTCGCCCACGTCGTCGCGGTTGCTCTTGGGTCGCACGCGCATGGCTCAGCCCCGCCCCGATCGATCGACCGTCGCGTGGCTCCACTGCCGCACGCCCATACGCGTGAGCTGTCGGGCCAGGTTGTTCACCGGCCCGGCGGCCGTCCCACGATCGGCACGCAGCAGCACGCGCAGGTTTTCCGGTCCGCCAGCACGTTCGGCTTGCTCTTGCACGATCTCGAGCACACGTTCCAGCGAGCGATCTCGCCCATTGACAAGGAACACGCCGTCGCTGCGCACGTCGATGAGCAGCGCGTCGGGGTCGGTCGTCGCGTCGGCCGTGCCGGGCTCGTCGGGCAGGTCCACGCTCGTGCGGCTGACCTCGGCGAAGCGCGCAGTGTACAAGAAGAAGATGATGATCAGCAGCACGACGTCGATGAGCGGCGTCATGTTCACCGTGAATCGCACGCGTGATGGCTTCGAGCCGATGAGCATCGGGGTCTTCCGTTAGCGAGCGCCGGCCGTGGTGGGGGCCGGGGCACGGCCGGCGGGCGTGGGAGACTGGCCACCCGCGGGCTTGGCGCTCTGGATGCGCGCCGCGAGTTCCTCGGTCAACTCGGCCACATTCTGGGCCAGCGCATCGACACGATTGCGGAAGAAGCTGTGCAGTGCCGTGGCCGGGATGGCGACGATCAGCCCCAGCACCGTGGTGATGAGCGCCACCGAGATGCTCGACGCGAGCGCCTCGGGCCGCACGCCCTCGCTCACGCTCAGCGTCTCGAACGCACCGACCAGGCCAACCACGGTGCCCAGCAGCCCCAGCATCGGCGCGACGGCGGCGATCAAACCCATCGGGTCGGTCTTGCGTTGCAACCGCGCGAATCGCTCCTGCCCAGCTTCTTCCAGGGCCGAACGAAGTTCGAGCAAGCCAAAAGGCGAACGCAGACACCGTGTGAGCGCCGCCGCGAACATGCCGCTCAGAAGGCAGCGGTTCTCCTCGGCCTGGCAGAACGCGAGCGCGCCGCGCACGTCGTTGGCCGCCAGCAGACGGTCGAGTCCCTCGACCACGCGAGGCGGGGCCAGGCGGGGAAGGCGGATCTCGGCCACCAGCCACACCGCCATCAGCACGGCGGTGAACGAAAGCAGGATGATGACGATGCCGATGGGCCCACCCGAGAGGATGTGCTGCAGCAGCGTCTTGCCCTCGTCGCTGGGCGTCGCCGCAGGCGTGGCCTGCGCGAGCAGCGTCCAGGCCTGCGGAACGAACTGGGCGAACGCGCCCGAAAGAAAGCTCATGGAGTGTCTCCGACGCTGGGTTCTTCCGATTCAAGGGAGTTCGAGTCCGGCGATGGGCTCGCCCCGGGGACGGCCTCGAGAACGCCGGTGACCCCGGGCCACGATAGCACCGGCGACTGCGGGCTTACGCGGGCCAATTCTCGTGCGAGCGATCGTGCGCTGTCGTTTTGTCCCAAGCTGGCCAGCGTCGCGGCTGCCTCGGCGAGGGTGACGTCGGCCAGCGCCGGCACGTTCTCGCGATGCAATACGTGTACGCGCAGCAACTGGGCCACGCCGCGCAGCTTCGCTTCTTCGTCCTCTTCGAGCACCAGCGACCGGCCGAGACCGGCACGGATCCAGGCGGCCAACCACGGCGACGAGGCGTTGGGTAATGCTGATTCGAGCCGCGCCCGCGCTGCCGCGCGCGCCTGTTCATCGAGAACCCGCGCGGCCACGATGTCTCGAACCAACTCGCTCGCTGTTTCGCGGGGAACCTCGGGCAGTTCGGTGACCGTCTGGCCCAACTCGTGGCGAGCCGCGGCCTGGTAGAGCGCCCGCATTGCCGACGCCTTGTCCCGTTCGCCTTCGGTGCCCTCAAGCTGGACAACCAGTTGCAGCGACGGCGTCGCAAGCCACATGGGTGGTAAGAGCGGACAAAGCTCGGTGCCGGCGTCGATCACCGGGGGCAGCCCGGCCTCTTGCGACCAATCCCGATGCGCGAACGTCGTGCGCGGTTGCCGTACGATCGACGCATCGATCCATGCCAGCCACGGCTCCAATGCGGCGGCGCTGGCACCGCGCGCCAGCCGGCACCGCAAGAGCCCCTCGGTCACAACCAGTCCCGTCGGGCCACGCAGCACAGGCCCCACATCGCCCGCACGCTCGAAAATTTGCTGCAACAATGGCTCGGCCAGCACCAGATCGCCCCGCTCCAGGCGTGCTCGGGCACGCCACGTGTCGAGCGCGAGCTCGTCGTACGCGTCCGCCGCCTCGACCAGTGACGCCGGCGTCCGCAGCACCCGATCCCATCCCACGACCACGACATCGCCCTGGCTCGAACGCACCTGCACGCCCTGCGGACCAACGCCCATGGCCTGCCCGGCCGGCGGCTGCTCGAAGGCGCGGAGCACCAGTCCCTGGTCCTGCGCGAACGCGGGGCAGGCGATCATCAACAAGATCGAAGCAATTCGAGACCTCAACGCGGCCCCTCGATGTGCGTATACGTGCCGCGTGTGGCCACCGCGATGCGACGCATGACGGCCTCACCTTCGCGGCTGCGGAACGTGATGCAATGGATGGGGATGTTGCGCCGGCCGAAGGTGCCCAGGATGACCTCGACCTCTTCTTCGGAGAATTCTCCATCGGTCATGAAGTAGATCGCGTCGGGCAACGGCTCGAGCTGGGCCACGAGCGCGAAGCCTGACGCCGGCCGTGTCGCGCCATTGGCCTCTGTCGCCAGGATGTGGGCCCGGGCCCAGTTCTTCCCGCTATCGGTGGCGTCGGCCCACACGATTCCCCGATCGCCCAGCGGCGCGGCGCCCGAGCTGAAGAACGCCACGAAGAAGTCCGACGAGCTGAACAACGCCGAGATCGATCGGATCAGTTCCTTCTGCATCGATTGGAGACGGCCGTCGTTGACCATCGATCCCGAGGTGTCGACCACAAAGGCGAAGCGGTTGCCCTGGGCCTCGACGCCGAAGAAGCTCGCCCCCGAGCCCGCGCTGTCGCCCACACCCAGCCCCGCGCCGTCGAGATCACCGCCGCCGATCTGCAGCGTCACGTCGCCCATCGACTCGGCCAGGTCCGACATATCGACCTCGAGCGCCCCGAGATCGAGCTCAGCTTGCAATTCCAGGGGCGAACTCGAAGAGTCCGCGTCGGGCGCCTCGAGGGCGAGTTCCTCGGCGGCGATCTCCGACAGTTCTGCGTCGGTCATGACGGCGAAGTCGACCTCGGACGAGGCCGCGCCGATCTGGGCGACCGGCTTGTTCATCTGGATGAGGGCCGCGATCACCAGCACGATCACATGGACCAGCAGCGACACCGCCGCGCTGCTGGCCAGCAGCGGCACCTTGTGGCGGTTGATCCACGTCAGCACGCCGGCGGATTCGCCTTCGTTGGCCTCCTGGTTGTCGATCGGGTCCATGCTCAATGGTTGCACCGGCGTTTGGGGCTGTCGCCCGTTCATCGGCTGGGCGCTGGGGGCCACCCGAATCCCGGGCCAGCCGTTCATTCCCGGCCGCAGGATCGTGCCAGCAAGGCCCAACCCGCCCGGGTGCCTACCCTGAATCCGCTACCGGGGGCCCGGGCCTCTGGTTGCATCCGATGGGCTGAGGCGATGGTTTTCCCCATCGCCCATCAGCCGCTGCGGCCGTTTCTGAGCACACACACGCGGGGTCCATCGAGCCACATGCCCACCGTCGACGAGCCCAACGCCAAGCCCAAGCCCGCGGCCACCAAGGCCGATCGGGAGCCCAACCGCCTGCTGCTCAAGCTCAGCGGCGAGGCCTTCGGCCGCTCGGGTTCGGGCGTCGACCCCGCCCTGCTGGCCGATATCTCCAACGAGATCGCCCAGGCGACCACTCTCGGTGCCCAGATCGCCATCGTCGTGGGCGGTGGCAACATCATTCGCGGCGCCCAACTCGCCGCCGCCGGGCTCATCCAGCGCGCGACGGCCGACCACATGGGCATGCTGGGCACGGTCATCAATGCCCTGGCCCTTCGTGAAGCCCTCGACTCCGTCGGCGTCGACAGCCGCGTCATGAGCGCTATCGAGATCCGGGCTGTCGCCGAGACGTTCATCCGAGGCCGGGCCATCCGCCACCTCGAGAAGGGGCGAGTGGTGATCCTGGCCGGCGGCACCGGCAATCCCTACTTCTCAACCGACACATGCGCATCCCTTCGAGCCATGGAACTGGGCTGCCAGAGCCTGCTCAAGGCCACCAAGGTCGATGGTGTCTACACCGCCGACCCCAACACCGATCCCACCGCGACCAAGTACGACCACCTGACCTTCGCGCAGGCCATCGACAAGGGCCTTGGCGTGATGGACATGACCGCCCTGGCCATGTGCCAGGAGCAGGACATGCCCGTGGTCGTGTTCAATTTCCAGAAGCCCGGCAATATCGCGGCGGTCATCCGCGGCGAGACCATCGGCACACGACTTTCCGTGCGATAAGCACCCCGGCCCGGCGCACGCCGCCGGCTTGTGAGGACGTTCCCATGTCAACCGATCCCGACACCATCTTGCTCGAAGCCGAAGACGCCATGGAAAAGGGCGTGGAGTACCTCAAGCAGGAACTCCGCGGCGTGCGCAGCGGCCGCGCCAGCACCGCCCTCATCGAGTTTCTCAAGGTCGACTACTACGGCGCGAGCACCGAGCTCAAGGCCCTAGCCGCCATCAGCGTTCCCGAGCCCACGCAACTCCTTATCAAGCCCTTCGACCAGGGTGCTGTCGGCGACATCCGCAAGGCTATCGAGGCCGCCAATCTGGGCCTGAGCCCCGTGGTCGAGGACAAGTCGATCCGCATCAACGTGCCCGCGCTGACCAGCGACCGCCGCCAGCAGCTCGTCGCCCGCTGCAAGAAGGTCGGCGAAGAGACCAAGATCGTGCTGCGCAACGCCCGCCGCGACGCCAACAAGCACGCCGACGCGCTTGGCAAGGACTCGAGCGCCCACATCGGCGAGGACCAGATCGCCGATCTGAAGGACCAGATCCAAGAGATGCTCAAGAAGCACGAGGCCGAGGTCGACCGCCGCGTGGCCGATAAGAGCAAGGAAGTGCTCGAGGTCTGATTCCGCTCGTCATCCAGTAAACGACGAAAGCCCCGGATCACTCCGGGGCTTTCGTTTGTTCGGCCATCAGACTCAGCGGAACGTCACCACGCTTGGCGCCGTCAGCACCACCGGCTCCTCGCGCAGCAGGCTGAACGAGTTGAGCGAGTGGACGATCTGGGTCCAGGTCTGCTCGCCCACGGCCGCACGCACGGCCCGCACCATCGGCAGGTTCGATGCTTCGCCCACGTTCGGGGCGCTCGCGCCCATGAAGCCGTCCATCGCCTCTTCGATGATCTCGGCGAACGACTTGGGGCCGGGGTAGTGCCGCACGTCGTAGGTCGCCAGGCCGACGTGCTGCGCCAGATCACGCACGGCGTCGTCGAGCGTGCCGACCTCGTCGGACATCTTGAGTGCAACAGCGTCCTTGCCCAGGAAGAGCCGGCCCTCGGCGGTCTTGGACAGGTCAATACCAGGGCGGCCCTGCGTCACGCGGCCCGTGAACTGCTCGTAGGTCTCGGTCATCTTGTTGCGGACGATCTCGACCTGCTGATCGTTCCACGGCTGCGCCGAGGCGAACATGTCGGCACGCGGGCCGCGGGCGCGACCGACGACGTTGACCTTCAGCGTGTCGTACAGCTCCGTCATGCTGATCTTGCCGCCGACAACGCCGATAGAGCCGACGATGCTCGACGGGTTGGTGTAGATCTTCTCGCCGCCGACGGCGATGTAGTACCCGCCCGAGGCGGCCATGTTGCCCACGCTCACCCACACGGGCTTGCTCTTGCGCAGCTCCTGCACGCCCTGCCAGATGATCTCGCTGGCCGTCGCCGAGCCGCCGGGCGAATCGATGCGGAGCACCACGCCCTGTACCAGGTCGTTGTCGGCCAGTTCCTTGAGTTCGTTCCGCACGCTGCGGCTCCCGATGGACTGGCCGCCGAACAGCCCGCCCGTGCCCGAATCGCCCGTCATGATGGTGCCCGTGAGGTGCAAGACGGCGATGGTCGGGCCAGTGAGTTGCACGTCGGGCTCTTCGCCGAGCATCTGCAGCATCGCGAAGGGATTGGCCATGTCGAGGGCCGTGCCCTCGTGGCCCGCCGAGAGCGTGATCCAGCGCGGGTTGGCGCCCTTGCCTGCGAGCGCCTCGCCCAAGTCGGGCAGGTCGATGGCCTGATCAACCATGCCGGCCTCCACCGCGTCCTCGGCGTTGGCCATCCATAGCGATTCCATGGCCTTCTCGACACTCTTGCTGTTGGTGTCGCGGCCTTCTGCCAGCGTGCCGACCATGTGGCCGTACAGGCTGTCGAGCAGGCCATTGATGTTTTGGTTCCAAGCCTCGCTGGGCTCGGCCCGGGTCATCTGCTCGTTGGCGCCCTTATACGCGCCGACCTGGATGAGCTGGGCGTTCAAGCCAACCCAGTCCAGCGTGTTGGCCAGGAACATCTCTTCCATGTACAGGCCCGGCAGCGATACGTCGCCGGCCTTCTGGATCATCGACGTGTCGGCGTAGCTGGCCAGCATCAGGTCGGTCGCCCCCATCTGCTCGGCGTATACCGCGACGGGGATGTTCGCCTTCTCGATCGCCTGCCCCAGTTCATCGACGATCGCCCAGCTCAGCGCGGCGTCCTTCAGACGCAGCACCAGGTGGTCGAGGTTGTGGTCAGCCTGGGCATTCTCGATGGCGGTGACCAGTTCGCTCAGCGTGGGCTCGGCCTCGCCGAACAGCCACGCCAGCGGGCTGGGCGCGTCGACCGGGGTTCCGGTAATCTCCAGAAGGCCGATGCGGTCGCGGGCCTGGGCCAGGGCGTGGGTGGCGCCGGCCGAGAGGACCATGAGCCCGGCGGCAAGGTACGTCATTGTGCGAGTCGGGCGCATGGAGCCTCCTTGGTACGCTGCGCGTTCGATTCTCTGAGGGAGATGCTAGATCCGCCCCCCGGGCATTTCGGCTGCCGAGCCGGCCGGTCAGGCGTAACCCAACTCGTCCAGATCGTCTTCCTCGAGCCCGAAGTGGTGGCCGATCTCGTGTAACAGGGTTATGCGGATCTGCTCGGCCACCGTTTCGTCATCGGCGTTCCAGCCGCCCGCCATGAGGGCGATCCCTCGACGGAAGAGGTGGATCTCGTTGGGCAGCACGCCGTCCAGCTCGATCCCCCGCTCGGTCAGCATGAACCCGGTGTGCAGGCCGCACAGTTCCTCGACGGCGTCGTCCATGTCGTCGGCCTGGACACCAAGGTCCTTGAGGATCTGGCGATCAGGCTCGTCCATGACGTGCAGGGGCACCTCGTCGAGCACTGCCAGAATGTGATCGGGCAGGGATTCAAGCTCGCGTTCGAGCAGGGCGTCGAAGCGAACCTGGAACTCGGGCGGCACCGCCTCGCTCATGACGCCGCGTCCGCCTGCCTCTCGGCCTTGGCGACGTCGACCATGGAGACCAGGCTCGTGATCCGTCGGCCCGACCGCAGCAACGCGCGAGCGATGCGCGCGCAGTCGATGGCCACGCCAGCCATCCCCATCGTGAGCAACGCCGAGGCGATGACCACCAGGGTGACGCCGGCGATGCTCAATACCTGGCTCAGCGCGCCATCGGCGAACGTGGCCGCCAGACGGATGCCGTCGCCCACGATCCCGAGCGTCGCCGTGACGGCGACGGCGTACAACGTCTGGCGATCGACCCGACCCGTGCGCAGGATGGCCGATCGCGCGGCCAGCGTTCTCGCGTTGGTGCGGATGCAGAGCACGATGCCGGCGATGAGCGAGAGCTCCACGCCGCGCACGAGCACGCGGAGGCCGTCGGGTATGCGGCCGAAGTACGGGCTTGGCAGCGAGGCATCGAGCTGGCCGTGCAACGCCCAGAACGTCGCGGCCAGCGGCAGGTACAGCAGTACGCCCAGCATCGCCAGGCTCGAACCGCGAGGCGACATGCGTTTGGTCGGCTTGACGTTCGCGATCGCACCAACGCCCGACACCAAGATGAACACAGTGCCGAGCAAGGCCAGCACCCAGGTTCCTGTTTCGCCGAAGAAGTGCGGGTCGTTACGCAGCGCGGGTAGCTCGCTCGCGCGGATGGCCCACGCACACGCTGCGGCCAACAGCGCGGCCAGCGACCACGTCAGCAAGCCGACAGCAACGAATCGCGGCTTGCGTATGGGTTCGAACTCCTGCGCGCGAGGATCGACGACGGCCAGGATGCTCGTTGCGATGCGCAGGCCGCACTCGGGGCAACGGTCGAGCACGCTCAGCCCGCGAAGGTCGTACCCGCACGCGGCGCACGTCAGGCGTTCGGTCAGCGTGGCGGCGACCAGCGGTTCATCGGTGTTCGGCGTGTTCACGCCGGTCAATTCTTCGGCCCCCGGTTCAGCCGCATGCCTGTGCGCACGAAAGCGGTAAAACCGCCCACGACGCCGACGCACAGGAAGATAACCAGGAACCACGGCCCAGTCCCGGCGAAGTAATCGATGCCGAAGCCGATGAGCACGCACGTCACCGCGACGGCGGCAAAGTCGATACCGGCCGACCACCCGCCCATGCGCTGGCGCCAGGCGGCCATCTCCGCGTTCTCTTTAGAGCTGCGTCTCGGATCGGGCACGAGTGAGTTTTAGGCCATCGACGCGAGGGCCACTTCCTGAGCCTTGTCGGCGGCGGCCTTGATGTGGGCCCCATCTGGCCCGCCGCCCTGAGCTTGATTGGGCTTGCCACCGCCTTTGCCACCAACGACTTGCGCGACCTCGCGCACCCAGTCGCCCGCTTTCAGCCCACGCGAAATGGCGGTCTGGGGAACGTCGGCGAGCAGGGCAACCTTGTTCTCCGGGTCAAGGCTCAGCAGCATTATGGGCGAATCGGGCAGCGCCTTGCGGACTTCGCCGAGCGCCGACTGCATCGCTCCGCGGTCGCCCATCGCGTCGATGATCGCCACCACCGGGTTGCCATCGCCCGTGCTTTCGGCGAGCGCCTTGGCCTGCTCGACGGCCTTCTTGCTGGCCTGCTGCGCCTGTGCCTTGCGTGCCGCCTTAGCCCGGTCCTGCAACACACCGAGCGCATGCCGAAGCTCGTCCTTGCGTGCGACGGGCACGACGGCCTCGTCGATCATCCGGCCGAGCCGCGCGATCTCGGGCTCCAGGTCCTCATCACTCAAGGCCGTCGCTTCCTTGAGTACCAGCGCCAGCGCATTGGCCTGCGCGATCGCCTTGCGTGCCTCCTGGCGTGTCACGGCCACGATGCGGCGGATGCCCTTGGCGACACCCTCCTCGTGCACGATCGCGAAGCTCTCGGCCTGGGCCGTGGTCGCCAGGTGCGTTCCGCCGCAGAGCTCGACGGAGTACCCCATCCACTTGTTATTGGTCGGGTCGGCCACCATCTCGTCGATGGGCGCGCCGATCGACACCACGCGCACGGGGTTGGGGTACTTCTCGCCGAACACCGCGCGCAGCGTGTTGATCTCCATCGCCTTGTCCAGCGGCACCAGGTCGGCGTGCACCGGATGGTCCTGCTCGAGCACCTGCCGAACGATGGTCTCCATGCGGCCCAGGTCTGCCGGCGAGATCGGCCCGCTGGCGTCGAAGTCGAAGCGCAGGCGATCGGGCGCCACCAGCGACCCGCGTTGCTCGGGCGGCGTGTCCCCGCCCACGACCTCGCGCAGAGCGTAGTTGAACAGGTGCGTGGTGGTGTGGTTGGCCGCCAGGTTCAGCCGGCGGTCGGCCTCGAGGTTCAGCGTCACCTCGTCGCCCACGCGAAGCTCGCCGCGCACCATGCGGCCCGTGTGCAGCACGTACCCGCCGTAGGCCTTCACGCCCTCCACCCTGAACTCGCCGCCGTGGTGGCTATCGTGCACGCTGGTCTTGGCCTCCTTGCTCACGAACATCCGCCCGCGGTCGGCCTGCTGCCCGCCCATCTCGGCGTAGAAGTTCGTGTCGTCGAGCACCACGCCGATGGTGGCGGCCCGGCCGCTGGCCTCGGCGTGCTCGTCGTAGTCGTGCCCATTCCAGATGGCCTTGACACGGGCGCGGATCTCCCGGCCGTGGAACTTGTCCACGTCGCTGGTGGGCTTGACGTTCAGGCTCTGCAGCTTGGAGATCGCGTCGGCGTCGAGCGCCAGCCCCGCCTCGGCCGACCCCTTGGCCCCCGCACGAGACTGCTCGCGCTGCTCGGCCATGGCGGTGTGGAATCCGTCGACGTCGACCGTCAAGCCGCGCTCTTCGGCCATCACCTGGGTGAGGTCGAGGGGGAAGCCGTAGGTGTCGTAGAGCTGGAAGGCGTCGGCGCCGGACACAGTGCTGCCCTTCTCGCCGGCGATCTCCTCGAAGAGCTTTACCCCCCGCTCCATCGTCCGCCCGAAGCTCTCCTCCTCCTCCCGAATGATCCCCGCCACCCGATCCGGATTACGCTTCAACTCGGGGAAGGCCTCTCCGTAGTGCTCGACGATCACCGGCACGAGTTCGCTCAGGAAGCCGGGCTTGGCCCCCAGCTTCTGCCAGCCCATGCGCACCGCGCGGCGCAGGATGCGGCGCAGCACGTAGCCCCGGCCCTCATTCCCCGGCACGGCCCCATCGGTCAACGCGAACGTCAACGCCCGCGCATGGTCGGCCACCACGCGGTACGCGAAGTCGACCTGCCCCTCGTCCTGGGCTCCCAGCTTGCCAGCGTACGGCCGCGTGCCGGTCATCTTGGCGATCGCCTCGAAGATCGGCGTGAACAGGTCGGTGTCGTAGTTGCTGGGCTTGCCCTGCAGCACGCTCAGCACGCGCTCCAGGCCCATGCCGGTGTCGACGTGCTTGGCGGGCAGTTCCTTGAGCGTGCCGTCGGCCTGACGGTCGAACTGGATGAACACCAGGTTCCAGATCTCGATCACGCTCGCATCGTCGGCGTTGACGAGTTTGCTGGCGTCGCGTCCGCCCACGCGGTCGAAGTGGATCTCGCTGCACGGCCCGCACGGCCCGGTGTCGCCCATCTCCCAGAAGTTGTCCTTGGCGCCAAAGGGCAGTACCCGCTCGGGCGGCAGGAAGCGCAGCCAGAGTTCCTTCGCCTCGTCGTCGGCGGGTAGGCCCTGCTTCTCGTCGCCGCCGAAGTAGCTGGCGTACAGCCGGTCCTTGGGCAAGCCCCAGACCTCGGTGAGCAGCGTCCAGGCCCACTCGATGGCCTCTGCCTTGAAGTAGTCGCCGAAGGACCAGTTGCCCAGCATCTCGAAGAAGGTGTGGTGGTAGGTGTCCTTGCCCACGTCTTCGAGGTCGTTGTGCTTGCCGCCCGCGCGGATGCACTTCTGGCTGTTGACGGCGCACTTGAGCTTGCCCAGGTCGGTGCCGGGATCGGCCTGCCCCAGGAAGAGTGGCTTGAACTGGTTCATGCCCGCGTTGGTGAACAGCAGCGTCGGGTCGTCCAGCGGCACCACCGGGCTCGACGGCACGAACGGGTGCGGTGAGGCCTTGAGGCCCTGGAAGAACTCGATGAACGAGGCGCGGACCGAGGCGCCGGTCCAGGTCGTCGTATTGGCAGTCGTCGAAGGCAAGGCGTTGCTCGTTTCGATGTTCGGGCTCGGGCCGGGTATCGGTGTTGGTGATTCGCGAACGGGATTGTTAGCCGGCAGAATGCGGGGGTTTCTCGTGCTCGGGCAGGTCGGGATCGGCCTGGACGAACGCGCCCAGCCGTTCCTCCATCGCCCCCAGCCGCTTCTCGAGTGCCAGGATGCGTCGCAGGGCCTCCTCGGCGGCCTCGCGGGCGTCGCCGGCGGCCTGCTCGTGGAACATCGCGGCCTCCTCCAGGCTCGTCAGGCGGCGATGGGTGGGGTCGGTGGGATTGGGCTGTTGGTCGGACTGTTTGTCGGTCATGGTGGTATCCTTGCTCCCATGCGCAGGGACGCGACGAGAATCTGGACCTCGGTGCTGGCCGTGCTGGCACTGGCGATGCCCTTGCTCGCGCAAGACGCTGCCAAGCCCGACCCGGGCGAGCGGCTGCGATTCGTCCAGACGCCGTGGAGCCAGGACGGGGACCAGACGGTCGACCCGCCGCCGGGCTACTGCGACGAGAATTGTGCGACCTGGGTGCTCTCGTACGCGGCGGCCTTCGACGGCGAGGCCCTCGACCAGGGCCTCATGCTCAGCTACAACCGCTTCCTCGTCGATGACATCGAGGGTTTCATCGAGGGTGGGCTGTGGTCGTTCTACGACCAGGGCGCCAACGCTGCCTACGGCCTCAGCCTCGGCATCGGGTTCCGCTGGCACTTCCTGACGCGAGAGAAGTGGACCATGTTCGCCGACGTGGGCATCGCCTTGCTGGGCACGACTGACGCTGTTCCGGTCGAAGGCACCGAGTTCAACTTCATGCCGAGGGCGGGTATCGGCTTTACGCGCGAACTCGACGAGAACGTTCGATTCATCGGCGGCCTGCGATGGCACCACATCTCCAACGCACGCACGCGCGGCGACGCCCGAAACCCGGCGCGCGATGCGCCACAGCTCTACGCCGGCCTGGTGTTCCCGTTCTAGTGTTAACTGGCGGCGGCCAGCTTGGGCATGCCCTTGGACATGTGCGTGACAACCACGCGGTTGCGGCCGCCTTCTTTGGCCTTGTACAGCGCCGCGTCGGCGTGGGCGACCCATTGCTCGGGCGGTAGGCCCGATGCGCCATCCGACCCAGCCAGGCCGATCGAAACGGTGATCTTCCGATCGGGGTGGGCCGGCCAGTCCCGCGCCTCGATGGCCTCGCGGATGCGGTTGCACAACGTCTGGGCCTGTTCGGGCGTGGTCTCGGGCATGATGACGGCGAACTCCTCGCCGCCATATCGGCACGCGATGTCGGACCCGCGCGCACTCTGGGCGATGATGTCCGAGGCGCCCTGCAGCGCAGCGTCACCGGCGGGGTGGCCGTAGTTGTCGTTGATGCTCTTGAAGTGGTCCAGGTCGAGCAACGCGAGCGAGAGCGGCCGGTTGCTGCGCTCGGCGGTGGTCACGAGTTGGGTAAGTCGCTCGTCGAAGTGGCTGCGGTTCCACAGGCCGGTCAGGCCGTCGAGTTGGGCCCGCTCGCTCAGCATCCGCACGAGCCGGTGCATGCGAAGTGAAGACCGCATGCGGGCGCGCAGCTCGGCCAGGTCGAAGGGCTTGGTGATGTAGTCCATCGCGCCGAGCGCGAACGCCATCACCTTGTCCTGCGAGTCCTGCTGGCCCGAGAGCACGATGACCGGCACGTGGGCGGCGTCTTCCTTGGCGCCAAGGGCGCGGAGCACCTCGAAGCCGTCCATATCGGGCATGCCCAGGTCGAGCAGCACGGTGGCCACGTCATTGGTGCAGATGAACTCGAGCGCTTCCTTGCCCGAGTTGGCGTGGCGCAGCTCGATCGCTTCATCCCGCAGGCGTGCCTTCAGAAGCCGATGCACCAGCGGCGAGTCATCGACCACCAGCACGACTGGGCGTGCCGCCGTCATGACGGGATGGTGTTTGGTCTCGCTCAAGGGCTGCTCCTGGCGGTACGCTCGATGAACATCAGGCCGCGGACTCGGACGACAACCGGACACGCCCGCACGCATCGAGCAACGGAGCCGCCGCGGCGCGAATCGCCGCGACCTGCAGGTTGGTGGTGTGGAGGAGGTCTCGCAGCGCGTGCTCCGACGCGGCGGCGATCTGGCCGAGGGGTTCGAACCCATATCCACCGGCCGCGCCCTTGAGCTGGTGCGCGATGCGGATGGCCTTGCTGACGTCGCCGGCTTCGATCGCGGCTGAGAGGTCGTCACGGCGATCTGGCATCTCGCCCACGAATAGCGCGATGATCTCGCCCATATCGGGATCGTTCTCGTACACACTGAACAGGGGCTCATGTTGCGGACCAGCCATGGCTCTCCCTCCCTCGACTGGGCTCTCGCCGAGGTCATCGGCGGTTTTTCACCCCGAATCAAGGGAAGCTGGGCAGATCCAGTGAGTTGAGCGAAGGGTTTGCTACGGCCGCTCCCAGAGCAGCGGGACGCCGGATTGGCCACGGATGGCCTGAAGCCCGATAAACAACGCGGTATTGGCCGACCAGAGGCGGACCGCCGCCCGATCTCCACCGAACCGGAAGCATCGCGCGACCGGCGGCTGCCCCTTCTTTACACATCCGATCCAGACCGTTCCTACGGGTTTCTCGGACGTGCCGCCGTCGGGGCCGGCGATTCCTGTGATCGATAACGCCACATCGGCGCCCGCCCGATCGGCGGCGCCGACAGCCATCGCGCGGGCCACCTCCGAACTTACGGCACCGTGGGCCTCGAGATCCGCGTTGGGCACGCCAAGCTCGCGCTCTTTCATCGCGTTGCTGTAGGTAACCCACCCGCCCGCATACGCCCGGGAACTGCCCGGCTCGGCGGTCAAGAGCTGGCCAACGAGCCCGCCGGTACACGACTCGGCGGTAGCAATCGTGAGACCCGCGGCCACGGCCTCGTCCAACAAAGTCGCGGCGAGCGTCGTGTTTTCTCGGCTCGCAACATAGCCCTTGGCCACCCGCCCGATCGAGGCCAACGCCTCTTCCACGGCCTGCGTGGGTTCGGTTGCGTCGTAGGGTCCGCGCACGGGCAGAGTCGGCTCGACCCGGACCCGGCAGGTGACCATGCCCGACGAGGCCGTGGTGCCCACCGCGGGGTTGTTCTCGCGGTGCATCAGGTCAGCAATGCGGGAGGCCAATTCGCTCTCGCCCAACCCGAACACCTGGACCACGCGCAGCTCTGAGCGGGCTACGCCGGGCAGCGACCGGATTGCCGGCTCGATGGCATCCTCGAACATGGGGCGCATCTCGCGTGGTGGGCCGGGCAGGCAGGCGATCAGTCGTAGGCGACCCGCCACGTCAACCCGCGCCAACATCCCCGGGGCGGTGCCGTGGGGGTTGGGCAGGCTCAGGGCGTTCGCGGGCCGCAGGGCCTGCACGAGATTGGTCTCGGGCATCGTCCGACCCGCGCGCTCGAATCGGGCACGGATGGCCCGCACGGCGTCCGCATCCTCGACGAGAGGCTGGGGTTCGCCGGTAGTCAACACGAGGGCTCGGGCGAGCCCCTGGCGTGTGAGGTCGTCGGCCGTCGGGCCAAGGCCTCCCCCGACGATCACGACGCCGGCCATGCCCGCCAATTGGACGATCGAGTTGGCGATCTTCTCGAGGTTGTCGGGAACGGTGCGGTGCTCGGTCACGAGCAGGCCGAGTGTGCCCAACCGGTCGGCGAGCCACTTCGAGTTCGTATCGAGCTTCTCGCCGAGAACCAGTTCGTCACCAATCGAGAGTAAGGCAGCCAGCGGTCGTTGGAGAGTTTTGGTCATGTGCGCCGAGCCTAGCGACCTTCGGACGCGGTTGGCGCAAAGAAGAACGCGTACCGGTGGAAAACCGGCACGCGTGTACGGTCAGATGCATGAACTCCGCCCGGGAGGGGCTGGGTCAGAGCACGCGACGGCGGCGGACGGCGGCAACGCCGAAGAGGCCAGCAAGGGCCATCGCGCCCGCACCCGGAAGCGGAATAGCAACCATGTAGAGGATGCTCTGCGCATCAGCGCCACTTGAGATGACGGTGAGATTCAACGCGCGGACACGACCAACCGAAGCCGTGGTGCCCCACACGAGGTTCACCAGCGACTGAGCGGTCGCGTTCATGTCGGCAAAATGGGTGCTGGAAGCCGCGGCGGTAGCAGCGGTGAAGTCGACCGTTCCCAGTTCCTCCTCGAGGTACCAGAAGGCGTCCTGAACGGCGTTGTTGAAGTCCTTGTTGGATTGGCCAACGCCGGGGGTGATGGCGCCAGAGACGAAGCGGCGGTACAGCTCGGCGGTCTCGGCGCTCAGGGGGTCGGGGCTCCCCCCGCCAACACCGCCGGAACGCACCGCTGTGTCGATCGTGTAGTTGAAGGACGACTGGGAAATGCCCTCGTCATATTCCAAGCAGAACGAACTGAAGTTTCCGAGAGAACCGCTCACGAGGAACTCTCCACCACGCTGACTCGAGACACTACCCGGAGCGCCGGGAAGCGGGTCATGCTTGCTGCTGTCGCCGAACGCAATGGTAACAGTGCTAGCGCTCGCCGCAGTCGCGGCAAGTGCGACGAAGAGGCCGCCCAAAATCGTTGTCTTCATTTCTAGAACTCCCTCCGGACAGATATCCGATAACTCTCTTTCCCGTTCGGAGGATATGAGCCACCGAACATAGAAACAATACCACAGGATCTGGCATCAATGCAAGCGCAAGTCCATGTATTTAATCACGCTTATCGCGAGACAAGAATACAATTCATAATTTGTTAGGTCAATGGCCGGTTATTCCGACCCGAGAAGTACGCGAAGCTCTTCGTACCGGCTCCGTTGGGAGGCGGACCATTCCTCCCCGGGCTGCAAACGCCCGAACGCATCGCGAGCCTCGGTGCGACGGTTGGCCGCGACAAGGGCTTCGATGCGACCCAAGCGGAGTGAAGGCGTCTGGGCGAGTTGCAAGCCCTCGTCAAAGGTCCGCAACGCCGCCGGGGCGTCGCCGGATGCCAGTTGTGCGGCCCCAAGTGTGTGATGGAAGGTGGCCCGCACGATCCCAGGGAAGGCCGGATCGGTCGAGCCCGAGACAGCCTCCTGGGCCAATGCGACCGCCCGTTCGTGCTCGCCGAGGTGCGACGTCAGCAGCCACGCGGCATTGTTGAGGAGTGCTGGCACGCGGGCGCCAGCCGATTCCATCGCTCGCTCGTAGGCTGCAACGGCTTGTGAATACTCGGCCCGAGCCTCGAACGCGGTTGCCTGGGCCGCCTCGAGCTGCCATGAAATCACTCCGGAGCGGCTGGCGGATTCTGCGAGAGCCACAACACGATCGGCGAACGCGGCGTCCTGCGTGCGGTCGAACAGGGTCATCCAGCCCGAAGCCACATACGCGGTGCCCTGCGCATCGTGTCCCACCATTGGGGTGAGCGTCTCGAGCCAGTGGACAGCGCGGTCGGTATTCTCCGGCGTATCGGGCGCGATCGTGGCGACGGAAGCCATGAAGGCGGCCCATTCCTCGTGGCCCTGTGCAAGGGGCATCAGGATGGTCTCGGCTTCCGCCATTCGGTCCGCGGAGACCAGAGCTTCCACAAGCGTGCGTAAAGGCAGGTTGTAGGTCTGAGTGTCAGCGATCATGCGGTCACCCAGCGGTAGCAGTAGACCGATGGTGCGATCGGTATTGCCGCGAGCGTACTCGGCCACGCCGAGGGCCATGTTGGCTTCGGCCTGTGACCGCGGGTCTGTCGCGAGCGACCGCCAGCGGTCGGCCATGCCCAGCGCCTCATCGAATCGACCCATGTCAAGAAGAAGTTGTGCCGCGTCGCGAGCAGGCCTTGGGTCGCCCGGCATCGCGGTGACGGCATTCCTCACCCGTTGTACGGCTTGGTCGGGCTGCTGGAGTTCCTGGTAGGCGGCAACGAGCAACGGCCATACCGGGTAGAGCGTGGCGCGTTGCTGGGAGAGTTCGTCGAGCGACCGCGCCGCTTGGGAAAGGTCGATCTGACCTGAAACGTACCGCTTGGCGATAGCGCCGAGTGCCTTCAACCCGTCGCTGGCGTCTTCGCGATCGGCCGCCGAGGCGGTGAACTGTGCCATGCGATCGAACGGCGACGCCGTGCTGTCCTGATCGATCGAGGCCTTGAACGCGGCGATCGCGGCGTTGCCGGGCAGCGCCTCCGAGGCCCGATCGAGCAGTGCTATCGCCTCATCGACGCGTAGCTCTCCGATGAGCATCCGGGCCGCTTCCATCCACGCGTCGGCGTCGCCGGTGGCTTCGGCGTGCTGGGTCAGGTAGGTCAGTGCTCTGTCGCTCTGGCCCTGTTCCGCGAGGAACTGGGCGATGATTACGGCCCGCGACCCTGCCTCGGACTGCGCCGGCAGCGACTCCAGCCGGGCCAGGCCGTCGTCGAATCGGTCCACTCGGGCCAGCAACTCGGCCGCGTACACATGGTCTTGCGGACGAAGGTCCGATTCGAGTGCTCGAATCTCCTTCTCGCTTAATGGCTCCTGCGAGCCGGGATCGCGACGCATGACACCAGCTCGGAGCACGTATTGCGGGAATTCAGCGGACGCGAGGGCGGCGATGTCTCGGCCGGCCTGCTCGTGCATGCCCTGACGCTGGAGCAACTGGGCCCGGACGACACGAGTCTCCGGGGGAACATTGGCCATCTCTGCGAACTGGGCCAGGCGATCGGCGGCCTGCGAGCTGCGGCCCAGCCCCTGCAGCCGGTCGATCAGCCTTGGAAGGGCGGCCAGGGGGTCGTTGCCATCCGCGGCGAACTGCAACGCCCGCAGTTCGTCGTCGATCGGCCCGGCTCGCTCGAACGCGTCGGCGGCGACCAGCATCGCCCGTGTATCGCGCTTGCCCCGGTCGCTGGCGAACACAACATCAAGCAGGTCGACGGCGGCATTGGCGTTGTCAATCGAATCGTTGGCCGCCAGGAGGCGTCTGACCTCGAACACGCGCCACGCCACGGATGCCTCGCCTTGCGCGTCTCGCAGGCGAGCGATGACCTGGCCCGTCCGGTCGAGCCTCGTCCAGATCACCTCGGCGTTGAGGATCTCGATCTGGATGCGTGCGTCGCTCGCGTTGTCGGCGGAGATCCGCTCGAGCGTGTCGAGCGCCTCGGCATCGCCGATCGTGTTCGCGAGCTGGATCCGGGCGAGGTCCCAATCGTGCGCCGAACCTTCGAGCTCGTCGGCGGCTCGATCGTCGATCAATTCGCGGGCGCGTTCGACCAAACCGAAGCCGGCCAGTCCGGTTGCCGCGGCGGCGACCTGTCGCGGCGTGGTTGCGGTCACCGCGACACGGTCGACGACTTCCTCGGCAAGTGGGCGATCAACTGCCTCAAGTGCTCGCGCAAAGCGAACCGCTGAGATGGCCGCACGGGCCGCTTCGGCCGCCGACAGTCGCCGTGCGAGTTCGATCGCCCGATCGGTTTCTCCTCGCGCGAGCGCACCCCGGCCCAGTGCCGAGAGCAACGTCGGGTCTTCGGGATTGCTCTCGAGGGCCTGCTCAAACCTGCTCGGATCAAAGTTATCAGGATTTCCGCTCAACTCGACAACGCTCGCCCACGCATCGCTCGCGAGTTCGGCGGCGCCTTCGAGTTCCAGGATCGTCTCGTCGCTCCCAAGCACGGACAGCGCGACTTGAGGTCGCCCGGAGCTGTGCAGGACGCTTGCGAGCACATATCGCGCGCGTCGCCAACTGGGTTGCTGGGCGAGTTCCGCCAGGCGATTCACGGCTTCCTGCGTGTTGCGCCGTGACGCGTCATCGATGGCGTCGAAGTACGCGGCAACGCCTTCGAGTCCGGTGGCGGAGATGCCGCTTGTGCTGCTGGCGAGAGGGAGTGCTTCCGATGCGCTCTTGCCGCGAGCCAGGCGTTCGGCGGCATCGATCAACTCGAGCCATCGCGCGGCACGTTCGGTATTCTCGTCATTGATTGCGGCCTCGAAGCTCTCGCGCAGACGTGTCGTGGCATCCTCGTTCTCGAGTCGCAGTTCCATGGCGCCGAGCAAGCCCCAGGCGAATACGGCTTCGCTGGTTGGCTCGCTGCCGGTCGCACGAAGGGCCAGGTCGACAGCTCGCTGCGGAAGGCCAGATCGCCACGCGCGTCCGGCGGCGACCTCGAACAGGTGCGGTGCCAACGTCTCGTCCTCGAGCCACTGCGCGAGCCAATCTTCCGATCGCGCATACAAGTCGTGGTTGTCCGTGGCCGCCGAGACAAGTTCGAGCGTCTCGAGCAGCATGCGAGCGCCCTTGCCATCGGTCGCGCCCGCTTCGCCGGCCTGGAGCAGGAATTCGGTCGCGCGCTGCGTCTGCCCGCCATCGTACTCGACGATCGCGCGCAGCACCGCCATCGCCGTCGTGCCCTCGTACTTCGGAGCGATCTCGTTCTCGAGATACTCACGTTGTTCGCGCGGGTTGCGGTTGGTCTGCTGCAGCACGCGCAGCACTTCCAGATGGGCATCGATCGAGCCATCCTGGGCGGTCACCAGCTCGCGCGCTGCTTTCAGTGCTTCGGCCTGATTGCCGCGCTGGAGGTTCGCCTCGATCCGTCGCCGCGCCGCCTTCTCATGCCCCGGGTCGAGTTCTAGCAATTCGCCGGCGATCTCGGCCAGTTCGGCCCAATTGCCCAGTTGCAGATGCACGTCCAGCAGGATTTCTCTCGCCTTAACGTTCTGGGGGTCAAGGCTCACCGCGATGTCGAGGTACGTCCGGGCGTTGATCAGATGCCGGTAGTTTGGTTCTTCCACATAACGCTGAGAGTCACCCAGGGCGGTGAGCGCCTCGCTGTCCTCGCCGGCGATGCGAAGGTGCGTGCGGAGCTTGCCAACCGCCGTGTGATAGTCCTTCGCTTCATACGCCGCGAGTCCTTCCGCCCGTGACCGCTCGGCCATTTGGGCTCGCTGGGCCTTGCGCATCATCGTGCCGCCCACGCCGGCTACGGCGATCCCCCCAGCCAGTACAGCCAACACGATCAAGCGTCGCTTGGTTCGCCGATTCATAGCACGAGGCTCCCTATTGCGTATCCTTGCACCGGGCTGGGACGAGTGGTATCAGCATGAATCAGGCGCTTGCCGACATGGCGGAACCCTGCTCGGACTCAGGCCTTGAATAGGCGCGAGATCGCAAGCTGACCGATGCGGCACTGGTGCTGCGCTCGATGTCGCCACGGGTCGCCCGATTGAAGACCAGCCCGATGCGACCGGCATGGAAGCGGTGCAGGCGATCGATGGCCACCTTGACGAGCCGCGTGTTCTGACCGCGAGCCACGACGAGTACCACCTGATCGGCGTGGGGCACCACGGCGTTGGCTTCCAGGCTTCCCAGGATCGGGCCCGTGTCGATCACAACCGCCTCATAACGCGAGCGCAGCGACGCGAGTAGCTCCTCCATCGAGTGGCTCGACAGGTGCTCCGAATCGAACCCCTCGGCTACGCCCGCGGGCATCAGATCCAGGTTCTTGCGGCCCTCGACTTCATGGATCTGCCCGTTGTCGTGCTTGCTGGCGATGCGATCACTGAGGCCAGCAAGCCGCCGGGCCGACAGCCGACCGGTCACGCCGCGACCGATGAGGTCGGCGTCGACCAGAAGCGTCTTTCGGCCCGAACGTGCCATCGACGCGGCCAGCGCGGCCGCCAGCGTGCTCTTGCCCTCGGCCGCCGAGGCGCTAGTGATCGCGATGACGCGAGCGTTGCCGCTGCGCGGCATCGACTCGAGCAGGCTGCGGATCTGATGGATGCCAGCCTGCGCCGCCTCGTCGGCCTCGATGCGACCTTCCTCAACCATCGGCACCAGCCCGAGCACCGGAGGCGCAGCGGCCTCGTCCTCAAGATCGGACACATAGCGGTACCGCGGGTGCAGCAAGCCGAAGGCGGCGAAGGCGGCCAGCGAGAGTCCCATACCCCCACACGCCCCCATCGCGGCCAGGGGCTTGCGGCGGTCCTTGCTCGGCTGGAAGGGAACTTCGGCCCGCTGCGCGACGCGGATGCGTCCCTCAGTCGAATTCTGGCGTTCGGTCGTGAGGCCTTCGAGTTTGCTGTTGGCCAGGTCGAGACGATTTTGTGCGGCTTGGGCTTGCGCTTCGAACTCCTGGATTTGCAGCGCGACCGCGCTCAGATCTCTGGCCTCTTTCGCACGTGCCTCGCGAATCGCGAGGAGCGCGTCCAGCCGCTGGCGAAATCCGCCGAATCCAGCTCCACCGTTGGCGGCATCGAGTCCGAGTTTTTCGAGTTCGGCCTTGCGCTCCTCGATGCGTGCGTTGACGGCGTCCAACTCGTCGCTCTTGGCGAGGTAGTCTGGGTGCTGTTCTTTCACGCGAGTCAGCAATCCGGACATCTGTTGCTGGATGGAGCGCCGCCACTGGATCAATGAACTCATATCTGGATCGACCTGGGCGTAGTCCTCGGCGGTCAACTCTTGGGGCTCGATGCCCTCTTCCTGCTCAGCGGCCGGGTCTCTCAGGGTCGGCAGTTCGATCTCGAGCGATTGGATCTGTTGATCGAGTGCCTCGATCTGGCCCTGCACGAACATCCGGCGACGTTCCAAGTCAACGGTGCCCTTGGCTTCGGCGAGCTTGCGACTCTGCTGCAAAGCCGCATCACGATCCCGGCGAGCGCCAGTAATGATTGTGCTCAGGGCTGCTTCTTGGTTGTCCCACACGCCGTAGGCTTCCTCATTGGCGATCGTTTCGTACGAGGAGAGGATCGCCGCCGCGGACTCAGCGGCCAACCGGGGATCGGTCATGGTGACTTCGAGCCGCACTTCTCGGCTGCCACGAGGCACCGAGACCGACGTTGCACGCTGGAGTTGGACCCAGTTCCGCGTTTCGGGAGGCAGCAGTCCGCGTTCGGCCAGCTTGGTTGCCGCGGCTTGCATTACGCGGGGGCTTTGGAGCGTCGTGGATTGGGTACGGACGAACGAATCGAAACCCGTGATATTCTCATTGAAGTCGGTCTGGTAGAGCACGACCGGACGTGACGGATCGATCACGATGACGCCGGTGCTCGTGTACATGGGGGGCATGAGCTTGTAACCAATGATCGCTCCGGGGATGGCCAGGACGGCCCCGATAGCGATCGCCCATATGTACCGACCGCGCAGGGCGCGGTGGACCAGCAGGAGCGGGTTGCTCGTCTGCCCCTGACCTGGCTCCACCTCGGGCTCCATCCAGGCGTCGAGATGTGGGTCCTGCTGGCTGCTCACGTGTCCTCTCCCTCGCCTTCGCGGACCTGAGAGACCGCCCCGATGATCCCCTCCAGGCTTTCGGCCACGCTCCGCTCGATCTGGGCCCGCGTGGCGGGGTCCATCTTCGCATCGGTGATGATCTGGACCTGGGCAGCGCCGAGACCAGAACTCCACCGCGTCCGAGTCACCGTATCCAAGGCGCGGTCGTCGCGCCCCAGTGGGTCATCGGCTCTCGGGACCAGGAACGTGTTGGCGATCACGCGAGAATGCTTCATCGCGTCGTCTTCACGGCTGACAACATATCGCGTGATGGGTATCGGACCGCCCTCGGAGCGCTCGATCGTCTCTTGGCTCACGCTGTCCAAGTCCCAGCCGCTGCTCGGATAGCACTTCGGGGGGTAATGCCCCATCATATCCCGAACATCGGCACAATGCACGATCAGGACCGAGAAGCTCTCCCGGGTGAAGGTATTGGTGTACTCGCGCTGGAGCAGTTTGTTCGGCCGCAGCAACTGCTGGGCCGCTTCCTGCACGGGGCTGTCGGATCCCCTGTACCCGTCGATTTGCATGGGCAGGGCTTCGATGGCGAGCTTCACGTCGCGCAGGTATGCCTCATTGCCGCCGATCCGCATGGAGGCAAGGGAATACGCAGTCATGCCGACGAGCACGAGCGCTGTCAGCGGAGCGGCGAGCATGGCCAAGGCTGTTTGTTTCGGTCGGTTTCCCATGATCCTCCGAACACCTATCGTCCGGGCTCTTGCCTGGGTTCGATCGGCACCTCGAGCCACCGGCACAAGGCTAGTGAGCCCCATAACACACCGAGCGCCACGATCAGCA
>JAUHYE010000156.1 GCA_030426395.1 Phycisphaerae bacterium
CCTCGGGCAGGTCGAGATCACGCGCAAGCATGGCGCCCCGCTCGGCTCGAAGCGTCACAAGCCCGCGCGTTTCTTCGTTTCCCGCCAAGGCGATCGACATCACGCGACGCGCCCGCTGACCCACCGAGTCGCCAGGCGCGATGTTGCGCACGACATACGGCGTGAACTCCAGGGGGCTCTGCCAGTTCGCGAGCCTGAATTCGCGCTTCGCAACGCGGTCATCGGCGCCAAGCAGAGCGCACACCTGCGACGAGTTGCTCGTGCCGCCCAAGTCCTTGAGTAGCAACGCATAGAACACGGCCGAGCGATCCGCCACGTCGAGACCGATCTCCTCGGCCAGCCGCATCCCGATCATGCAGGATCGAACGGCGTGGCCTGTGGGCTGCCCCTCGGCGATATCCAGCGCACACGAGAGCGATGCCACCACGCTCGATAAGCTGGTGTTGGCCCGAGCGGCCGGAATGAGCGTGAGTTCTCGGGCCAACGTCGCCTCCCGCGAAGGGCCGCGACGGGGTCCGTGCGGTACCGCTCACAGGATCGGGCCCGGCTCGAACCGGCTTCACTCGGTACATTGCCGGCGGACCGATAGCCCGGGCAACGCCTCTCGCGATTGGCACGACTTGTATAGATGGCAAGGTGTCAACCGGGGTCGGCCGGCTGGCCCTGCTCGATCGCGACGACCTCGACCGGCACGGTCTTGTCGCTCACGATAAAGTCCAGCCCGGGCGTCTGGCTTGTGAGCACGGCCTCGAACGTTGCAGGGCCTGCCGAGAGTTCGAGGCTCTCGAGTTGGAGCGTAGCGACCACGCGCTGGCGGCCATCCTTGATTGCGGCGATGGCCTGGGCCGGCCCGCTGACACGAACGTCCCGGAGGTAGCCATCCTCGGGCGCGATGCGCACCTGCCACTGTCGCATCTGCGTCGGTGAAAGCCTCACCATCACGGGCACGCTGGGGATGTCGTGGCTCTCGATCGTGTTGCGCAGGGCGATGGTCGCCTTGATCGTGCCGGGGGTGACCTGCACCAGCGGGTTTCGCCACGCCTGGGGGATCGTTACCGCCAAGCCGGGCACTTCGGTGGTTGTACCGCTACGAAGCAACGCACGCTGCTCAGCAGACACGGGCGCATCGAGCGTGTCGATAGAGTCCTTGTTGACGATCGACGCGGGGCCCGTGATCGTGACCGTCGAGGGTTCGGCGATCGGTGGGCTCTCCAGGTCTGCCTCTGACGTCACGACACGCACCTTGGCCGTGCGTTGCGAGACCTCGTCGATCTGTACGTTGACCGTTCGCGGGGCGACGTCGATCAGGCTGACGGCAAGCCTGTCGAAGACGCTGTGTTCGCGCAAGACCTCGCGGAGCGAGATAGTCTCTTGCCCAACGCTCGCGGGCAGCCCATCGCCGATGAGCAACTCTACGGGGTCTTCCAGCCGCTGGCCGGCCCGGTCGAGCGCGGCGCGGGAGCCCTCGATCTCGAGCGTCACCGACGTGCGCCGCTCGAATTTCTCGCCGGTCCAGGCGATCAGGTCCGATCCTGATGGAGCGCTGAACACCAGCGTGACCGAGAGCGTGGCCCGTGTCAGGCTCCGCGCTTCGGCAAACGTCCAGACCGCAATGCTCAGCGTGATCACGAGCGCGATGCGAAGCAATCGCGAACGCAGGCTCGAACCTCGGCGAAGCGATTCAAGCATCGGCGCCCTCCTTCGAGGTAGGCGTGTCGCTGGCCTGCTGCTTGCGAGCCTCTTCGGCGGTCGATGGCCGATCGGGCAGTTCCTTGGTCAGGCCGGCAGTCATCGCCCGGCGGAGTTCCTCGGGCGTCATCGGGTCGGTGAGTTTGCCGCGCTCGGCGATACGGATGCTGCCGGTCTCCTCACTGACAATGACCACCAGCGCGTCGCACTCGCGCGAGATGCCCACCGCCGCCCGGTGTCGCGAGCCCAGGTTGGCGTCGGGCATGTCGGCCGCGCCGGCAAGGGGAAGCTGCACGCCGGCGGCATGGACGATCGGGCCCTTGATGATGACCGCCAGGTCGTGCAATGCCGTGCCGGGGAAGAAGATGCTCTGCAGCAGCCGGGCGCTGACCTGGGCGCCCAGGCGGGTGCCGCCCTCGGCCAGGCCGCCCAGGGCCGTGCGGCGTTCCATGACGATCAGGGCGCCGAACTTAGCCTTCTGGAAGTAGCTGCACGCCTCGACCACTGCGTCGACGACCTGGGCGATCTCGCCGGGCGTGCTGCGAAAAATCGGCGCCTCGCCCAGCCGGGTCAACGCTCGGCGCAACTCCGGCTGGAAGACGACGACCAGGCCGATGGCCACGACCACGCCGGCCCGGTCCAGCAGGTAGCCCAGCCGCTCGAAGGCCTCTTCACGGCCGACGAGCGAAAGGAACAGCCGGGCGGCAAGCCCGATGATGAGCAGGGCGACCAGGCCCTTCATGACGCCCGCGGCCCGGGTGCCCTCGATGAAGCGGATGATGGCCCAGACGATCAGGGCGATGAGCGCGAGTTCGAGGGCGACCTCCCACTTGGGATAGCCCGCCATGCGCCGCAGCGCGTCACCGATCGCGATCCACAGGTCCACTGCGTTTCACCCCAAGGAGCCAAGGGCCACAGCCCGCACCGGCCACTGTATGCGGCCCGGAGCCCTACGCTGCATGACTCACCATGCCCAGCGTCATCGGCTTCGAATCCACGCCCAACCCAAACGCCGTGAAAGTGCTGCTCGACGGCCCGATGGCCGCGTCGCCGCGGTCGTACCGCGAGCCTCCGGCCGAGGGTTGCACCGACGCCCTGGCGGTTGCCCTGTACGCCATCGATGGCGTTCGGGTCGTGCTGATCCATCACGAGTTTGTGACCGTCGGCAAGGCCCCCGAAGCCAAGTGGCCGGCCATCAAGCGTAAGGCCAAGGCCGCCATCCAGGCCTACGAGGAGCCGGCCACCGATGGCTGACCTGCCCAAGGGCGAGCGGGCGGCGGATCGGGCCATCGCACGCGCGATCGCCCGGTGGTTCGAGGCGAACGCGCGGGACTTGCCATGGCGACTCACGCCGCGCGATCCGTGGCTGTCGGTGATGAGCGAGATCATGCTCCAGCAGACGCAGGTCGCACGTGTGGCCGAGCGATTTGGCGAGTTCGCCGATCGGTTTCCAACGCCGACCGCAATGGCGCGCGCGTCCGTGGGTGACGTGCTCGCGATGTGGAGCGGCTTGGGATACTACCGCCGGGCGAGGATGCTTCACGCGTGCGCGTGCGCGATCGTGGAGCAGCACGATGGTGTCGTGCCGGATGAAGCCCGAGAATTGCACTCGCTTCCAGGCGTGGGGCGGTATACCGCGGGCGCCGTCGCTTCGATCGCATTTGGCAAGCCCAAGCCGTTGGTGGACGGCAACGTATCGCGCGTTCTACTCCGGTTGCACGGCGTGGAACGTGCAGCAGATGAATCAGGCGTGCAGGCGTGGGCGTGGGAGCGTGCGACCGATCTCGCGCGCGCTTCGGGCAAGCTTGTCGCTACCTACAGCGAGGGCGTGATGGAGTTGGGCGCCATGGTGTGCACGCCGCGCGCGCCATTGTGTGCATCGTGTCCCGTGTCGAAGCACTGCCGCGCGCACCAACTTGGCATGACCGATCGAATCCCGAAGCCGAAGACAAGAGCCATCCGTAAGCCGCTGGCGATTTCGGCCATAGTCGTTACCGATCGGCGAGGTCGCGTGCTGCTCGAGCCCAGGCCGGCCAGCGGGCTCTGGGGAGGGCTGTGGCAGCCGCCATGCGTTGAACGCGACGCGGCATCGCCGATCTCCCTGGCAAAATCGCTCGATGCCCTCGGTGTTGACGGGCTCATCGAGACGCAGGAAAAACCCACCCGATTCGAGTTTGCCACGACGCACCGGGCGGTGACAGTCAGGGTCTGGGCTGCCAAGGCGGTACACGCCGATCGAATCCGAAGAGCCCGGGGTGGCTCGGCGGCGTGGTACTCAGTGGATTCCCTCAGCGACCTCGGCTTGGGATCTGCCCAGCGGCGGATGTTGTTCGCAGCCGGTATTGCAAGTCCCGGGCCTAATCCGGGGCAATCACGAAGACAAAGCCCCAAGGTGGAGCCTAAGGACTTGTAAAAGCTTGATTTAGCCAGATCAACCCCCGAACGGGGTAATGTGGACAAACTGGGGATCCAGGATTTGAACCTGAACTAGATGAACCAGAATCACCGGTGCTACCGTTACACTAATCCCCAATGACGCCTTTCCGGCGGGGCCAATTCTACAACATCTTTCCGGGCCGTTCAATGCCTATGTGAGCGATCGAACGCGTCCATTGCGGGAAATTGCCTAGACACCAGTGGCCATTCTGGCATTCTGGGCAAAATTGTCTTTCTGCAACAGCATCCGTCGAGTAGACTTTATGCGAAGCGTCTGGAGGTGATAGGAGTCACCAGGCGGTTTGATGTCCTGTCCGTGAGGAGAGGGCCAATTGAGATGAGCGAGGAGACGACGATGAGCAAGACCAAGACGACCGTGGCGGCCGCCACGCTGCTGGCCGTAGCCGGCGCGAGCCTGGCCCAGCAATCCCAGTTTCTGTACACCGACGTGAACGATCCCGGCATCGGTGGCTTCCTCGGTGGGGCCCACACCCGGATCATCGACCACACGAACCCGGGCGCGTTCCTGGCCGGCATCGTGCAGGTGGGCGGCAGCTTCTACTTCAACGACGGCGCCGCGAACTTCGATCCCGCGTTGACCAGCGGCCTGTTCCGCCTCGACGGCGCGTTCGGCACGCCGTCGATCTCGCCGGTGGCCACGGGCATGCCCATCGAGAACCCCATCGGCCTCCAGTGGGACGCCGGGCGTGGCAACTTCATCACCGTCAACAACCCCTTCTCGCCCATCGGCGGCAGCGTCGATGGCATCCTGGGCATCACGCCCGGCGGCACCGTGACGACGGTCTTCGAGCAGGATCTGTCGATCCCGCGCCCGCGCTACCAGGGCGCGTCGCGTCTGGCGGCCGACCCGACCAGCAGCAGCTATCTGGTGACCAGCCCCAACGGCAGCGGGGCCGTGGTCGGCTCGGGCGAGCTGGGCAACGGCAGCGCGCTGTTCCGCATGAACATCGACGGCTCGCTCTCGGGCACGCAAGAGCTCGTGGTCGATCTGGCCGACACCGCCGTCACGGGCCTGGCCGAGCCGCTTCTGGACACCGCGGGCATCACCGTGAACCCGACCTCCGGCCTCGTGTACCTGACCGACCGCAACCAGGGCGCGATCTACGAGATGGCCCTGGACGGCTCGGGCGCCTTCGACTCGATCCGCATGATCATCGATGGCCTCAACGGCCCCGAGGAGATCCAGTACGACCCCTTCAACGATCGCCTGGTGTTCGACGAGAACTTCGGCTCGGGCCTGGGCCGCATCAGCCAGGTCGAGCTCGACGGCAGCGGGCTCGAGATGCTTGTCGACGGTGTCGACACCCGCGGCATCGTCGTGGTGCCGGCTCCGGCCTCGCTCTCGCTGCTGGCCCTGGGTGGTCTGGCCGCAGTTCGCCGCCGCCGCTAGAGCCGCCCGGATCGACGCAACGCCCGGGGGGCGTGACGCGTACAACCCAGTGCTGGAACGATGGCCGATGGGCACAGCTCAGCGGCCATCGGTGTTTGTTTGGAACGTGCAACAGAGCGAGTCGAAGAGACGAGGGAGATGGCGATGGCTGCAAGCAAGACGGGCGTGTGTGGTGTGCTGGTTCTG
>JAUHYE010000157.1 GCA_030426395.1 Phycisphaerae bacterium
CCATCGCGTGGTCGAAGCCCTTGCCCTCCTCGCGCGAGCTGGTCGCCAGCGTGGCACTCGTGAGCGTGACCGAGAAGTCGCGGCCGAAGAGCTCTTCTTTGAGGATCGGCCGGACATCAATCGGCGCGCACGTCATGCTCACGCGGGCCCGGCCCGTGCTGCTGCGGCTGGCGTCGATCCAATACACGTAGCCCGGCTGCTTCTGCTCGATGAGCTGCTCGCACGCCCGCGCGATCTCGGCGGCGCGGATGGCGTAGCTGTTAAGCTCGAACTTGTCGGGCTCGAATTGGGGCTCTTCGGGCAGTGCTTCCTTCAACCGCTTGAGCTTACCGGCCAGCTCGTCGAAGGCGGGCGTCACGGAGTTCCCCACAACCTCCGGCTCACGCACGCGAAGCGTGGCATTGTCGCCTCCGCCACGCTCTCCCGCCACGACGCCCAGGGAGCCGAAGAACTCGCGTGCTGCCAGTTCGGCGTCGTGTACGGCATTGGCCGTCGCGAGTAGTGGACGATCATCGGGCAGCTCGAGATTCGCCAAGTACCCCTTGTTCGTCCGGCTGTTCAGCAGCACGCCCAAAAGATGCATTACGCGGCCCTCGGTCAGCGAGATGCCAAAGTGGTCAGCGGCGACCTCCTCGACCGTATGGGCCTCGTCGAGCACGACATGGTCGTACCTGGGCAGGAAGCCCGTGCCGCGCGCCCGCAGCGCCATGTCGCTGAAGAACAGCGCGTGGTTGGTCACCAGCAAATTGGCCCGCTCCATGTCGCGCCGGGCGTTCTGGTAGAAGCACTGCTGGTAGCGCGGGCACTTGCGGCCCATGCAGTTGCCGCTGTCGCTCTGCACGCGGTCCCACACGCCTGGCTTCTCGAGCTGCGGCAGCGTGCTGAGCGTGCCGTCGCGCGTCTCGTAGGCCCACTCCTCGATCGCGCCCAGCGACCGCCGGCTGGGCTCATCCCCAAACAGTTTTAACCGCCGCTTGCTCGCGAGCTCCAAACGCCGGATTGACAGGTAGTTCCCCCGTCCCTTCACCAGTGAAGCATGCAGCTCACTCGTCGCGCCGGGCTGGGCCAGCAACACCGGCTGGAGCACGCGCTGCAGCAGCGGAATATCCCGGGAAATCAACTGCTCCTGCAACGCGATGGTGTGCGTCGACACCACCACCCGCTCGCCGAAGAGGATCGCCCGCACCATCGCCGGCACGAGGTACGCGAAGCTCTTGCCCACGCCCGTGCCCGCCTCGACCAGCAGGTGATTGCGATTCTCCATCGTCCGCTGGACGGCGTCGGTCATCCGCAACTGCTCTTGGCGCGGCTCGTACCGCCCGCCAAGCGCGTCGGCGATGGGACCGCCAATTTCGAGCAAGTCGCGAGCGTCAGGCATCGGAGGAAAGGTTCTTTAGCTTATCGACAGGCGCAGGTCCAAGGCCAGCAAACGCCAATCCAACGCTTATCAGCAGTACGCCTAGCAATAGGAGTAGAAATACGCCAAAAACCAGAGGAACATGGCCGAATTCGATATCCACGCCTTCCATTGCCACGCTAATCAGATTCACAAGTAGCAGGCACACACCACCTGTAAGGATGCCCCCCCAACCGAAGATGTACCCGGAGAGGCTGCCGCGTTGCTCGGAATGGCCAACCCGTTTCCGCATCGGGCGCATGACGACAATGATGATCGCGCGTGCGGCAATCAGCACAAGCGTGGTGACCGCAACAGACAAGGAGACCATTAACACCTGCTCTAACCAACCGGAGAATCCACCGTACGGAGATCGGAATAGCCGTATGAGGTAAGCCGTTGCACCCAACCCCATCACCTTCAATGCACGTTTTCCAAGCCGAACCAGCCGCCAATCCATCTCAAGACCCCCCAAGCGGCCGGCGCTTGGGCTCGCCATTGCCGCGCGGGTAGGCCTTGGGCGTCGGCCGCATCTTCTCGAGGATCACGATGCGTCCCGTGGGCGTCTCTAGCGTGCCGGCGTGGTGGCTCAGCAGAAGGTGCAGCGCGGCCTTGGCGTTTTCGAGTTCCTCGCTTGCCTTCTCGCCCTTGATGAGCAGCGCCACGCCGCCGGGCTTCACGAACGGCGTTGCCAGCTCGGCGATGGTCGCCATCGGCCCCACCGCCCGCGCGATAGCGGCGTCGTAGGTGTCTCGATGCTCGGGATCACGCCCGGCCTCTTCGGCGCGCGCGGTGACGACCTTCGAGTGTTCCACGCCGAACATGTCCAGCGCCGCGCGCACGAAGGTGGTCTTCTTGGCCGTCGCGTCGAGCAGGGTGAACCGCAGGTCGGGCCGCACGATCGCCAGCGGCACGCCCGGCACGCCGCCGCCGGTGCCGACGTCGATGACCGACGCGCCCGCGGGCAACTCGGCCAGCGGCGCCATGAGCGTCAGGGAATCCAGGATGTGCCGCGTCCACGCCTCGGCCGGGTCCTTGATGGCCGTCAGGTTCATCCGCGCATTCGCGTGCAGCAGCAGCGCGAGGAAGCGGCCGAGCTTCTCGACCTCGCCGGGCTCGAAGGCGATGCCAAGCTCGGCGCACTGGGCCAGGAACTCGGGCGGGGGAACCAACGGCTCCTTGGGCGCGTCGGAAACAATCTCGGCGATGAACGCTTCGACGCTGCGGTCAGGGGCTGGGGCGGGTTCGGACGTTGCTGAGGACCGGTTGGGCATCGCCATCAGCGTATTCAAAGGACGGGCGGTAGGACTGGGTGGTGCGCCGCAAACCGACGCCCAATACCAGCCCCGTGGTCAGCCAGACGGCCACGATGCTCGACCCGCCATAGCTCAGGAACGGCAGCGTGATCCCCACGATGGGGACGAGCCCAACGTTCATGCCCACGTTCACGATGGTCTGGGCGGCGATGAGGGCGGCCAGCCCCACGCACAGCAGCCGGCCGAAGGGGTCGGCGCACATCGCGGCCACCCCCAATGTGCCCAGCAGCCAAGCCAGGTAGAGGCCCAAGATGCCCACACCGCCCCAGAAGCCGAAGCGGGTAACGAGCACGCTGTAGACCATGTCGTTGTGGGCCTCGGGCAGGCTGTTGTAGCGGATGAGGGCGCGGGTGTGGTCGTCGCCGTTGCCGGTGGCCAGCCCGGCGCCCATCACCTTCTGGGCGGTGTACCCCTGGTAGTTGATGTCGTCGGCGCCCTCCTGGCTGCCCTGGATCTGCCTGATGAGCCCGACCACGCGCTCCTTCTGGTAGGGCTTGAGGAACGGATAGCTCGCCGGCGCGGCGAGCGCCGCGACCAGCGCGATCACGGCGATGTGCCGCAGCTTCGCGCCCGCGGCGACCACGATGGCCCCCAGCGCCGGCACGATCATCATGGCCGTGCCGAAATCGGGCTGCAAGATAATCAGCGAGATGGGCACGAAGGCGATCAGCCCCGGGCCGACGAGCCCGAGGAAGCGCCTGTGGCTGCGGCGGTAGCGCATGTGCCAGGCCAGGGTGATCACGAACACGACCTTGGCCAGCTCGGCGGGCTGGAAGTCCATGGGCCCGAAGTCGATCCACCCGCGCGTGCCGTTGCGCGGGCGGACGATCGACTCTGGGATGAACGGGATGAGAAGGAACACCAGGAAGCCGATGGTGACGGCGATCAGCGGCCAGCGCAGGATGCCGAACCAGCGGTAGTGCGGGATGCACGCGATGCTGGCGGCCAGGACGCCCGCGCCGACGAACACGAGCTGGCGGTGGGCCGTCGAGCTGATCCCGCCCCCACCGCTCGCACCATCCGACCGCGTGGCGATGTCGATGGCGTACACGCCCAGCAGCGAGAGCGTGAGGGCCGCGGCGAACGTGAGCCAGCCGAAGTTCAGCAGCGCCCACCGGGCCCGCGAGCCCGAGCCCTCGGCCAGCATGAAGCCGTGCAGGCGGTCGAGCATGCGCTAGAGGCCCCCGCCCGATGTGGTCCCGGGAAGATACCCCTCGGCCTGGAGCGCGTGGATCACCTGGTTGGCGATGGGCCCGCTCACGCGGCCGCCGCTGCCGGCCAGCTCCATCATCACGCTGATGGCGTACTTGGGCTCTTCGCCCTGCGGCGCCACCAAGCCGACGAACCACGCGTGGGTGTACAAGGCCTTGACGGGCCGGAAGACCGTGGGCGTGCCGACCGGGTCGCTCGGATCCGGCAGCGCCAGCGAGCCGTCGGCCAGGACTTTCATCTCTTTCGTCAGCGTGGCTACCTCTTGCGCCGTCCCGGTCTTGCCCCACACGGTGACGCCCGGGGCGTTGAAGTAATCGACACGCTCGCCGCGGATGATCGTGTGGTTGCCGGTGCCCAGAGTCCGGTCGTTGACGCTCAGGTACAGGCCCTCGAGCGCCCGCTCGACGGCGGCGGGGTCGAGCCCGATATCTTCCTCGAAGGGCCGCCCCTCGCTACGCACGAGCGTGGGGCCCAGCCGCTTCCCGCCGCGTGCCAGCGTGGCGTAGGCGTCCGCGGCGTGCAGGGGCGTCCAGGCGATGGGCCCCTGGCCGATGCCCATGAGGGCCGCGTCGACGTTGGTCAATCCCTTGGCCGGTTCATCCCCGCCTTTGCCGAGGATCCCCGGCGAGCACGCCACGGCGTCCAGCGGCGATTCGCCAACACCAAAAGCCCGGTACGCCTGCAGCATCCGCTCGGGCCCCAGCCGGCTTCCCAGGGTATAAAAGTAAATATTGCACGAGCACATCAGCGCCTCGGCCTCGTCGGGGTCGTGCTTGAGCTGGCTGCTGTGGGTCATCATGCCATACTCGGAGCGGTAGATCCAGCACCGGAGTATGTCCTCGCGGCCCGGCAGGAAGTGCCCGGTGCACTCGATCCGCTCGTGCAGCTCCTGCTCGCCCCGGCTGGCGGCCCAGGTCAGTGTGATGGCCTTGGCGATCGACCCCGGCGGGTAGATGGCCGAGGTGGCCCGGTTGAAGCTCGGGTCGTCCCAGTCGCCGGCGGGGACGTCCTCGGGCTTCTTCGTCCGCTGGCTGGGGTCTTCGGGGTCGAGCGTGGGCGTGGACACGAGCGCCAGCACCTCGCCGCTCTCGATGTCGATCACGACCACCGCCCCGGCCAGCGGCAGGCCGTTATCGCGCCTGCTGCCCGCGTTGCCGTGCCAGCCCTGGGCCACGGCCAGGCCCACCTCGGGGCTCAGGACCGCCGCGATGCGGGCCTGGAGCGCCGCGTCGAGGGTCAGCGTGACGTCCTTCCCGGGCGTCCGCTCGATGACCGTCTGCTCGCCGGTATCCAGCCTCCGCACGCGCAGGCCGCGGAGCCCCCGCAGCGTGTGCTCCATCCTCGCCTCCACGCCCGTGTGCCCGACGTGGTCGTGGTCCATGTATCGCCCGCGGTCGACGCCGCGATCGGTCAGGGCGAGGTCGCGCTGCTCCTGCGTGGCGTCGGTCTCCAGCCATTGGCGGCGATGCTCGGGATCCTTTTCGTACACCTGGCTACGCACGCTCCCGACGAGCGCGTCCAGCGTGCCCCCCACCGTCACGCTGGCCGATCCCCCGCCACGGCCATCGCCCTTCAAGGGCCCGGGCAGCGTCGAGCGGTCGATCTCGGACGTCATGCTGCGATACGGATACTGCCGGTCGCGCGCGTGTCCGGCGTCGAGCCGCGGCAGCACGGGCAATTCGGTGCGC
>JAUHYE010000158.1 GCA_030426395.1 Phycisphaerae bacterium
GGTGTCTCGCGTGTCGTCCTGGCCGACGCCCGCCAGCCCAGCCCGATCCAACGCGCCCTGAGCGGCCAGGGGACGATCGTCTCGTGAGCACCATCACCGACCAGCACGCCATCGACCTCGTTCACGACCTGGTCGCCACGCCGAGCAGCTCGGGAAGCGAGTCGGATGCAGTGGCCATGCTCGTCGATCGCATGTCCTCCCTCGGGTACCGCGCACGTATCGATGAAGCGGGCAACGCGCTCGGCGTCATTGGCAGCGAAGATCCAAGCGCCACCGAGATCATGCTCCTCGGCCACATCGACACCGTGCCGGGCCACATCCCCGTGCAAATCGAGGATGGCACCCTCTGGGGTCGCGGCTCGGTCGACGCCAAGGGCCCGCTATGCGCCTTCACGGTTGCCGCGGCCACCTCGACGATCCCCGACAACACACGCCTTGTGGTCATCGGCGCTGTTGGCGAAGAAACTCCGACTTCCCCGGGCGCAAGCTACGTTCGCGATCGATACAAGCCACACGCCTGCCTCATTGGCGAGCCCAGCGGCTGGGAACGCTTCGCCATCGGCTACAAGGGCCGATTGCTCGTCCATGCGACGTTGACGCAGGACGCCGGCCACTCCGCCGGCCCCTATGGCTCCGTCGCCGAACGCGCCATCGCCTGGCATCGCGAGATCGTTTCACACATCGACGGATGGAACCGCGGCCACGACGGCCTGTTCGACACCATCCAGACCAACCTCCAGAACATCAACACCCAGAGCGACGGCCTGCACGACACCGCCCATCTCACCCTCGGCTTGCGCCTGCCAACCTGGATTGATCCGCACGACGCCGAACGCGACATACGCGCCGCCGCATCCGACGTCGATCTTCGATTCGAGGGACACGCCACCGCCCATCGCGGCCCGCGAACCGGGCCGCTGCCGAGTGCGTTGTCCAGCGCGATTGGCTCGCTCGGCGGCCGTCCCACTGCCACGGTAAAAACCGGCACCAGCGACATGAACACCGTCGCCGCCGCGTTCGATTGCCCCATCGTCGCCTACGGCCCGGGCGACAGCACCCTCGACCACACACCACACGAGCGGCTCGACCTGCCAGAGTACCTGCGTGCCATCGCCGTGCTTCGCGCCGCCATCCCCGATCTCGCCGGGGCGCTCAGCCCCGAGCGCTCTGCACCATGAGCCGCTTCATCTCGGCCACCGCCTCGCGAAACCCGGTGTAGATCGACCGGCTCACGATCGCGTGCCCGATGTGCAACTCCTCCACGCCCGGCAACGCGGCGATCGGCCCCACGTTGTGGTAATTCAGCGCATGCCCCGCGTTGAATCGCATGCCATGCGAGGCGATCTCCTGCCCCGACCGCGCCACGTCCTGCAACGCCTTGGCGAGTTCGGGCCGCCGGAAGTCACCACCACAGTTCGCCCACGCGTGCGCGTACGGCCCGGTGTGCACCTCGCACACGTCGAACCCTGCCGCATGAGCCGCCTGGACTTGCGTGGGAGACGGATCAATAAATGCGCTGACGATGAGCCCGGCTTCCTTCAATTGCCCAACGACGCTCTTGAGACTTTCCAACTGGCCCGCTACGTCCAGCCCGCCCTCGGTCGTGACCTCCTGCCGGCCCTCGGGCACCAGCATCGCCGTGTGCGGTTTCAGCTTGCGGGCGAAGCCAACCATCGCCACCGTGGCGGCCATCTCCAGGTTCAGCCGCACGTTGATGGTGTCGCGCAGCCGCCGCAGGTCGTGGTCCTGCACGTGCCGCCGATCCTCGCGCAGGTGCGCGGTGATGCCGTCGGCCCCGCCCAGTTCGGCCTCGTGCGCGGCACGCACCGGGTCGGGCTCCACGCCCCGCCGCGCCTGCCGCACCGTCGCCACATGATCGATGTTCACACCCAGTTGGATCATGCGGCAACCATAGCGTCGCGGCCTACCGCTCGGCCTCCAGGCAAAGGCTCAAGACCGCCAGTGCCAGCACGTGCCGGCGGTCGGCCCACGCGTCTCCCGCGTCGGCCGAGTCCATGTCACCGGCGATCTCCAGCCGCATCGCGCCGCCGTCGTCCAGCCGGTGCCCAGTCGCGACCAGCCTCCGCCTACGTCGGAACTCCATCCGCTTCCAGGGCCCATTGAGCGCCATAACGATCCCCACCGGCCCGGAGATCAACCCGCCGATGATCGAGGCCGCATTGAGATAATCACGCACCACCGTCACCGATACCTCGGGCATAGGTCCAACGGGCGAGGGCTCGTCCTCCCCCATCGTCACGCTCCACGCGTACAGCTTGCCGGCCAGGTTCGACACCTCCGCCGCCGCGGCCGCTTGGAATTCCTCTTCGGTCGGCGGCGGCGGATCGATCGGCTCGAACCCGCGCACGCGCCACTTGCCCAGCCGCTTTGCGATATCGCCGAACATGCGCCCCTGCTCGTCGCGCAGCGCGTACCACGACTGCTGCCCGCTCCGCTCGGCTAGAGTCATCAAGGGCGGGCGATCAAGCCCGCCTGGCAGGTCATCATGGAATCGGTACTCCCGCGTCGACTGCATCATCAGCACGACCACGAGGCCGACCAACCCCACCGACACCGCCATCGCCAGCCCGAGCAACGGCGACAACCCCAGCCATACCGGAACCAGGAAGACAACCGCGGTAATTGCCATCACGCCGGCCATCACCGCGTAGAACCGCATCCGATGCTCGCGCGGCCGCACCGCGAGCAGCAGCCGCACCCTCGAGTCGCGGATGCCGATGCGGACGCGTTCGCCCTGGTGGTCCTTGATGCGCACGAGCAGGAACTCGTTGCCGTCGACAAGCAGATCCAGCCCATCCACGGGCGGCACGAGCTGCGCGGGATCGGTCGTGGTCATGGCGGCAGGCTCAGGCCGAGCTGGCCTGGTTCATCCCAATCAACGCCTCGTTGGTGTCAAACCGCTTGAGCGCGTTGAGCAATTGCTCGATCTGCTGGGGCGGGGGCATCGAGAGCAGCCGACGACGCAACGCGTTGACGGTCTCGAGCTCCTGCTTTGACATCAGCAGGTCTTCCTTGCGTGTGCCGCTGGCCGCGAGATTGATCGCCGGAAAGAGCCGCCGCTCGGCTACCTTGCGATCGAGGATGAGCTCCATGTTGCCGGTGCCCTTGAACTCCTCGAAGATCACCTGGTCGCCCTGGCCGCCCGTGTCGATGAGCGCCGTCGCGATGATCGTGAGCGAACCGGCTTCCTCGGTCTGGCGAGCCGCGCCGAAGAGTTGGCGAGGCACCTCCAGCGCCTTGCTGTCGATGCCGCCGCTGAGCGTGCGCCCGCTGCTCGAATACTCCCGCGAGCGGTTGAATGCCCGGCCGAGCCTCGTCAACGAATCGAGGATGATCACCACGTCCTTGCCGAGTTCGACCAGCCGCTTGCAGCGCTCCATGGTCACCGTGGCAACCTGGATGTGCCGCTCGGCGTCGTGATCGGCGCTTGACGCCAGCACCGTCACGCGCGACGGATCCCAAGGCTTGTCGAGGTCGTCCGACCCGTGCCCCGTCAGCGAGCGCCGGAAGTCGGTGACCTCCTCGGGCCGCTCATCGACGAGCAGCACGAACAACTCGGTATCGGGGTGGTTCCGCAGGATGCCCGTCGCGATGTCCTTCAGCAGCGTGGTCTTGCCGGCCTTTGGCGGGCTCACCACCATCGCGCGCTGGCCGAAGCCGATCGGACAGAACATATCGATCAATCGGCACGAGGCCGGGCAACCGCGATACTCCAGCGCCATCCGAGGGCTCGGATCGATCGTGGTCAGTTCCGCGAATGGTGTCGGCTCTGGCGCATCATCCGGCGCCACGCCCTCGATGGTCAGCAATCGATCGGCGATCGGTGCTTTTGCGCCGCTCGATCCCTGAGGCCTGCGACCCCGCTGGTTGCGCCCCCGGCCCCGACCTTGCCCGTTGTTCTGCCCCACGCTCGCCGTGCGATCGCTCAGCCGGACCTCGACCAGCGTACCTGGCATGAGGCCGAAGCGATCCACCATGGAACGCGGCAGGATTGGGTCGTCATCGCGGAATTGCACGGTATCGCCCGCAATGGGCCGTAGCCGGACATCCCCGCGCCGTGGTTGGTCCACCAGGCCGGAAAAATTCGTCATGTTGTCGGTCGTCCGCAAGATCCACGCGCCGAGGGGCCAGACGAGGCCCTGCTCGCGTTGATCGGCTTTCCTGTGGTATCGGTCCGCCAGGGGCCAACGCTTTGGGGCGCCCCGGCATGACTGCACTATCAGAGGCCACCCGGGCCTCCATGTCAAATACATCAAACGAAGCTCGGAACCCAGTCGGGCATTCCCACCGGCGTCAGACTGGCCACGAACCGGTACGCATGGCCTATCGCACCGGATTCGGCTATGCTCGGCCTTTGAATGCTACGGGGTTATCGGTAGCCCGAACCCCAGCCCGAACCCAACACGACCCTACGGAGCCATCGCCCCATCATGGAGGTCCTACGCGGCATCGCGGTCTCGCCCGGCCTGGTCATCGGCCAGACGTTCCTCTTGGAAGACGAGGACCGCCGCGTCGTCCGTCGGTTCACGCCCGCGGCCGGTTCCGACGTCGAGGCCACCCGCGCCAAGAACGCGCTCGAGGCATCCGTCACCGACCTCGTGACCGTCAAGGAGCGCGCCGAGAAGGAGATGGGCTCCGAAGCCGCCAAGATCTTCCTCTTCCACATCGGCGTACTCCAGGACGCCTCGCTCCGCGACCCCATCTTCCAGCGCATCGAGAACGAGCACATGGCCGCCGAGCACGCCGTCGAGGCGACCTTCGGCGACTGGGCCGCCCGCTTCGGCAAGATGGGCGACTCGGCCTTCACCTCCAAGGTCGACGACCTCGAGGACCTCCGCAACCGCGTGCTGGGCCACCTCATGGGCGAGCACAACCGCACGCTCGACGAACTCGACCACCCCGCCGTCGTTGTCGCCGACGACTTGACACCATCCCAAGCCGCGGGCTTCAACCGCGAGTTCGTGCAGGCATTCGTGACCGATCGCGGCGGGCGCACCAGCCACACCGCCATCGTCGCGCGCGCGTTGAATATCCCCGCTGTCGTGGGCCTGCGCGATATCGCGCGCATCGCCGAGGAAGACACCACCATCATCGTCGACGGTCTCGAGGGTGTGGTGATCCTCGACCCCACCGACGAGCAGCTCGACCGCTACCGCGAGCGCCAGGCACGCATGGAGCGGCGCCAGACCGTCCTGAAAGAGCAGGCCTCCGAGCCCAGCATCACCACCGATGGCGTGCACGTCCGCCTGCTGGGTAACATCGAGTTCCCCGACGAGATCTCGCACGTGCTCGAGGTCGGTGGCGAGGGCGTGGGCCTCTATCGCACCGAGTTCCTCTACCTCACCAGCGACACCGAGCCCTCCGAAGAAGAGCACTACGCCGCCTACCGCCGCTGCGTCGACCAGATGCAAGGCCGCGAGCTCGTCATCCGCACCGTCGACCTGGGCGCCGACAAGTACACCCAGCACAGCTTCGAGCTGCCCGAGCGCAACCCGTTCCTGGGCAACCGCTCCATCCGCTACTGCCTCAGCAACCTGCCGATGTTCAAGCGCCAGCTTCGGGCCATCC
>JAUHYE010000030.1 GCA_030426395.1 Phycisphaerae bacterium
ATGGCCGCGCACCACCAGCTGACCGCGCTGCTCGCCCACGGCATCGGCAATGATGCCCAGCAATTGCCGCGCGTCAGGCGTCAGCACGGTGGAGGAGAGGTGGAACATCGAGAAATCGGCATCGTCGACCAGGTCGATACGGATGCCCTCTGGTGTCCTGAGCACGCGCACCTGCCGCACCAGGCGACGCAGGCGCATGACTTCCAGCATGTCCCGCTCGATCTGCTCCTGGATCGCCGGCTCGATCACCGGCTGCGGCACGACCACCCGCGTGACGTACACGCTGAACAGCAGCGTGATGATCAGCAGCGTGAAGCTCTGGTTGGCCAGGTCGAACATACCCCACGCCCACACCTCCCTGGGGTTGGGCAAGCCGTGGAAGGGGTTGAGCTTCATTCGACCGCGCCCAGCAGGTGCTTCTTGTAGAAGTCGACCTGGATGTTCTTAGCCTCGTGGGCGTGACGCCCGAATCCGAGGTGCTCTTGCGGCGCGCCGGTTTCGGGCCACGTCACGAGTTCGATCATGCCGGGGTCGGCCCCCTTGGCCTCGTAGTGCTCGCGCAGCCGCTCGATGAACCGCTCCTGTACCGCGAACGGCACCAACTCGTCCGCTTCGCTGTGCATCGCCATCAGCGGCAGGGGCTCGAAGCCGTCCAGATGCTCCGACGGATCGATGGCTGCGACAGCCTCGCTCGCATGGTCCACGGGCCATCGCGACTTGCCGTCTTCAGGAAAGTACAGCCCCTCGAGCCATCCCGAAGTCGCCTCTACCGCCGCACACGCGAACCCGTGCGGCTCGCACAGTCGCCGCAACGTCACCATGCCGCCGGCGGAAATACCACCGATGCCCAGTCTCTCGCCATCGAACACCGACGCGTGAGGCCCTTGCAGCAACGCCTCGATCGCAATATCCACCTCGGGCAGCGCTCGTGTCAGCATCTCCACTGTGCCGCTCGCGGTCTGGAGCGTCTCGTCGGCCCGATCCCCATGCCCGGGCAGGTCGATCGCGCACACGCCGATGCCGGCCCGGATGAGTCGCAGGTACCGCCCCGAATCGATCTCCTTGCGGCTCGTCCGCCCGTGCATCCACAGCACCAGCGGCGAGGGCGTCTGCCAGTCCGGATGGGCGATCAACGCCGGGATCGTGCCCGCGAGTATCTCCCGCTTCGTGCGCTCCTCGAGCGCGCTCGCCAGCTTCAAGGCCGCTCCGGGGTACGAACCGGCCATCAGAGCACCACGGCCTGACCCGGCTTGGGGCTCGCGGTGGGCGTGTAGTCGAGCCCCGCCGCATCGGCCCAGGCCGCCTCGCCCGAGAGTTCCAGCGTGCAGCCGCCCGGCACCCCGTGCCCGCGCTCGCGCAGCCACGACTCGGCCCGCTGGCTCTGCATCAGCCGAGCGCTCTCCACGCTGTCGACGCCCGTGGGGTTCTTGGTTGGCGCGAACTCACGCTCGCGCGCCACGCGCAGCACCAGCGATTGCTCGGCCACCGGGATCGCGTCGAACACGAACCGCTCCAGCTTCACCGCGTTCGGCTCGCTCGGCTCGATCAGCGTGCCCTTCATGACGTCCATGTACGGCACCTTCTTGAACGCCCGGTGGAACGGCAGCGCCGCCTCGCCGGCCTCTTCGATCGATCGCAGGAACGCGACCGACGCCGCGTGGATCGCCACCGATCCCGCCTCGAACCGGAGCTTGCCGTTCTCGTCCGTCGCGTTTGAGAGCGCCTCGGGCATGTCGGAATACTCGACCACCCGAGTCTTCCCATCGCACCGCGCGAACACGCCGACCTTCTCCGAGGCCGCCGCCTTGGCCACCATCTTGCTTGAGAACTGCCCCGAACTCGGCGCGCCGCCCGCGCCTGCATGCGAGCCCAAGAACACCGGATCCAATGGCGGCACCAGCGGGTTGTCGACTTGGAAATAGCTCAGGTGCTCCACACCCTCGCGCTCCAGGCGATCGAGCTCGCCGCTCATCGACATCGCGCGAACCACGCCGCCGTGGCCATCGGGATTTGTCGCCAGGTGCCCCTTGCCAGCCAGCAGCAGCCGCCCCGTCTCGGGGCAGAAACTCGGCATCACCCCCTGCTGGAAGAATCGCAGTTGCTCACGATCCAGCCCAAGCCAGTCCCGCTCCTCGAAGAACGCCAGCGTCTGCCCGTGGTTCTGAGGGCTGGTCATGATGAGCCACGGGATCTGGCGTCCCGCCCAGTCACCCGCCGCCTTGATCTGGTCGGCGAACACCTCGAACAGCGTCCGCCCGCTGGCCGGCCCGATCGGCAGCGTGCCCTTGGGCCCGTCGAAGCCCAGCCGCGTGCCCTGCCCCCCGGCCACCGTGAGCGCCGCCACCTTGCCGGCCCTGATCATCTCGAGCCCGGCCGCCCGCGCTTCCTTGCCGTCGATGCCGTGATCGCCCTTTGTTCCGTTCACGCAGCACACCACCGGCGGCTCGAACTCACCGAACGCCTCGGCCGCACCCGCCTTGCGGTACCGCTTGATAACGCTGGGGATGGTCTGCCAGTCGATCGCCGCCAGTTCGCGCGCGAACGCGGCCTTCTCGGCCGTGGTGAGCGTGTCGGCAAAGGCAAGCAAATGCCCATGCCCCGAGCCCTTGACGGCTGGCGCGATGTCCTCGAGCGTGCTCACGGCGGCTTGGGAGGTCGTCATGAGGGTCGGTGTCCTCTCTAACTTGGGGGGTCAAAAACGCGGGCCACCGATGGTAGAGCCCCGCGAGGGGTTTACGATCCGCGATGCCAACCCAAGCCCATCCGGAGACGGCCCTGAACAACCCCATCACCCATCCCGATCGCCTGCCTCTGGTGGCCCCGTCCATCCTGGCGGCCAACTACGCGAAGCTCGGCGAAGAGTGCCGTAGCGCCCGCGATGCCGGCGGCGACCTTCTGCACTACGACGTGATGGACGGCCACCTCGTGCCCAACCTGGCCCTGGGCGTGGACATGCTGGCCTCGCTCAAGGCCGACCTGCCCGACGCCTTCTTCGACGTCCACCTCATGATCGAGCGGCCCGACCTCTTCGCCGAGCCCTTCGCCAAGGCCGGGGCCGGCCACCTGACCTTCCACATCGAGGCCATGGATCCAAGTAGGCGGGGCGCCGACGCCCGGGCGCTCTTCGACAAGGTCCGCTCTCTTGGCATGTCCGTCGGCATCGCCATCGACGGCCCCACGCCCATCGAGAAGGCCGACGCCCTGCTGCCGCACGTCGATCTGGTGCTGGTCATGGCCATCCGGGCCGGTTTCGCTGGCCAAGCATTCGACCCCGCCGCCCTCGACAAAGTCCGCCACGTCCGCCGCCTCGCGCCAAACACCCGGATCGAGGTCGACGGCGGCGTCGGACCCAAGCAATCCCCCGCGCTGCTCGAAGCCGGAGCCGACGTGCTCGCCGCGGCTTCCGCGGTGTTCAAGGTTTCCCCCAATGAGCGGGCGTCGGTGATCACCCAGATGCGCGGCTGAATCGTGTGGAGATGGGCGCTCGGTAGGGATCAAATCGGGCCCGCCAGCGGTTATCCGGTCGTACGCACCACATTCCGCGATACGGATTCGCCAGGAATGCGATGCTTTCATGCCGAGCCGGGCGTATCGACCCGGTACAGTTTGGGTTCCCGGCGTTGCGACCGGGATCCCAGACGGTGGGCAGAGCGGGCTTGGGCCCAATCCCGTCCACCGGCGTTGCGAGGAATGCATGGCCACGCCATCGGAAATCGAAGTACTGCTCGTCCGGTGCTCACGCACCGAATGGGACGAGACCAGCCGCCTCGGCGGCGACTGCGACCTGCCCGCCTGTAAGGCCTGGGGCGAGGAACTCACCGCCGCCCTGCGGGACCACGACCTGTCGGCCATCACCGGCATCCTCACCAGCCCGGACGAGGCCTCGGTCCAGACGGCCCACCACATCGGCAAGCTTACCGACAAAAAGGTCCGCCCCATCGACGACCTCCGCGAGATCGATCTGGGCCTCTGGGAAGGCCAGCGGATGGAGCAACTCGTCGAGCGGTTCCCCGGCGCGTTCAAACAGTGGAAGGAAGACCCCACCTCGGTGGTCGCCCCCGAGGGTGAGTCGTTCGCCGACGCCGAGACACGGCTGCTGAACGCCTTTGCCAAGGGCCTGGACAAGCTCAACGGCAAGGGCCGGCACGTGGCCGTGGTGCTGCGACCGATGGCCTTCCACGTGCTGCGAAACCGTCTCCAGGGCCTGGACATGCTCGAAGGCTGGGACGCGGCTGCGGTGGGGCCCAAGCTGGTGCCCCTGCGGGTGAAGCGCGACGAGATCGTGCCGGCCAAGGCCGTCTAAACGACAGGCCGGGCCGACGTCCGAAAACAAAATCTGAATCCCCGGAGCCCCGATGGCCAACAATCGGTCCATGGCAGCATCCACGACCGCCAAGTCACCGCGTACATGGTCGGACCTCAAGCCCGAGCGACGCAGCCAGGTGCCCGAGGGCCTGTGGCTGCGATGCCCCGGCTGCGAGCAGCTCATCTACCGCAAGCAGATGGAGGCCAACCTCCACGTCTGCCCCGAGTGCGGGCACCACTACCGCATCCAGGCTGGCGAGCGGATCGGCCAACTCGCCGACCAAGGTAGTTTCGAGGCGATGTTCGAGGATCTCCGCCCCCAGGACCCGCTGAAGTTCGAGGACCTCAAGCCCTACGTCGGTCGGTTGGAGGCCGAGCAGAAACGCACCGGCCGCCCCGACGCGGTCGTTGCCGGCGTGGGATTCATCAAGGGCCGCCAGGCGGTGCTGTGCTCGCTCGACCTCGGGTTCATGATGGGCTCGATGGGCAGCGTGGTGGGCGAGACCGTGACGCGGTCGATCGAGCTGGCAACGGAGCGCAAGCTGCCGGTCATCGTCGTGAGCTGCTCGGGCGGCGCCCGCATGCAGGAGAGCACGCTGAGCCTGATGCAGATGGCCAAGAGCAGCGCCGCCCTGGCGCGCCACGACCAGGCGGGCGGGCTGTTCATCAGCGTGCTGGCCGATCCGACCACCGGCGGCGTCACGGCGTCGTTCGCCATGCTGGGCGACGTCATCATCGCCGAGCCGGGCGCGCTTATCGGGTTTGCCGGCCCCCGCGTCATCAGGCAGACCATTCGCCAGGAATTGCCCGAGGGCTTCCAGCGGTCGGAGTTCTGCCTCGACCACGGGCTGATCGACAAGATCGTGCACCGGGCCGAGCTCCGCAACGAGCTCGCACGCCTGATCGACTACGCCGGCCTGTGAGCCCCGTCGCCCGCAGCGCAACCCTCGTGCGCCCCACCAAGGGTCTGCACTGGGCCCTCTTCGGCCTTGCCGCCGGTTTTGCGTACGCCATCCTGGGCTTGCTGGCCAGCGACCCCATCGCGTGGTGGTCCATGGCGTTGCTCGCGCCGGTCCCGCTCATGGCGCTCGGGCTGTTCGTGTCCAGGGCCGGCCGTCGGGCCGTGTGGCGGGCGGCGGCGGGGGCCTGGGTGGGGTCGCTGCCGCTCTGGGTCATCACCCACGCGTGGATGTTCAAGGTCTCCCCGGTGGGCTTCTTCCCCGGCATGCTGCTGCAGGGCTCATGGGCGGGGGTCTATGTGCTGCTGGCAGCGATCGCCGTTCGCGGACGTGGCGGGCCGGTGGTCACCGCATTCACCTTGGCGATCATGTGGTCGTTTGTCGAGGTGTTCCGCGGGAGCGTGCTCTTCGGCGGGTACGCATGGCTGCTCATCGGTCACCCGCTCATCGACGCGCCTCTCGTGTTTAAGAGCGGCGCGGTGCTCGGCGCATATGGCGTGGGCTTCGCCGTAGCGTTGAGTGCCGCGGGCATAGTGATGCTCGCGCGCTCGCGCGATGACGCGATGCGCGTCGGTGCGGTGATCATCGCGCCCTGGCTGGTGATGGGCCTGCTCGGCCTGCTCGCGCCGGCGCCAGGCCAAGAAACGGGGACTCGCGTCGCGATTATCCAGACCAATGTCCCCCAGGACAACCGCATGTCCTGGTCGATCGAGGACCAGGTGCGGCTGCTCGAGGAATTCACCGCCATGACCGCTACGGCGCGCGGCCGGGCGGACTTCGTCGTGTGGCCCGAGACCATGCTGCCCGGCCCGCCCATCAGCCCGCAGGCGCTCGAAGAAATGCGGCGTTTCGGGCTCGTCTATTCAACCAAGATTCCCGGAGCCGAGCAGCTTCCCGCGACGATCTTCGCCGACGAGGTCGCGATGCTCCAGCGAGACCTCGGCGTACCGATGATCGTGGGTGCGACGGGTATCGACGGCCTGAAGCTGACGAGCACCGCGGATGGATACGTGGACCAGGAAGAGGCCGGCTTCTACAACAGCGCCCACCTGTTCATCGACGGCCGGCTCTCGGCAACCCGCTACGACAAACTCAAGCTCACCATTTTCGGCGAGGTGCTGCCGCTGGTGTCGCGGTGGGAGTGGCTCGAGAAGAAGCTGCTGGCGATCGGGGCCGGTGGCATGCGATTTGACCTTGATGCCGGCCGACGGCCTGTTTGGCTCGATGTGCCACTGCCAGACGACTACTCGATTCGTGTCGGCACCCCGATCTGCTTCGAGGTGGCGTACGCGGGCGTCAGCCGCAAGCTCGCGCGCGGCGGGGGTGATCGTGTCGATGCTTTGGTCAACCTTACCAATGACGGCTGGTTCTCGACCAGCGACTCGGGCCGGGCCATGCACCTCAAGCTCGCGCGGTGGCGGGCGCTCGAGAACGGTGTTCCCATCGTTCGGGCGGCCAACACCGGCATCTCGACCATCATCGATGCCCAGGGCCGCATTGCGCCGACCGACGCGACGATGCCCGAGGGCCCGGGCGAGCACGCCATCGCCACAGGTGGCACCCGCTTCGCCACCCGCACGCCGCAAGTGCTCGTGGGGGAGGTGCCGGGTAGGACGACTAAGGCGACGCTGTATTCGCGGCTCGGCTTCGTGACACCCTGGCTGATCTTCCTGGCCGGTCTGGTCGTGCTGGTGCGGGGGCTGGGCTCGGGCCGCCGGCCCGCCTGATCCGGGTGAACCCAGACCCGCCGGGGCCGTACCCTCGGGACTTCGTGTTCGAGTTGAAGGAGGCTGCGATGGTGCGGATCGGGACGCTGGCGGTGTGTGTGGGGCTTGCGATCGGGCTTGTCGGGTGTTCCGGGGGCTCGGGCTCCAGCATCGACCCCGGCCCGCCCGCCGACGCGATCGAGATGTCGAGGGCTCGTGAGAGGGCCATCGAGTCGCTCGAGGGCCTGGCGACCCATGCCGACCCAGTCATCCGCGGCAACGCCCTCGAGGGGCTGCTGGAGGCTCCGGGCCGGGCCAACAAGTGGCTCGAGCGCGGGCTGGCCGACGAAAGCCCGGGTGTCCGGGCCATCGCACTCATGGGCATCGGGCGGGCTCACCGGGCAGATCTGGCCCAGCAGGCCAAGCCCTTGCTGCGCGATCGCTCACCCTGGGTGCGGCTGAGCGCGGCGTATGCGTTGTCGGCCAACGGCGACCATAGCGCCACCGGCGAGATCGCCCGGGCTCTACTGGAATCCGACGATCCGAGGCTGCGCGCCCAGGCGGCGCTGGTGCTGGGAGAGTTGGGCAACAGGTCCGCCCTCCCCCTGCTCCGTGAGGCGATCGCCAAGCCGATGTCATTGGCGCCGACGGGTCAGGTGCGGTTGATGAGCCTCCAGATGAGCGAGGCGATGGTGAAACTCGGCGAGAGCGAGCAGGTCCAGCCGATCCGGGCGGCCCTGTACCCGGCCCGGGCTGAGGACCTGGAGGCCACGGCCCTGGCGGCCAGGATTCTGGGCGAGGTGGGCGACCACGCTTCCGAGAACCAACTTGCCCTGCTGACCGCCCGGCTGGACGAGAAGGGCAACATGCTGCCACCCGAGGTGCGACTGTCGGCCGCCTACGCCCTGGCCCAACTCGGCAAGACGCAGGGCGATTTCATCGCTCTGGCGTACATCGACGACCAACGGGCGTCGATCCGGGGGCTCTCGGCCCTGGTGCTTGGGGAGATAGGCAAGTCCGAGCACCTGGACACCATCGAACTGCTTATGGCCGACCCGGACCCCTCGGTTCGGGTTCATGCTGGGGCCGCTGTTGTCCGGCTGACACGACCGTGATAACCTGTGCCCTCGCCGACCCAGCCCGGGGCCAGCCCCAGGGGTGTGTTGGCGGGGGCGGATTGGCCTGCCGGGACGGAGCCGCAGGCAACCATTGGGACCGTTTGGGCGTATCGACGCCCACCCGGGGCCCGTTCGCGGGGGGTTTTTGCTACCCGTTCGGGCGGCCGGGCTCGGTTTTCAGGGTTTTTGGGTCGTCCGCCGGGTTGTCGGGCTCTGGCTTTCAATTTGATTCGGAATCGAAGGTTGGAGATTGAACAGAACATCAGTCGTCAGGGCCGGGGCGTGACCGGCGTGGCGTGAAATCGGACTGAGATAGATCGGCTGAAGGTCTCACGAACGGAAACGGTCTGCGGGCCAGGGTCGTAACGGGCCAGCACCAGGTCGAAGCTGCTCCCAGGGTTTTCGACGAACACACGGGCCTCCTTACGGCCAATACACGGGTTTTCACACGATGCACACTGTCACCAAGTTCCTCGTTGTCCTGGCCGCGGTCGCGGGCATCGCGCTGTCCTCGCTCACCATCGCCTTTGCGGTGAACAACCGCGGCGTGCTGACCGACTATTCGGAGCTCAAGCAAGCCAACGAGGCACTGCAAGCGCAGGCCGGCGAGGCCTCGGCGAGCGCTCAGGCCGAGGCCGACCGCCTCCGCCGCGAGCAGGACGCGCTCCGCCAGCAGATCAGCGCGAGCGAGTCGGAACTGACCAGCCTCCGCACCGAGGTCGGCGAACTCCGCCGCGACAAGCTGACCGCTCAGCAGCAGGTGACGACGCTGCAGAACCAGATCTCGCAACTCAACGAGACGACCCGCATGCTTACCGAGTTGAGCGACCGCTTCTCGACCGAGGTCAACGAGCTCCGCGGCACCGAGTTGGCTCTCCGCCAGAACGAGATCGACCTTCTCGACCGCATCGCCGACCTGCAGAGCAACAACGAGGCCCTCACCGCGACCGTCCGCGGCCTGCGTGAGCAGATGGCCCGCATGGACCGCGAGCAGGGTGGCGGCGAGACCGGCACCGGCAGCACCGACGTGGCCGCCTACGTCATGGGCCAGATCGTCAACACCGAGCGCGACGCCTCGGGCGCCACGCTCGCTCGCGTCGATTTGGGCTCGGAGGACGGCCTCGCCCGCGGCAAGCGGCTCTTCATCATCCGTAACGTGGGCGGCAACCCCCGCCTGGTTGGCCACTTCAACGTGCAGACCGCCGATCTCCAGTTCGCCGAGGGCGTGGTCGACACGCTGGGCCTGGAGCTGACCCCCCAGCGTGGCGACATGGTCGTCTCGGACATCCGCCGCTAATCCCGAGCGCGACAGGAGCACACGATGAGTCAGTACGGAATGCAGATGCCCGGCGGGCGTTCGTCCCGCGGCCCGAGCCTTGGAATTGTCGATGCCCTGCTGCTGCTGTCCTCGGTGGCGATGATCGCCGCGTTCATCGTCTTGTGGCCCGCGGCCACCGCGGTGAGCCCCGATGGCAAGCCCTGGGAGATGCACGAGGACAATCCCAACGCGCTGATTTCGCTGCCCGAGTGATCGGGCTCGGCAGCGCGGACCCTGGGCGAGCTTGACCGCCAAATCATGGCGGCTACGCTTGTCTCGCTCGAAAGAGCATCGGAAAGCCGTGACGGCTCGCCGGCCGGCTTTTCGGAGATTCTGTCGGAGAAAATGGGGCGGTAGCTCAATTGGTTAGAGTACCGGACTGTCGATCCGGTGGTTGCGGGTTCGAGTCCCGTCCGCCTCGCTTCAAAACCCCCGCTGTGCGGGGGTTTTTCGTGCGCTTGTTTTGGGGCGTGTCGGGTTCTTCGCACATCCAATCAGCCTTGTTATCGAACGCAACCACCGGGGTTCTGCGGGTCTTGGCTCGCGAACCGTGCACGCCGTGCCCGATCCTGCCGATCTCGAATGTGGGGAGGCGAGGTTGCGTTTGGTTGCGAAGGTCCGCATAGCTTGGGTCGGCGTGGTGCTTGGTCTTTGGGCCGTTGCTGTCGTGGTGGCCTTCGGGGCCCTGTGGCGGTATGGCAACACGCCAGGGGAGCAGGACGTACTGCCCGCGGGATGGGTGGCGCCCGGGGCGTTGGGGTTGGCTGACGATCGGCCGACGCTTGTGTTGTTCGCTCACCCGCGATGCCCCTGCACTCGGGCGACCATGACGGCCCTCGAGCGGCTCCAGCGTGACGTGCCGGGTGGGTTCGCGGCGCGCGTGGTCTTCTATGAGCCGGAAGGGGCGGACGCGTCGTGGCGGGAGACAGACCTGTGGGCGAGGGCCGGCAAACTGGTTGACTGCCGAGTTGTGGCAGATCCCGGTAGCGAGATCGCGGCGAGCGTCGGGGCACTTGTGTCGGGGCATGTCGTGCTGTTTGATGGCGATGGGGCCGCGCAATTCTGCGGCGGACTCACGTCATCTCGGGGGCACGAGGGAGACAGCGTTGGGTTCCTGGCGGTGCGAGCAATCCTGCGAGATCTGGAACCCGTGAGCCGCGAGGCCAAGGTATACGGCTGTTCCATCAAGGGGTCGAACTGTTCGGTGACTTGTGATGATGCGCGAGGGTGACGCCATGACGGCAGATATCGACGAACCTGCTCGAGTGGTGTACCAGGAAGCCGAGCAACAGCTCTACCGGCGGACCGATTTTCTGTTCGGCATTCTGTTCGTCGTGCAGTTCATCGCCGTCGTCGCGGCGGCGCTGATCCTGACGCCTCGGACATGGTCGGGCGCCGAGAGTTCGGTGCATATGCACGTGTGGGCGGGCCTCGGGCTTGGTGCGTTGCTGACCGCGATGCCGTTGGTGCTCATCGCGCTACGGCGCGGGCAGGCGGTGACGCGGTACACGATCGCGGTCTCGCAGATGCTGTTTTCGGCGCTGCTCATCCACCTCACGGGCGGGCGCATCGAGGCGCACTTCCACATCTTCGGCTCGCTGGCGTTTCTGGCGTTTTACCGGGATTGGCGGCTACTGATCCCCGCGACGGGCGTGATCCTGGTCGATCACCTCGCGCGGGGCATCTTCTGGCCCGAGTCGGTCTTTGGCGTGCTGACGGCCAGCCCATGGCGGGCGTTCGAGCACGCGGGCTGGGTGTTGTTCGAGGACGTATTCCTGACCGTCAGTTGCGTGCAGGCCCGGCGTGAGATGAAGCAGATCGCAACCTCTCGTGCGCGTATCGAGGGCGCGTACGCGGACGCGGAGCGTGTGATCGAGGAGCGGACAAGCGAGTTGGAGTCTCGCACGGCGGCGCTCGAGCAGAGCGAGGAGCGGTTCAGGCTTGCTGTTCAAGGATCGCAGGATGGTCTGTGGGACTGGAACCTGGTTTCCAAGAAGGTGTACTACGCGCCGCAGTGGAAGCAACTGATCGGATTCGCGGAGGATGAGATCGGCGACTCGCCCGACGAGTGGTTCAGCCGGATCACTTCCGAGCATCTCGCTGCTTTCCACGAGGCGATCACGGAGCTCAGCGACGGCCGGAGCCAGGTGCTCGATATCGAGTTGGAGATGACCCACGCTGACGGCGAGTCGCGATGGATGCTCTGCCGGGCGGCGGCCCAGAAGGACGCCAACGGTGTCGTGACGCGGCTGGCCGGATCGCTGGCGGATATCTCGGAGCTCAAGGCGGCGCAGGAGCGGCTACGAATCCTGGCTCATCACGATCGCCTGACCGGCCTGCCCAACCGTGGCGTGTTCACCGAGCGTGTGAGCCATGCGGTGGCGCTGGCGAAGCGCGACCCCGAACGCAAGTTTGCCGTGTTGTTCGGCGATTTTGATGGTTTCAAGACCGTAAACGACAGTCTTGGGCACGGCGTGGGCGACGCGATGCTCGTTCGCGCCGCCCGGTGTTTTCGCGAGGAGCTTCGAGATACCGATACGGTCGCGCGGATGGGGGGCGACGAGTTTGCCGTCCTGCTCGACAACGTGGAGTCGGGCAAGGACGCCATGCGACTTGCTGGTCGGCTGATCGACGCGTTCCGCGGGCCGTACATGCTCAAGGGGCATGAGGTCGTCTCGACGCTGAGCCTTGGCCTGGTCATGAGTGGGCCCGAGTACGAGTCGGCGGAGGACATGCTGCGCGATGCGGACGCGGCCATGTACCAGGCCAAGACAACGGGCAAGAGCCAGGTTCGGATCTTCGACGAGAAGATGCACCAGGCCGCCCTGCAACGGCTGGACACCGAGCGTGCGCTGCGGCAGGCCACGCGCGATATGGACGCGATGGACGCGGAACTGCGGTTGCAGTACCAGCCCATCATCGATCTCACCAACGGCTCCACGGTCGGCTTCGAGGCGCTCGTGAGATGGGAGCACCCCACGGAGGGGCTCATCTCGCCCGACATGTTTATCCCCGTTGCCGAAGAGTCGGGCTCGATCATCCCGATCGGACACTGGACGCTCCGACGGGCCGCAGAGCGGATGGCGGCGTGGCGGAAGGAGTTCGGGCCCGATCGCAAGCTTGTGATGAACGTGAACCTGTCGCGTCGTCAGCTCAGCGATCTCGGCCTGCTGCCGATGCTCAAGAGGGTGCTCGAGGAAACGGGTGTTCGTCCTCAGGACCTTAAGCTCGAACTGACCGAGACGGCCATGATGGACAGCCGGATCGATGCGATTACGGTGATGAACAAGATACGCGAGCTTGGTATCTCGCTGGCGATGGACGACTTTGGCACGGGCCAGTCGTCGCTGAGCTGTTTGCGGCAGTTCCCGATCCAGACGCTGAAGATCGACCGCTCGTTCCTGCTGAACATCACGCAGAAGCGGGAGTTCAGCGCTGTGGTGCACGCCATCATCGCTTTGGCATACAACCTGAACCTGGACATCGTCGCCGAGGGGTTGGAGGACGAGTCTCAGCTCGCCCAATTGCAGGCCATGGACTGCACCTACGCCCAGGGATACTTCTTCAGCCCGCCCGTGGACGTGGCGGAGGCCACCCGGGTGCTGCGGCAGAACGTGCTGTGCCTGGGGAAGAATGCCGCCTGAGCGGGGCCGGAACGGCGTCGTCGATCTAGCTTGGTCAGGACAGGAATCGCTCTATCCTTGGGCGACCGGATCCTTCGTTGTCCGAGGTTGCCGATGACACCGGAAACAGCCGCGCCACTCTGGGAGACCGATGCCGCCGTGCTGCCGGTGGTGGTCGCCACGGCACTCGCCGCGATCGCAAGCGTTGGCCTGCACGGCGAGGTCGTGTGCCGGCTGGTGGCGTGGGGGCACGGCACCAAGCGATCCCTCCGTCTCGTGCTGCCGGGCTGCGTGCTGGCGCTGCTGTCGACGCACTTCGTGCAGGTGTTCATTTTTGCGATCGCCCACTTCGCGATCGAGCACATGTACGGCGAGCGGGTCGGGCGGTTGAGTTCGGCTGCCGATGGCTCGCTGATGGAGAGCATCTACTTCTCGGGTGTCGTGTTCTCGACGCTGGGGTTCGGGGACATCGTGCCAGAGGGGCCGCTCCGCCTGCTGGTCACGGTCGAGTCGATCGCGGGCTTGATGCTCATCGCCTGGTCGGCCACCATGACATACAGCGTGCTCGAGCGGGAGCACACGTCCCGGCGGGAGAGGCGGCGGTCGTAGAGCCCGCACGGGCACGCCCAGCGATGCCGACCAGCCCTACGCTGGGGCTTGCTTTCGCAAGGGTCCCCACGCATCGATGCGGCACCCGTTGACGCCGGACCCGGCGGCGCGATCCGCGTGACCGATGACCGGCTGGCATGGGCGTTCGCGCTGCTGGGCTGCCTCGCCTGCACGGTACGGTATGCTTTGGGGTTTCCGCTGATCCCCGACGAGGCTGCGTTGGCGGTGAACATCGCCCGGCGGAGCTATGGGGGGTTGCTGGGCGAACTCGAGTTCGGGCAGATGGCCCCGCCGCTGTTCCTGATGGTCGAGGAATTCACGACCAGCGTCTTCGGCTTCAACGAGTGGTCGTTGCGGGCGTTCCCATTCGTGGGGGCCATCGGGGCGCTGCTGCTCTTCCCGCATGTGGCCCGGCGGTTGCTGGATGGCTGGGGGTACGTGCTGGCCGTGGCGGTCTTCAGCGTGTCGTACTGGCCGATCCGGTACAGCGCCGAGGTGAAGCCCTACGCGGTCGACATGCTGGTGACGGTCCTCTGGCTGCTGCTGGCGCTCAAGTGGCGTGAGAGCGATCGGCCCTGGCGGTGGCTGCTGACGATGTGCCCGCTGGCGATCGTGGGCTTCGGGGTGTCGTTCCCATCGGTGTTCGTGGGCGGGGCGGTCGTGGCATACATGGCCCTCATCGGCGGGCGGCACGGCTGGGTCGCCAGGCTTGTGCACCCCGGCTTGGTTGGGGCGTGCCTGCTCGCTGGTTTCGTGGGCACCTACCGCTTCCTGGTGCCCGCTCGCAGCGAGACGGCAAACTGGATGGCCGGCTATTGGCAGAAGGCCTTCCCGCCCACCGATTCGCTGGCATCGGCAGCGCAGTGGTTCCTGGACGTGCTGACAGGTGAGCTCATGCCCTACCCGATGGGCGGCGAGAACTTCGCCAGCACGGGCACGCTGCTGTGCGTGGTGGTGGGGGTGGCGCTGCTCCTGAGGGCCAAGCGCTTCGGCACGCTCGCGCTGCTGGGAGGGCCGGTGGCGCTCGCGCTCGTGGCCGGCTTCCTGCACAAGTACCCCTTCGGCACGCCAACACGCTTGCAACTCTACCTGGCGCCAATCTTCTGCGTGCTCGCGGGGTCGGGGCTGGCGTTCGCGATGGTGAAACTCGACGCCGCGATCCGCGCGCCGCGGTGGCGCAGCCCGGTCCGTGTCGTCGCCGCCGGCCTGGGGTGCATCGCGATCGCCTCGATGGCCCGCGACGTGCTGAGCCCGCACAAGTCCAGCACCGACGAGGTGCTCCGCGACGCCACCGAGGTCATCTGGGGCACGGCCCGCTTCGACGGACCCAGGCCGCTGAGCCTGCGAGAGGACCTGCACGCCGCGTTCGTCGACGAGGCCGAGGGCATGCAGAGCGAGGCGACGCGCTTCCTGGCCAACTACCACATGCGCGTGCAGCGCGAGGACGAGGACGCCGAGGACCGCGACATCGACCCGGGCGAGCCGGTCGAGGTCGTGGCCTTCCACGTCAACGGCCACTACGACCCGGCCCTGCGCGAGCGATGGATCCAGGAGTTCGAGGCCAGCCACGGCCTGCGGCTGGTCGACCGCGGGCTGCTCACTATCCCCCATGTGGGCAACCACGAGGAGCTGCTGCGCTACGACCGCATCGAGGTGCTGCGGTTCGAGCCGGTGGCGAGCGTGACGGTCTCCACCGATCCCTAACGCAGTTCGCCCCTGGCCAGGTGCTCCTCGCGACCGATGTCCGGCTCGCTTCCTGTCAGCACACCCTTGGTGATCTCGAAGAGCGTGCGCACCTTGCCGTGTTTGGCCTTCATGTAGTGCACGGCCTGGGCGTCGACGATGATGAGCGCCAGCCGCGGGTCGTCGGGCCCGCCATCCCGATCACCTCCCTCGTCGCCGAACCACGCCTTCCAGTCCTTCTCGTAGAGCTCACGAATCCTGGTGCGGTCCTGGCTGAGCGTGGCCCGGCCGCTGACCGAGACCCATTCCTTCGTGCCGTCGTCGTAGTAGCCCACGCCCACGTCCGGGTTGGCGCGGATCTCCTCGACCTTGTGCGTCTCGATGCTGGTGACGAACCACAGGTCGCCCAGCGGCCCGCGCTGCTGGGTGGCCATGGGTCGGGTCACGAGCATGCCGTCGGCCCGCCGCGTCGTGAGCATGGCGGTCTCGATGCCGGCGATGAGCTCGTGCATCTCGTCGAGCTTCTTGTTGGTCGATGTGTGCTTGGCTTCGATGTTCCGGTCGCTCATATCGCTTCTCCTTTTCCCTTGGTGCATGCTAAAACGGCGGCCCTTGGGGCCGCCGGCGGATGAAGGCGAAATCACGCTTCGCGGGCTAGGTCGGGTTCGCGCTGAGCTTCTTGGCCTCGACGGGCTTCACTTCGGCCTCGACCACGCGGATATGAAGATCCTTGAGCTGGGCCTCGTCGACGCCAGATGGCGCCTCGGTCATCAGGTCCGCCCCGGTCTGCGTCTTGGGGAAGGCGATGACGTCGCGGATGTTCTCGGTGCCGGCCAGGTGCATCACAAGTCGATCGAGGCCGAAGGCGATGCCGCCGTGCGGCGGGGCGCCGTAGCGCAGGGCGTCGAGCAGGAAGCCGAACTTGGCCTTGGCCTCTTCTTCACCGAGCCCGAGCAACTGGAAGACCTTCTGCTGCACGTCGCGCCGGTGGATGCGGATGGAGCCGCCGCCGATCTCGCTGCCGTTGACGACCATGTCGTAGCCATCGCTGAGCACGCCCAGCAGCGTTTGCTTATCCTCGGGCTTGGCGCTCAGCAGCGTCTCAGCCTGGTCGGCGCGGGGCGCGGTGAAGGGGTGGTGCAGCGCGTAGTACCGTTTCGTCGCCTCATCGTACTCGAACATCGGGAAGTCGACGACCCACAGGAACGCCCACTGGTCCTTGCCGATGAGGTCGAGGTCCTTGGCCACTTTCTGGCGCAGCTCGCCGAGGGCCTTGGAGCAGGTGTTGTACCCGTCGGCACCGAAGATGACGGTGTCGCCGGGCTCCAGGCCCATGCGCTCCTTCAGTTCCGCCGTGATCGGCTCGATGAACCGGGCGATGCCGGTCTCGAATCCTTCCGCCGTCACCTTGGTCACGGGCGCGCCGCCGGCCCCGAACTGCTTGACGAACTCGGCATACCCGTCGGTCAGCTTGCGCGTCAGCTTCTCGGCGCCGCCCGGCACGCGGAAGGCCTTGACGACCCCGCCGTCGCGCGTGGACGGATGCCCGGAGCCCGGGTTCTTCTCGAGCGCCTGAGCAAAGACCTTGAAGTCGGTCTTCGCCGCCAGGTCGCTGATGTCGACCAGTTCGAGACCATACCGCAGGTCGGGCCGGTCGCTGCCGAAGCGGTCCATCGCCTCCTGCCACGTCATGCGTTGGAACTTGGGCACCTCGACGCCCAGGACTTCTTTCCAGAGCGTGCGGGCGAAGGCCTCCATGGTCTCGAGGACCTGCTCTCGGTCGACGAACGCCATCTCGAGGTCGATCTGCGTGAATTCGGCCTGGCGGTCGGCGCGCGGGTCCTCGTCCCTGAAGCAGCGGCAGATCTGCATGTACCGATCCGCCCCGGCCACCATGAGGATCTGCTTGAAGAGCTGCGGGCTCTGCGGCAACGCGTAGAACTCGCCGGGTTGCAGGCGGCTGGGCACCAGGAAGTCGCGGGCGCCCTCGGGCGTGCTGCGGCACAGGTTGGGCGTCTCGACCTCGATGAACCCCAGCGCATCGAAGAAGTCGCGCGCGACTTTCGTGACGCGGTGGCGCGTGCGCAGCACGTGCTGCATCTTCGGCCGGCGCAGGTCGAGGTAGCGGTGGCGTAACCTGAGTTCCTCGCCGGGAAGGTTCTGCTCGTCGCCGGGCTGGAAGGGCGGCGTGTCGGCCTTGGCCAGCACTTCCAATTGCTCGACGACCAGCTCGATCTCGCCGGTGGGCAGCTTGGGGTTGGGCCCGCCGTCGCGCTTGCGGATTTTTCCCTTCACCGCGATGACGTCCTCGGCGCGCAACTTATCCGCGGCCTCGACGATGCCCGCGGGGGCGTCCTCCTTATCGAACACGAGCTGCGTCAGCCCGGTGTGGTCGCGCAGGTCGATGAAGACCAGGCCCGTGCCGTGGTCGCGGTAGTTGTTGACCCAGCCGGCCAGGGTTGCTGGCTGGCCCGCGTGCTCGATCCGAAGCTCGCCGCAGGCGGCGGTGCGCTGGAGGCTGGTTTGAAGGGTGGATGACATGAAACTCCCTCGTTGGAATGCCCCGGCCGTCCCGTCTCGATCGGGCGTCGGGCGGCAACTGTAGGGGATCGGGCGGCGAGGCCCTGGCGCGAGCCTGGGCTCTTCTCGAGAGATTGAACGTGGGAGGTCGCCGTTTCTGCCACCGGGCGTTTGTTCGGGGAATGGCGTCTCTGCTCGGGGTCGGCCCCGGCCGCCTCACTCGAAGCCAAGCTCCTCGAGCACCTCGTCGATGGGGCGGACCGTCTGGACCGGGAGCCAGTGCTCGAACAGGGGGCGGCGCTCCTTGCCCCACTCGGGCAGGAGGGCGGCGATCAGGGCCGGGCGGCGGCCGACGAATCGCAGGGCCTCCCAGCGCTCCTCGTCGGTGCCCTCGCGCAGGCGCTGGCGGCAGGCCTCGACCAGCTCGTCGCCCTGGAGCAGGGCGAACAGGGCCGCGTCGCGGGCCCGGGCCACCGCCTCGTCACGCGGCCGCAGCGACTCCAGCGGGGCGAGCAGGCTCGCGGGCAAGGCCGAGTGTTGCGCGATCCATCGCAGCACCCGTGCCGCCTCGGCTCGCACGCCCGCGTCGTCGTCGTCGAGCAGGGCGACGAAGGCCTCGCCGTCGCCGTGCCCGCGTCGCAGGTGCGCGAACACGGCCTGCGTCGCCGCACGGCGGACGCGCGGGTCTTCGTCCCGCGCGGCGGCGACGGCAGTTGGCAGCGTCGACGCCGGATCGTGCCGATCGCAGGAGAGGCCCGCCGCCGTGTGCCGGGCGCCGGGATCCGGATGGACGAACAGCGGCGGCATCGCCACGGCGACGCGGGCGCTGAAGGCCGGGTCGACCTCCGGCCGGTTGTGCAGCGACAGGATGCGAAGGTCCAGCGGGTCGACCGCTTCGGAGCGGCCGCGTGCGTTTGCCTCTTCGATCCGCCGGATCGCGCCCTCGGCCAGCGTCCGCGTATCGGCGACGCTGTACTGGATGGTGCCGGTGGTCGAGGGGATGCCGATGCGGCCCTGCACGATGTCGCGGGCGTAGCGATCGTTCCAGTTCGCGTGCAGGTGGGCGATGGTCGCGTCGGACAGGCGGTCGTACACGCGGCGGGCGTTGCCGAAGACTAGCGGCTCGACGAGGATCGCGATGCCAAGCACCGCCAGCGGCAGCCACGCGGGCCGGCGCTTGCGGCGGAAGAGCTGCATGCGCTTGCGTGCCGCATGGCCGCACTCGGGGCAGGTCACCGGCTCGTACGCGTCGCCTTGACGCTCCACCCCCGGCAGCCCCGCCATGGCGTACCGGCACGCGGGGCACGCTGGCTCGGTGGAGCGTTTGCCGTTGCGGAACAGAAGGAAGCCGGCCACGAAGAGCAGCAGGCCGACACATGAGACGCCGATGCTGATGAGGTCGGCGAGCGCCACGGCCTACCCGCCCGCCATCGCCGGCTTGGCCTTGGCCCGTGGCTCGTTCGCCGCCGGCATGATCAGCGGCAGCGCGCTGGGCATCGTCTCGATCACCATCGTGTCCTTGGCGTCACACGCCACGCGCTCGATCTCGCCGTCGATCTGGAGGGCCTCCATCATTTCGGCCTTGGGATCGTGGTCGTGCATGGTGAACTCGATGCGCTTGCCCTGGGCGTAGCGGGCCTGGGGGTGGCGCACGTGCAGGCCGAGGCGGGCCATGCTGGCCCAGCCCAGCAGGCTGGCCGTGGTGCTGGCGGGCAGGAAGACCGCGTCGAGCAGGCCGTCGGTGCGGCTGGCTTTGCGGGCAAGATTGAGCCGCAGCGGGTAGCGCGGGCCGAGGGCGACGATGAGGCAGCCGCGGCGGTTCTCGGCGAGCTGCTGGCCGTCGACGGTGACGCTCAGGCGGCCGACCTTCGGGCGCAGCGCACGGGTGATGGTGGGCACCACGTAATCGAGCTTGCTCGTCGTGCCCACGCGAGCGCGGGCGACGCGGTGCAGCACGGCGGCGTCGGGGCCTGTGGTGAGCATCAGCGCGAAGGGCGTGCCGGGGCGACCATCGGGATGGTGGACGATGCCCAGGTCGCTGCGCGTAGTGGGGGCGCCGTCTCGGAACGCCTCGAGCGATGCCAGCACGCGCGAGACGCGGGGCGTGAGGCCGAGTTCCTTCGCCACGACGTTCTCGGTGCCCAGGGGGGCGATGAGCGTTGGCACGCCCCGGCCGTTCTTGGCGGTGGTCAGCGCGGTCAGGGCGTGGTGCACGGTTCCGTCGCCGCCGACGATTACGACCGCGTCCAGCGCGTCCAGGGCGCCGTCGGTGAGGGCGAGGTCGAGGGGCAGGTCAACGATGTCCAGCCACTCGAGCGGCTCGGCCCGGGCCCGCAGGCGGGACACGAAATCGGGCCCCCGGCCCTTGCCCGAGTAGCGATTGTGTACAAGGCCGACGCGGAGGGTTTCACCCATGGGGCACAGGATAGGGGTTGAGCCGTCAGGGTACTTGCAACCAGTTCTTGAAGTCTTGGAAGGCCGCCTCGGGGCCGGCCTGGTACCTCGTCCAGGGCGTCAGCGTGATGCGGCCGTCGAGCCAGCCGTAGAGCATCAGGGCGCGTTCGGGATCGTTGATGTCGCTCATGGCGTCCATCATGATGTTCGCGGATCGGGGTGTCAGGGCATCGGGGGTGAATGCGGGATTGGGGGTTGCCAGAGTGGCAAACGTCCGGTCGAACGCCTCGATGAATTCCGCCTTGACCTCGGGCTGGGCCAGGTGCTTGTCGGCGAGTTCGTGTTCGTTCTGGGCGGCCAGCATCCCGACAACTTCCTGGTGGGCTTGCACGATCAGGATGGCCAGGTTGCCGCTTGTCGGGTGGCGTTCGAGCGTCTGGCGGGCGAAGGCGAAGAGGGCTTCGTCGGATCCACCCCATTTGGCGGTGATCATCTCGAAGTAGCCCAGGTGTCCGCCAACATGCGTCGGATCGAGCTCGGTGATCCGTGCGAACCGCTGGCCGCCTTCTTGGGCCCGGCCGGTCGCACGATCGATCGTCAGCCGCTCGGCGAGCGGGAGCGGGTCGTTCGGAGCAAGTTCGCTGGCTGCCTCGAGCAACCGGTCCGCGACGGACAGGCGTTGCATGAAGGTTTCGGCGGCCTGCTGGGACACCGTGTCGGCAAAGCCGGTGCCCCGGGCTTCCCACGCCCAGATGATCGCATGCGCACCCCCGGCAAGGTACCCGTCGGACTCGTTCGGGTAGGCCTCGCGCCACGCTCGCGTGGCCAAGGGCTCGCCACGCATCACCGACTGCAGGTTGTTGAACACGAACTGCCGCCTGTCGGAGGTGCCCGCTGAGGCCATCTGAGCACGAGCGGGTTCGAAGTCACCACGCTCTAAGGCGTCCATGGCCCGTTTCAGGGCAGCGTCACCGAGTGTGGGATCGATGTTGCGAGAGCCGAAGAGCTTGCGGAGGAACTTCACTCGGGATCCTTTCTGGTCTTTGGCTCCGGCCGTCGGCGATGGTACCCGTGCTCGGCACTCGTGCCAGCCACAGGCGACGCGGCCGGCGGACTCGCGGCATATCCTCCCAACCACCTGCCATGATGCGAAGTGCTTGGTTTTTGGGCGGGTATTCGACGGTTTCGTGCTCGTTCCACCGAGTCAGGAGCTTCCATGGCCCAGCCACTCGGCGCTGCCACCACCGAATTCGAGAAGGCCGACCGCTGCGGCGCCCTCGACCACCGCCCCCGCGTCCTGCTTGGCAAGATGGGCCTGGACGGCCACGACCGGGGTGTGAAGGTCATCGCCCGGGCGATGCGCGACTCGGGCGTGCACGTGATCTACAGCGGCCTCTGGCAGACGCCCAAGAGCCTGGCCATCAGCGCCCGCGACGAGGACGTGGACGTCATCGCCGCCAGCATGATGAGCAACAGCCACTTGACGCTCGGCCCCAACCTGCTCAAGGCGCTCCAGAGCGTCGGCCGAGGCGATATCCCCGTGCACATGGGCGGCATCCTGCCCCAGGAAGACCTGCCAGCGCTGAAGGAAGCCGGTATCGCCCGGTGCTTCACGACCGGCGTTGGTCTCATCGACATCGTCGAGGCCGCCGCGTCGACGGTGAGCGCGTACGACCAGGAGGTGCCCGGCGGGCACGCGACGGCTCAATTGGCCCGAGACATCTCGCTGGCCCACCTTGAGCGGCCTGTTCGCAAGAACGCCGTGCGGCGCAGGCCCAAACGTGTAATTGGCATCACCGGCTCGCCCGGCGCGGGCAAGAGCACGCTGGTGGCGCAACTCGTGGCCGAGCACGCGAGGCGGGCCGAAGAAGACCCGAGCCTGGGCCGGTGCGCGGTTGTGGCGTTCGACCCCATGAGCCCCATCACCGGCGGCGCGCTGCTGGGAGATCGCCTGCGTGTCGACTTCAACCGACTGGGCGAGGCGGCGTACTACCGCTCGCTCGCCATCCGCGGCGAGGACTACCACGCGCTGCAGGATGTCACCGACCTCATCGGCGGCGCGTGCGAGGGGCCCGAGGCGTACGACACGTTGTTCATCGAGACGGTGGGGGCGGGCCAGAACGAGACCCGCATCCGAGACCACGTCGACAAGACCGTCGTGGTGCTCACTCCCGGCATGGGAGACGCCGTGCAGATGGACAAGGCGGGCATCCTCGAGATTGCCGACCTGTTCGTGTGCAACAAGGCAGACCACCCCGGCGAGAACGAACTGGTGCGGGACCTGCGGGACATCGCCGGCCGCCGGGCGATCCTCGAGACCGTGGCCACCCACGGCAAGGGCATCGCCGAACTGCTCGACGCGTTGGCGTAACGCCGGATCGGGCTCAAGCGGGCCGGACAACATCCCGATAACCGTCTTGGAACCCGGCAAAACGCCGGGGCGCCAGCGTGCGTATAGCCTTAGACCGGAGGAGACTGTGATGAGCAAGGCCAGGATGTTGTTTGGGTGTGTGGGGTTGGCGTGCGCCGCAGGTGCATTGGCGCAGGGCGTCCACTACGCCGACATGACCGATGCCTGCGGCATCGACTTCACGCACGAGCAGGCCGCCTGGCCCGTGCCGCCGCTGTTCCCCGGGCAGAACGAGCGCTTCGGCGTAGGCGCAGCCATCGGCGACTTCGACAACGACGGGTTCTACGACGTCTACATCCCAAACTCCGCGGGCTATGCCAACCACCTGTACCGCAACGACGGAGATGGCACGTTCACAGAAGTGGCCGCCGCCGCGGGTGTCGATCACGTCGCGGGCTTCAGCAAGCAGGCCCTCTGGCTCGATCTCAACAACGACGGCTTCGACGATCTGATCGTGTTCAACGATTCATCGATCTTCGATGAGAGCTTCCCCACCAGTCGCATCTACCGCAACGACGGCGATGGCACCTTTACCGACATGACCGCCGCCAGCGGCTTTGCCCCCTACGACGCCACGCACGGCGGCGCGACGGCCGGCGACATCGATAACGACGGCGACCTGGACATCTTCGTCGGCGGCTGGTACGAGCAGTACCGATACCTCTACCGCAACGACGGCAACTTCCGCTTCACGGAGATCACCGACGAGGTTGGCGGGTTCCCAACTGACGACCGCTTCCACTGGCAGCCGGTAATGCTCGATCTGAATGACGACGGGCTGATCGACCTGTTCGCGGCCATCGACTTTGCCGAGGACTACGGCCTGCGTAACAACGGCGACGGCACGTTTACCAACATGAGCGACGCGTGGAACCTCACGCACGTAGCCAACGACATGGGCGTGGCTGTTGGTGATGTTGACGGCAACGGCGCGCTGGATCTGTACACCACGAACATGGGCTTCAGCCCGTTCAACTCGAACGACGAACCTGGTCCGAATGCTCTGTACATGAACGACGGCACGGGCGTGTGCCAGCAACTGGCCACAGAAGCCGGTGTTGATAAGACGCACTTTAGCTGGGGCACATGGCTGTGGGATGCCGACCTCGACGGTCTGCTCGACCTCATGGCCGTCAACGGCTGGGTGCAGCCCGAGTGGCACACGCGAGCGGTGTTCTTCCGCGGCGTGGGCAACGGGCGATTCCAGGATGCCGGCCAGGGCAGCGGGCTCGACCACAAGGGCGATACCCGCGGGCTTGCGCCGGGCGACCTGGATAACGACGGTGACATCGACATTGTCCTGAGCGACGTGTACGGGCGGGCCATCGTCCTGCGCAACGATACCGAGCGGAACGGCAACGCGTGGCTACGCGTGAAGGCCCAGGGCACCGTGAGCAACCGCAACGGCGTGGGCAGCAAGGTCTGGGTGACCGTGGGCGACAAGACCTGGCGCAGCGACATCTTCGTCGGCGGTAGCTTCTACAGCGCTCCGCCGCTGGAGGCTCACTTCGGTCTGGGCGCCACCGACACCATCGACGAGCTTCGCGTGTGGTTCCCCAGCGGCCGCGAGGTTGTGATGGAAGACGTGGACGCGAATCAGGTCATCACGGTCGTCGAGCCGCGATAGGTGCACGAGAACCAGAAACTCGTCGTGCTCGCGGCGGTGCTGCTGTGGTACGCCGCGTGGGGAGCGTACACCTTCATTGTGTACGGCCTGGACAAACGCTCCGCCACACGCAGCCATCGCCGGACGCCGGAAGCCAGGCTTCGCAAACTGGAATTGCTGGGTGGCGCGTTCGGCGCCGCCATCGCGCAACGCGCGTTCCGCCACAAGACGAGCAAGCCGGGGTTCCGGGCACTGACGCTGCTCATCGCTGCCGTGCACGGCGCTGTGCTGTGCGGCATCGGCTGGTGGGTGTTCGCCGCCTAGCGCACGTCGGCTCGCGGGCGATATCGGAAACCGTCGAGTTCGGGCTTCGGAGCGTGCTCGATCTGCACCCGCGCCTGGCCCAGCAGCGTGCCAGTCGAGACGGCAAGATTCACCTGCGCAAGCTGGTAGTCGACGATGGCCGAGAGCTCGCTGAGCTGGGCGTCGGCCAGGCGGGCGCTGGCGTCGAGCACATCGGTCGAGGTCGAGCGGCCGACGTTGAATTGTCGCTCTTCGGCCCGCAGCGTGCGCGTGGCCAATCTGACACGCTCACGGGCGGCGATCACACGCTGCCAGCTCGTTGCCATGTCGTCGAGCGCGTTGAGCACGTCCTGGCGGATGGTCTGCTCGCGGAGTTGCTTGGTTGCGATGCGCTGCAGGCGGCTCAGCACGAGTTGGCGAAGGCGGGAAACCGCCGCCTCGTTGCCGATGGGTATAGCCGCCGTGAGCCCGATGCGCCAGTCCTCGAAATCGTTCTCGGCGAGCACCTCGGTGGCTGCGCCGTGGCTGCCACCGAGCCCATTGATGCGGTAGAGCGCGTCAAGGTTCAGCTCGGGAAGCGCCTGGTTCTCGGCTAGGTCGATGCGCACGAGGTCCTGGGCGAGTTGGAGTTCGACCTCGAGCAGTTCCATGCGTGAGGTGAGCGCGCTGCTGATGAGCGTCTCGCTGTTGGCGTCGTAGAGGGCCGGGTCGGGCACGCTGGCCAGGTCGATGGCGGTCTGGCTCTGAATCGGCAACTCGGGGAGATTCAGGAGGCGCTTGAGCTCGCGCTGCCGCGAGGCAGCGAGGTTCTGCGCGACGATGATCGCTTCGGCACGGTCCGCCACGCCGCTCTCGGCCCGTAAAACTTCGATCTCGGCGATGCGCTGGGCCTCGAGCTGCCGCTGGGCGCGTTCGAGCTGCGCGACGGCAAGGTCGCGCTGCTGGATGCGCACCTCGATCTCCTGCCGCGCCGAGTAGAGCTGCCAGTACGCGCGATCCACCGCGGCGAGCTGGGCGATGACCTCCAGCTTCGTGCGCGTGGCGGCCAGCGAGCGATCGAGCGCGGCGATGCGCAGGGCCGATGTCGCAGCGCGACGGCCCGCGTTGCGCAGCAGGGGTTGGCTGAGGCTGAACTCCAGGTCTTGCGTGAAGGCCGGATCAACGGTGGCGAAGGGGTTGTTGGTCTGATTGCGCGTGAAGGGCGCCGCGATCGTGAAGTTACCGCCCACGCGGGTGGGGATGGTCAGCGAGGGGTTGAGCGACTGGAACTCCTGCTGAGCGTCCTGGAGCGTGCTGAAGGTGGGCGTGTCGGTCTGCTGCGCGACGCCAGAGACGCGGAACACCGCCTCGAACGCGGCTTCCTCTTCGGTCACGCGTTCGGCGGCGATGGTGGGGGCGATGAGCGACACGCGGACGTCGAGGTTGTTCTCGATCGCCGCCGCGCGGGCCGCCTCGATGGTTAGCGGCACCACGCCGGCGCCCGTGTCGACGACGACGGCCTTGGGCAACTCTGGTGGGGGCTCGACATCGCCCGCCAGTTCCGTGGTTCGTGGGAGCTCGAGCGGCTTGATGTGCTTCAGCCGACCATCGGGGCCGAGCAGCGCCTCGTCGGCCGGTGCGCGATCGAACGGCATCGCGCAGCCGGCGAGCAGCAGCAGCGGGAGGGCAATGGCAGCACGGCGATCCGGTTGGGGCATTGAGGACTCCACGAGTGTGCCATTCAGTCGTGACGCAGCGCCACGATCGGGTCGAGCCGGGCGGCCTTGATGGCGGGAAATACGCCGAACACCACGCCCGTGACGGCGCAGAAACCGACGGCAAGCGCGATGGCCCACAACGGCATGTTCGCGTGCTCCAGCGGCGCGTCGGGGATCTGCTTGAGCAGCAGGATGATGCCCTGCCCGATGGCGATGCCCACCGCCCCGCCCATCAGGCACAGCACGACAGCCTCGGTCAGGAACTGGATGAGGATGACCAGCGGCCGCGCGCCCACGGCCTTCCGCAGGCCGATCTCCCGCGTGCGTTCGGAGACCGACACGAGCATGATGTTCATGATGCCGATGCCGCCGACGAGCAGGCTGATGCCCACGATGCCCGTCGCGCCGGCGATCAGCCCAGCCGACATCGTCTTGAAGCGGTCGAGGTGCTCTTGCAGGATCTCGACCTGGAACGTGGGCTCTTCTTCGGGGTCGAGCCCGCGCAGCGAGCGCATGATGGAGTCGACCTCGGCACGCGCATCCTCGGCCACGTCCGGGCTGCTGATGGTGCCCACCGCCCAGCCGATCATGCCCTGCGGGTTCAGCACCATCGCGGTCTGGAAGGGCACGAAGAACTCTGCCCGGCTCTCGCCGCCGCCGAACATCTCGCTCAGGTCGAGCGTCTCGACGACGCCCACGATTTGGAACCGCCGCCCCGCCAGCAGCACGTGCTCGCCCACGGGGTTCTTCGGCAGGTTGAGTTCCTCGATGGTCTGCTCGTTGATGAGCAGCGCGTAGCGGCGTTGCTCGTTGTCCAGCGAGTTGAAGGGCCGCCCCTCGATCACGTGGCGGTTCTCGATGTCGTGCCACGCCGGGAAGATGCCGGTGACGCGGGCGCTGCCGATGGTCGCCTCGCCGTACTCCACTTTGCCTCCAGCGCTCCAGAACGGATTGATCGCGGTGACCGATGGTGAGTGCTCGACGATGGCGTCGATCTCGTCGAGTGTGAGCGCGACCTCCCGCCAGTTGACCTGCCCGCGCTTATCGCGTGGCACCTGGCCGCTGAGGTACATCTTGTTGACGCCAAACGTCTCGAACTCGCCCAGCACGAACCCGCGCAGGCCCTCGATGGCCGCGACCGTCGCCACCACGGCCGCCACGCCGATCACGATGCCCAGGGTGGTCAGCAACGAGCGCACCTTGTTCGCCCAGATCTGGCCCAATGCCAGCACGACGGTCTGCATGAGCAGGCGGACCACGATCATGCCGGGGCTCCCTGCGCCTCGGCGTTGGCGCGCCGCGCCGCGGTGCTGGCGATGGATTGCAGGTACGCGGTGTGCAGCGGGTCCTCGCTCGTGGGCATGTCACTGAAGACCTTGCCGTCACGCAACCGGACGATTCGTTCGGCGTACCCGGCGACCTCCTCCTCGTGCGTCACGATGACGATGGTCTGACCGTCGTTGTGGAGATCGGTGAACAGGCCGATGATTTCGGTGGTCGTCTGCGAATCGAGGTTTCCCGTGGGCTCGTCGGCCAGCAGGATGGCCGGATCGTTCACGAGCGCTCGGGCGACCGCGACGCGCTGGCGTTGCCCGCCCGAGAGCTGGTTGGGCCGGTGCCGCATGCGATCGCCCAGCCCGACCTTCCGCAGCGCCGCCTTGGCGCGACCACGGGCGCCGAACAGGTGCTTCTTGCTGTAGATCATCGGAAGCATGACGTTCTGGATGGCCGACGCCCGCGGCAAGAGCTCGAAGGTCTGGAAGATGAAGCCGATGCGTTCGTTGCGGACCTTGGCCAGCCGCGTCGCGCTCATCTTGCGGGTGGGGATGCCGGCAAGCTCGTACTCTCCAGCGGATGGGCGGTCGAGGCAGCCCAGCATGTTCATCAGCGTGCTCTTGCCCGAACCCGAAGCGCCCATGATGGCGACGAACTCGCCGGTGTTGATTTGCAAATCCACGCCATCGAGTGCGCGCACGCGTTCCACGCCCATCTTGTAGACCTTCTCGAGCCCCGTCACCCTGATCGCTGGCGCGTCGGCGCCAGCATTAGCCCGGCGTCTGCCCAGCATCGCCGGCCTCCTCTGGCTCCGGGCTGGCGTCGGTGTCGGCGGCGCTCTGGTCGGCCTTCACCTCGTCACCATCGTCCAGGTCGCGCAGCACTCGGAACGGCCCGACGATGATGCTGTCGCCTTCCTCGAGCCCCTCCAGGATCACCGTATCGGTCAGATCGCTCACACCCGCTCGGACGGGGCGGGCTCGGGCCTTTGTACCTTCGAGCACGTACACGACAGTGGTGAAGGTCCGCAGCCGATCGACGAGCGGCGATGTGCGCACCGATTCGGGTAGGTTCTCGACACGCCGGTCGAGCACCGCCTGGCTTGGCACCACGATCGCGTCGCGCACCGTCTCGACGTGGATGTCGGCGTTGGCGGTCAGGCCCGTCCGAAGCAGGTCGTCCTCGCCCTGCTCGAGCAAGACCTCGGCCTGCACATAGCTCGTGCCGTCGGTAAAGATCCGCCGCTGCAATCCCACGCGTTCGACGACGCCCTCGAAGATCCGATCGCCATACGCCAGCAGCCGCACGTCGGCGGTCTGCCCCTCGCGTACCAAGCCCACGCTCGTCTCGTCGATGCGGGCCTGCATGACCATCTTGCCCAGGTCGGCGATCTCCATGATCAGCGAGCCCTGGTTCTGGAAGGTGCCCAGCACCGTTTCGCCGACCTCCATGGGCAGGTTCACGATGCGTCCGTTGATGGGGCTCACGATGACCGCGTTCTCCAGGTCTCGCTTGGCGGCGCGGACGTCGGCCCGGGCGGCTTCGATGCCCGCCTCGATGACCGCCACGCTGCTGCGCGCCTGCAAGGCCCGCGTATTCGCCGAGTCGTACTCGGTCTTGGCGATGTCCTTGGTGTCCAGCAACTCCTGCAATCGGCCGAGTTCCAGCAAGGCCAATTCGAGTTCGGCCTTCGCGCCGTCGAGCTGGGACTCCTGCGAACGCACCCGCGACTCGGCCGCGTCGAGCCTGGCCTGAAGGTCGATCGAGTCCAGCCGGCAGATGACGTCGCCCTCGCGCACGGCCTGGCCTTCGCTGAACGGCAACGCCATGATGCGAGCGCTCACCTCGGCGGAGATCTGCACCATGTGCCGTGGTTCGATGGCGCCCGGGGCGTTGATCGTGCGGCGCAGGTCGCTCAATCGCGCCGGCTCGGCCACGACGCGCACGTCCTCGGCCTTGGGCGTGAATCGCTCGCGGATGCCCTCGGGCCCGCCCATCTGCATCACGCCGATTGCGCCAACGACCCCCAGGGTTATCAGAACTACAGCGATCACCACCAGCGTCTTGATCATCCGAGTCTCCGGCTCACTTGGCCCTGGAGGGCGTGGTTGTAGGGTATTTTGGGACGTCGGGCGTTCGGATTTCCCGATTGCGCAGCATTTCGCGTAGAAGGGCACATCGCGCGATGTGTACCATAAAGCCTCGTGTTCGTTTCTCAACTCAGAGAAAGAGGGGTCATCATGACTTATCGTATCGCAAGCGTTGTGGCGTTGGCCGGTGTGGCCGCCGCTGCCCATGCCCAGTTTACCGCTTACGGCGACCGCGCGGCATGGGAGAGCGATCCCATCGTCGGTGGCGTCTTCGACCTCGAAGACTGGAGCGGGTTCGCCATCCCCGACCTCAACCCGTCGCTGGGCGTGATTCCCACCGACTGGGGCACCATCGAGGTCGAGGGCGTCGATGACAGCGGCGCATCGATCCAGGCCGGCGAGTTTGATGGTGAGATCTTCCCCGCCACCGGCCACGTCGCCTACGTGTTCACATTTGACAACCCGATCCAGGCCATGGGTTGGGACACTTTCGGGGCCGCCTCGGGCATCGCCATCGCCATCGAAACCGACCAGGGCATCGCCGATATCCTCGACTTCATCCCCGGCGGGTTCGATGACACGTTCCTTGGTTTCACCAGCAGTGAGCCGGTGACCGTGGTCCGCATCATCGCGTCGCCCAGCTATCCCGGCACCGCCGTGGGCGAGATCTTCCAAGCTGACGACATGGTCTTCGCCGGCGGGGAGGCCTGCCGCGCCGACCTCGACGGCGACGGGGAGTTGACGTTGTTCGACTTCCTGGCGTTCCAGAACGCCTTCGACGCCGGCGACCCAATCGCCGACTTCGACGGCGACGGTGACCTCACGCTGTTCGATTTCCTGGCGTTCCAGAATGAGTTCGACGCCGGCTGCGAGTAAGCCGACTGTCCGACATCGACGTTCTGCAATGCCCTTCGCGCTCGCGAAGGGCTTTTCGTGGTCCAAGCCTCGGTTGCGCGGCCAGATCGAGCTGCGCCGCTCGCCGGGGCCACATCTCAAGGGGGTTCGCAATGTTCGACAGAGTCATTTGCATCGTCGCCGTGGCCGGTGTCTCCGCCGCGGCCCAGGCCCAGTTCACCGCGTACACCAGCCGGAGCGCGTGGGAGGGCGACCCACTCGTCGGCGGCGACTTCCTGACCGAGGATTTCGGCGGCTTCGCCATCGATCCGCTCCAGCCGTCTAGCGGCGTGATCCCGTTCGATTTCGGTTCCATGGTCGTTGAAGGCTCCGACAGCACCACCGGCTCGCCCGCTATTGCCGGAGGCACGTTTCAGGGCTCGATCTTCCCCGCCACGGGCCATGTCGCATACGTGTTCACGTTCGATGATCCGGTGCAGGCCTTCGGCTGGGATACCTTCGGTGCCGCCACCGGCATCGGCATTGCCATCGAGACCACCGAGGGCATCGCCGACGTATTCGACCTGGGTGTCAGCGGCGACTTCTTCCTGGGCTTTACGAGCAGCACGCCGGTCAGCGAGGTCCGCATCATCGCCGCGCCAGCGTACGGCGGTTCGGCCGTGGGCGAGATCTTCGACGCCGATGATCTGGTGTGGGCCGGTGGCGAACCCTGCCGCGCCGACTTCGACGGCGACGGCCAACTCACGATCTTCGATTTCCTCGGTTTCCAGAACGCCTTCGACGCTGGCGACCTGGCGGCGGACTTTGATGGCGATGGCGCGCTGACCATCTTCGACTTCCTTGCCTTCCAGAACGAATTCGACGCCGGCTGCGAGTAGGCCGCATCGTTCGAGGCAGCAATCGACCAACCCCTGCACAAGCGGGGGGTTTTTCCATGCTTGCGCGGGCAATCGGCAGGCACAGCCCGCGGGCCTGCGCTGGCCGGTATCATGCGGTATCAGACTCAGCCCCACCTGGGGCCGGGAGATGAAGGAGAATTTACAATGGCATACACACTGCCCGATCTGCCCTACGCCAAGGACGCCCTCGAGCCGCACATCGATGCGAAGACGATGGAGATCCATCACGGCAAGCACCACCAGGGCTACGTCGACAAGTTGAACAAGGCCCTCGAAGGCTCGCCCATGGCCAACAAGCCCGTGGAAGAGGTCCTCAAGAACATCAACGACGTCCCGCAGGACAAGCGGCAGGCCGTCATCAACAACGGCGGCGGCCACGCCAATCACAGCCTGTTCTGGCAAATCATGGCCCCCAACGCCGGCGGCAAGCCCGATGGTGATCTGGCCAAGGCCATCGAGACCGACTTGGGCGGCTTCGACAAATTCCAGGCCGACTTTGCCGATGCGGCCGCGGGCCGGTTTGGGTCGGGCTGGGCCTGGCTTGTCGTCGATGGCGGCGGCAAGCTCCAGGTCACGAGCACGGCCAATCAGGACAGCCCGCTCATGGACGGCCATACGCCCATCCTGGGCGTTGACGTCTGGGAGCACGCCTACTACCTGAACTACCAGAACCGTCGCCCCGACTATGTGAAATCGTGGTGGAACGTCGTGAATTGGCCCAAGGTGGCCGAGTTCTACGGCAAGGCCCGCGGCTGATCGGCCGGGCGGGTGGTCGCCCCATGGTCGAGTTCGGCCTGGTAGGCGCCGGCCAGAAGCCAGAATAGAAGAGCCAGAATCGCGATCGGCGACAGGATGACCCCTGTCACGATCGCGTTTTTCTTCCACCCGTTGCGGCGGGAGCGTGTGGCCATGGGCAATGGTAGGGGTCGGGGGTTATTCGGGATAACCATTAAGGAAATCTGGATAAAATGAATGGACAAGATCGACTTTTGCCGTTATGTTGACGGCTGTGCTCGCGCGGGCCGTCGCAGGGATGGCGATGGAGCGGCTCGATGCGAGGTTCGTGGGGTCCGATTGGTTGCGCACATTGCGGCAGTGTTACCCCTTGTCCGTTGGAAAGGGGAAACTTTTGCTTGATGCGCGTCGTATATTTGCTGTGCGTCTCCGAAGACAGACGAGCCCAA
>JAUHYE010000159.1 GCA_030426395.1 Phycisphaerae bacterium
GAATCTCTCCTGCAAGGCGGTCTACAGCGTGGGGCTGGTCGGGGAACTGGACTTTGGAGGGTTGTGCTACCTCCATCTGAGGCATGGCGGGGCCGCGATGTAAGCCACCTCTGCGCCATCTCCTCTTCCCCCCTCTCCCTCCCAGGGAGAGGGCCGGGGTGAGGGTTCTTCGAATCAAAGCAAACGCCGGATACGCTCTGCGTTACCCCCCATAACCCCCGCGCTCGCGCAACCGCTGACCCGCCACTGGCGACCTCCGCACATAACCCCCCGCGGAGCGGGTCCGATAGAGAAACCGCCCTGGCGCCCCCGAGAAGAGTTCCGAGCGTGCTCGGAGCGGCTCCGTGTACGCTCGGCGTCGCTCCGTGTACGCCCGGAGCGGCTCCCGGCGTGCCATCCGTCGCTCCGTGCACGCTCGGAGCGACTCTCGGCGTGCCATCCGTCGCTCCGTGTACGCCCGGAGCGGCTCCCGGCGTGCCATCCATCGCTCCGTGTACGCTCGGAGCGGCTCCCGGCGTGCCATCCGTCGCTCTCGGAACGCCGTCTGTGGCTCCCGACGCACCAAAAACGCCTCCCGACGACCCCTCTTCCCCCTCCGTGCCTTCGTGCCTCCGTGCCTTCGTCCCTTCCCCTCCCCACTTGCGAACCAGTCTCAATACCGCTACCATCGCCCGTGACCACCCAGACCACAGCCCAGGCCCCCGCGAGAGTCCGCCTGACCCAGCTCACGCGCGGCCAGACGGCCCGCCTCGACTCGGCCGACTTCAAGGACGACAGCGCCGCCCACCTCACCGCCATGGGCCTGCGTCCCTCCTGCCAGCTCCGCGTCTGCAAGGCCGGCCAGCCCTGCATCGTCCACGTCGATGGCCACGCCGGCGGCTGCCGTATCGCCCTCAGCCGCGACCTGGCCGCCAGCCTCTACGTCCTGCCGCACTAACACGCCATGCCGCCGGTCACGCTCCCTACCAACCCCGTCAGCGTGACCGTCGCCATCCGCACGGCGGCCCTGGTCGGCAACCCCAACGTCGGCAAGTCGACACTCTTCAACACCCTGGCCGGCCTCCGCCAGAAGACCGCCAACTTCCCCGGCACCACCCAGGAAGCCCACCTCGCGCAGGTGCAAAGCCCGGCCGGGCCGATCGTCCTGGCCGACCTGCCGGGCGCCTACGGCCTGAGCCTCAACACCAACGAATCGCGCATCTGCAAGGGCGTCCTCACCGGCGACCAGTCGATCAAGGGCTTCCCGGGCGGCAAGCCCGACGCCGTCGCGATCGTCGTCGACGCCACCAACGTGCCGCGCAACCTGCGTCTGGCCGGCGAGGTCATCGCGCTGGGCCTGCCCACGATCGTCGTCGTCACCATGACCGACGCCGCCGCGCGCAAGGGCATCAAGATCGACGCCGAGAAGTTCGAGGCCGCCCTCGGCTGCCCGGTCGTGTTCGCTTCCGGCAAGACGGGCAAGGGCGTCGCCGACGTGCTGCCCGCCCTGGCGCGCGCAAAGGTCGCCGCCGGCCCGCTCAGCGCCGCGCACATCGACGAGTGGGCCGACGCCGTATACGCCAAGGCGTGCACCGCCGAGACCCGCGACCACGACGCCGTCACCGACCGGCTCGACCTCGCCTTCACGCACCCGATCCTGGGCGTCGCCACCTTCGCCGCGATCATGACCGGCCTGTTCTGGGCCATCTTCAGCCTGGCGACCATTCCGATGGACGCGATCGAAGCCGGCTTCGGCTGGCTGGCCGGCCTGGTGAGCAACACCCTGCCGGCGGGCGCGATCCGCGACCTGCTGGCCGACGGCGTGATCGCGGGAGTCGGCGGCACGCTGGTGTTCCTGCCGCAGATCGTGCTGCTGTTCTTCCTGATCGCATTGCTGGAACAAACCGGCTACCTCGCGCGCGCGGCGTTCGTCATCGATCGATTGCTCAAACCATTTGGATTGCCCGGCCACGCCTTCGTGCCGCTGCTGAGCGGTCACGCCTGCGCGATCCCCGCCATCATGTCCGCGCGCGCCATCCCGGACTTCCGCCAGCGCGTGGCGACCATCCTGGCCATCCCCTTCATGAGCTGCTCGGCCCGCATCCCCGTGTACGTGCTGCTGACGCAGATCCTGTTCCCAGAGAGCACCATGCTGCAAGCCGTGGCGTTCACGGGCTGCTACGTGCTGGGGGCGGCGGCGGGGTTGTTCACCGCCATCATCGCGCGGCGGACCATTCTGAAGGGCAAGAGCCCCGCCATGGCGCTCGAACTGCCGCGGTACCAGTGGCCGAGCCTGCTTGGCGCGACCAAGACCGCCGCCGCGCGCGGCTGGCTGTTCGTGCGCAAGGCCGGCACCGTCATCCTGGCAATCTCGGTGATCCTGTGGTGGCTCTCGGCCTATCCCAAGCCAGCCGACCCCGACGATGCGCAGCGCGCCGCTGAGGTGAGCTTCCTTGGGCGCATCGGCGGGGCGGTCCAGCCGGTGTTCGCGCCGATGGGTGCCGATCGGCAGTTGACGGTTGGCATCCTGGCCAGCTTCGCCGCGCGCGAGGTGTTCGTGAGCACGATGGCCGTGCAGATCGCCGGGACGGACGACGCCGAGGGCGAGGGCGTGCGCGAGCGATTGACCGAGGCCACGCGCGATGATGGCACGAAGGTGTTCACGCCAGCCACCAGTTGGGCGATGCTGGTGTTCTTCGTGCTGGCCATCCAGTGCCTGCCAACGCTGGTCGTCACGGCCAAGGAGGCCGGCGGCTGGAAGTGGGCGGCGCTCCAGGCCGGGTGGATGACGGGTGTTGCCTATGTCGCCGCCACGATCGTGTACGGCGTGGCGAGCGCGATAGGCTGAAGCGTGCCTTGGGCTGACTGGCAGTTCTGGGTGGTGACGGTGGTGGCGGTGGGGGCCATCGGCCTGATGGCGCGCGCCCTGCGGCCGGCCAAGCGCCCGAAGAAGCGCACGAGCCTGACGGTTTCGGCGCCCAGGAAGTAGGCCCGGCTCGCAACCGAACCTAACGGGTGCTAACCTGTTGCCCCCATGCCCGATTGGCTCTTCTGGATCATTTTGGCGGTTCTGCTGTGGCTCGGCGTCGCGATGGCGGCCGGGCGGCTGTTGAGCGGGCCGCGCGGGGACGACGTGCTGGGGAACCTCGCGTACCACGCCATCCGCGGCTACGTCTGGCTGCGGCACCCGCCGCGCGTCAGCGGGCGCGAGAACATCCCCAAGTTCATCCCGGGCGGCGGGCTTGAGGGCGTGGGGCCGCTGATCGTGGTGGCCAACCACGCGTCGGGGGTCGATCCGCTGCTGATCCAGTCGGTGCTGCCGTTCGAGCCGCGGTGGATGATGGCCGCCGACATGCGGCACCCGATGGGCGAGTGGCTGTGGCGGTTCGGGCGGATCATCTTCGTGGACCGGGCCAACAGCGACCCGGCGGGCGTGCGCGAGGCGCTGCGGCACCTTTCGATCGGCGGCGTGCTCGGGCTCTTTCCCGAGGGTGGGATCGAGCGCAAGCCCGAAACGCTGCGGCCGTTCCAGGCCGGCGTCGGGTTGCTGATCCGTCGGAGCGGGGCTCGCGTGCTGCCGATCGTGATCGAGGGCGCGGCGATGGCGCCGTCGGCCTGGGGCGCTCTGGCACGAACCAGCCGGCCCAGGATTCGGGTGATGCCCCCGATTGAGTACGGGCGCGAGACAGGTCCCGGGGAGATAGCAGCCGACCTTCAGGCCCGGTACGAGGCCTGGACGGGGTGGGGCGTGGAGGCCTGATCGCTCGATCGGGTGCGTGCGTTTCGTGTTGCTCATGGTGTGAAGTTACGGCGGCGGCTCGCGGGGTCAAGCCGTTGTCGCTGGAGCGCCGCGAGGTTGCGCGCTTTGGTGGTGGTCGGGGTCAGAAATGTGGAGCGGGCGGGTCGGTCTGGCGTTGGGGTCCCGTCCTGGTGGGTGAGATTTTCGTGGCATTTCGGGGTTGTGGGCGGAAGACGGGATAGGGTCTGGCCGATACAGCCGGTGCAGGCCGCGGGTAGGCCTGGGGCCTGGGGCCTGGGGCCTGTGGATTCGCCTTGTGAGGCCCGGAGGGGCCTTGGTGGAACGTGTGGAGCGCACTGGATGACCGAATCTGATCTCTCGCCGAGCGAAAGCGTGACGCCGCCCGAGCCCGAAGCGACCGCTGCCCAGGGTGCCCCTGCCGGCGGGGCGGACGAGGGTCCGGACTGGCTGGACCCGGCGAATCTGCCGGCCAGTGGCGACGAGTTCCTGGAGTGGGTCGGGGCGCAGGTGCCGTTGTGGACGCGGCTGGCGTCGCAACTGAACGTTGAGGCGTTCGGCGCGTGGGAACTCGAGCAGGTGGTGCACGAGGCCGAGGCTCTCATGAAGGACATGGAGAGCGGCTTGGCGAGCATGTACAGCCCGGCGTGCAAGGCGCTGGAGGAGGAGTACCAGCACGCGGACCTGGCGAAGCTGTACCGTGACGGCTTGAAGGCGATCGCGCACATCAACGCGGCCCTGCATCATGCGCTCGACGAGCGTGTGCGGTCGATGGTGGATCCGTGGCTTGAGGACTGGGAGCGCGAGGAGATCGAGGGGTTGCTCGCGGCCCACGCGTGGGGAACGGCGACGCCGGGGCCGGGCAAGCCGAGCGGGTTCCGGATCGACGTGATGCAGCCTGGAACGATCGGGATCGGCTTCGAGGGCGTCGATGGCGAGGGGAGGGAGGGGCCCGAGCCCCCGGTCGTGTACGAGGTTCAGCGGCGGATCGGCGATGGGGCGTTCGAGCACCTGGTGCGGTGCGATTCGCCGGCGTTTCGGGACACGAGCCTGCCGGTGGGGACGACTCGCGTGGTGTACCGGGTGACGGCGTGCCGTGGGCGGCGGATGGGCGAGCCGGCGTATGCGCGGGTGGACTTCTTCCCGGAGGCGAACGCGTCGACGCTGGTGGAAGATCCGTCGCTGGCTGAGTGAGGTCCGGCGATTAAGGACCGCATGGTGTGACCAGTGGCTTGGTGATCGCGGCCGGGCCTCTTGGTTTTTTCCTACCCTGCCGCGGCAGTCTGCGACGGGAAGGGTGTTGCGTGCGCGAATCGGCCGGAAAGCGTGTGGCGGTGCGGCCGATGGGGTTGGTGACCAACGCGGTGTACCTGGGCGTTGCCGGGGTGACGGCGCCGTGGTGGGCGCGGAAGGCGCGTGGGGGGTGGGCCGAGCGGTTTGGGCGCGTGGAGCCGGTGGCCGATGGGGATGATGGGGGTGGGCGGCCTCGGGTGATGCTGCACACGGTGTCGGTGGGGGAGACCAATGCGGTGCGGGCGCTGGTGCCTTTGCTCACGCCGCACGCGCGGGTGATCGTGACGGCGACGACCGACACCGGGCTGAAGAGGGCGAAGGAGTTGTATGGGGCGACGTGCGACGTTCGGCGGTATCCGCTGGACGCGACGTTCGCGGTTCGGCGGTTCTTGGATGCGGTGCGGCCGGACGTGGTGGGGCTGGCGGAGCTCGAGCTGTGGCCCAACTTCGTGGCGGCGTGCGTGGATCGGGGCGTACCGGTGGCGGTGATCAATGGGCGGATCAGCGAGCGGTTGTTCGAGGGG
>JAUHYE010000160.1 GCA_030426395.1 Phycisphaerae bacterium
CACTCTGATTGACCTGAGTGACGTTGCCGACGGTACCGGCGGCTTCAAGATAAACGGTGAAGCTCTTGGCGACGAGGCCGGCTATTCGGTTTCCGGCGCGGGTGACGTGAATGGCGACGGGGTCGATGACGTGATCATCGGGGCCCGCAACGCCGATCCGTCCGGCCGGTCGGGCGCGGGCGTGAGCTACGTGGTCTTTGGCCGCGCCGCGGGCGGGTTCGCCGCGTCGATGGCCCTGGACGAGCTGAACGGCGCCGACGGCTTCGTGGTCGTAGGCGCCGCCAATAGCGACGCGAGCGGCAAGAGCGTTGCCGGCGCGGGTGACGTGAATGGCGACGGCGTGGACGACTTCCTCGTGGGCGCGCCGCAGGCCGATCCGCCCGCTGGCATCAACGGCGGGATGGCCTACCTCGTCTTCGGTCGCGCCGGCGGCTTTCCGGCGTCGCTCGACCTGGCGCTGCTCGGCGGCGACGCGGGCGTGCGCTTCGAAGGGGCCCAGCAGGCGGAGACCGCGGGCTGGGTCGTGGATGGTGGGCGGGACGTGAACGGCGATGGCCGCCCGGACGTCCTGATCAGCGCCTTCCAGAGCGTCGCCGATGGCGAGCCGGGGGCCGGGGCGGCCTACGTCGTATTCGGCCCGGACGCGGGCGAACCGCTGGCGGCGGTCGTGCCGCTGGCCGACCTGGACGGTCGTCGCGGCGTCCGGCTGGAGGGTGGCGGCCGCAACGATAACGCCGGCCGAGGCGCCGCGCTGCTGGACGACGTGAACGGCGACGGTGTGGACGACATCCTCGTGGGCGCGCCGTATGCCGATCCGGGCGGTCGGCTCGATGCGGGGTCGAGCTACGTCGTGTTCGGGCGACAAGACGGCGAGGCCTTCCCCGCGATGCTGGGCCTGGCCGATCTCGATGGCCACGAGGGATTTCGCCTCGACGGGGTCGTGGGCGGCGAGCCGTTCGGTGCGCCCGGCGATCAGAGCGGCCAGACTGTCTCACGCGCGGGCGACGCGAACGGCGACGGCGTGGGGGACATGCTCATCAGCGCCAACCGGGCCGACCCCGGCGGCCAGGACGCGGCCGGCTCGGCGTACCTGGTCTACGGCCGCCGACCGATCGCGTGCCGGGCCGACTTCGATGGCGATGGGCGGTTGACGATCATGGACTTCCTCGCCTTCCAGATGGCCTTCCTGGATGGCGACCTTGCCGCCGACTTCGACGCGGACGGCCGGCTGAACATCTTCGATTTCCTGGTGTTCCAGAACGAGTTTCTGGCCGGCTGCCCGTAGCGGGGAGGCGTCTATCGAAGGACGGTCGTTGGCGCGCGTGCTCACGCACGCGGCTCGGACGGAGGTGGCTACCGCTTCGTCCGCGCCAGCGCGTTGGTCACCAGCGCGATCGCCCGAGCGATCAACGCTTCCAGGTCCTCGTTCACTATGTGTGCTCGCCCCCCCCACAACCCCCACAACCCCCACAACCCCCGCAACCCCCACCCCGCCCGCGCGGTATCGTTGTCCGTGGGCGACTGGATCTTCACGGCGCTGGCCTGGGTGCTGCTCGCCATCGGCGTGCTGGGGCTGGCGTGGGCGCTGCTGTGGGATCGGGCGCGGGGACGCAGGCGGTGCCCGGGGTGCTGGTACGGCCTCGACGGCGTGCCCGAGGCGGACGGCGCGACGACGTGCCCGGAGTGCGGCACACAGACGAGCAACCCGCGCCGGCTCTTTCGGACGCGGCGGCGGTGGGGGCTGGCGGTGCTCGCGCTCGTGGCGCTGGCGGGGGCCTTCGCGAGCCACGCCTACCCGATCGTGCGCGACCACGGCTGGTGGCGCATCGCGCCCGACGTCGTGCTGATCGCACTTGTGCCGCGCATGGAGGGCTTTGGTACGCTGCCGCACAACGGCCAGGGCAGCCATCCGTTCTTCGAGGAGGCGTACTGGCGCCGGGCGACCACGAATCCCTCGGACAAGCACGATCCGTGGTGGTCGACCGGCGGGCTGTGGCCCTGGGAGCGGTGGCTGCTCCGCCGGCAGAGCCTCGAACTGCTCGAGAGCGCCTCGACGCCGCGCATGCGCGAGATCGCCGCGCGGCTGCTGGCGATCTCGACGGATGATCCCGTGCCGCTGGTCGCCCAGGAGCACGAGGGGGTGGTCGTGCTGGCCTGGTCGAAGCTGCGATACGAGAACTGCGGGGCGTACACCGACATCGGCGTAGCCGTCCGCCACGACCGCATGATGATCGAACTCGGCTACGAGCAGGACCTCTCGCCGGAGTTCTTCCTGACCGCGTTCGAGCGCGGCGAGCGGATCCACCAGGAAACGTGCCAGTCCATCTCGCCGAGTGCACGCCGATGGAGCCACCGCGTCTCGTGGCGTGGGCCCGATGGCCAGGGTTACGAGTGGTGGAGCGGCGACAAGGTCCTCGAGCCATCCGCCAACTACTTCGGCGCGGCGCCGACAAGCCACGTGTGGGACGCGCTGGATCCCACGGAGAGTTGGAGTTCGTTCCTGGACTTCTTCTTCGACGACGTGGAAATGGTGGGCGTCGAGGCCATCCGCGGACGCCCGTGCTACCACGTGCGCGGGACCGGCGCGCGTCCGGGCGACGACTTTGAGGTGTGGATCGACCGGGAGACTGGGCTGGTGCGCCAGCAGTTCTTCAGCAATACCCTGCTGCACTACGAGCCCGTGTTCGACGCCATGACCGACGATTCGTGGCACGTGTTTGACCCAGAGCACTCCGACCGCAGCCCGCTCATGCAGCGCCTCGACGAGATCGACGCCCTGCTGCCCGAGCACGACCTGCTCGAGCCGATCGATCTTGGCGGCTGAAGCGGACGCTTCCTACCGCTTCGTCCGCGCCCTTGCATTGGTCACCAGCGCGATCGCCTGGGCGATCGACGCTTCCAGGTCCTCGTTCACCAGGAAATGCTCGTACACCCCGCTGGCCCTCGCCGCGGCGATCTCGCGCTTGGCCTCGGCGAAGCGTTTCTGGATGGCCTCCTCGCTCTCGCGCTTGCGAGCCCGCAAGCGTTCCAGCAGCTCGTCCTCGCTCGGCGGCAGCACGAACAGGGTCAGCGCCTCGGGCATCTTCGCCTTGATCTGCCGGGCGCCCTCGACGTCGATGTCGCAGATGACCACGCGCCCGCGGCGCAGCTGCTCGTCGACCCAGGCCCGGGGCGTGCCATAGAGCCGGCCGAACACCTCGGCCCACTCGAGGAATTCGTCGCGTCCGATCATGGCCCGAAACGTGGGCTCGTCGACGAAGTGGTAATCGACGCCCTCGACGTCGGCGGCGGTCTGGGCCCGAGTCGTGGCCGACACGCTGAAGAGCGCATCGGGGATGGCGCGGTCGACGGCCCGGGCAATAGTTGTCTTGCCCACGCCGCTGGGGCCGCTCATGACGACGAGGAGGCCGTCGTCGGTGTCGGTGGGGAGCCTGTGTTTCTCGTTGCCGTGTGTATCCGCCATGAGGGGCAGTGTAGCGGCCGGGTGGGAAATGGTGCGAGTCTAGAGCACCTTCGGCACGCGGATGTACGGCCCGTCCATCTCGGGCGCGATGGCTTCCAGCGCCTCATGGGGCAGCTCGCCGCCGGCGACGTCCTGGGCGAGGGCCGCCTCAAGGTCGGCCGCGTGCGACAGGGGCTCGACAGTGGCGAGGTCGAGCTCTTCGAGGCCTTTCGCGTGGTCGAGGATCGACGCCAGCTCGGCGGCCAGCGGGGCGAGATCGGCGTCGGCGACACGCAAGCGCGCGAGGCGGGCGACCTTGCGGACGTCGATGGGTGGTGGGGGTGGTGGGGTGTCGCTGCTCATCAGATCATTCCGCCGTCTCTGAGAACGGCTCTATCTCGCTCGCTCTGATCCTCGATCTGTTGCGCCTCGTCCTCGGTCATCCACGGCAAGAGCCGCAGGTGCTCGCGCAGCTTCTCGGGGAAGGGTTTATCCAGGCGCTCGTGCCGCGGGCGGCTCTTCCAGATGCGGTACATCCACAGGTACTGCTCGGGCGCTTCGCGGACGGCGGCCTCGAGCGCGCGGCGGTAGCGGGCGGTGAGGTAGAACACCGGGTCGGGGTGCTGCGACCAGTCCTCGGGGCCGAACGTGTCGTGGATGGTGAAGCGGTACCGCGTGTCGCCGTCGTCGCTGGCGATGCGGTGGGCGGCCCCGGAGATGATGGTGGCGCCGAACTTCATCGCGAGCAGACCGATCGACTTGTAGCTGCTGGCCAGCCGCCCGAAGTAGGGCACGAACACGCCGCGATCGCCGGCGTTCTGGTCGGCCACGAAGGCCGGGCAGGCCCCCTGCTCCATGAGCCTGGGAAGCTGGTGCATCGCGCCGAACTTGTCGACCATGATCACGCCCGGGCGGCTGCGCTCGCGGCGGATCCAGCGGTCCAGGGGCTCGAAGTCCATGGGCCGGTAGATCGCGTGCATCGGGATGCCAAGCAGGGCGGCGGTGGTGGCCAGGACTTCCCAGTTGCCGCAGTGCCCTGTCATGAGGATGCACGGCCGGCCCGAGACGATGGCGTTGAGCCCCTTCTCGACGCCCTTGAACTCCACGTGCCGCAGCACGCTGTCGGTGTTCATGGTCCGCGGGCTGCGGGCAATCTCGGCCCCCAGCAGCAGCAGGTGCTGGTAGGCCTCCACGGCCAGGCGATCGACCGTTTCGGGGCTGGCCTGGGGAAAGGCGACGCGCAGGTGCCCGCGGGCCCGCTCCAGCCGCTTGCTGTTCTTCGATCGCGTGGCGTAATAGCAGCCGGCCGCACGCACGACGGCCCGGGCGGCGGGCCAGGGCGGGGTGGCCAGCGCGCCAACACCAATGCGAACGCCCGCCATCCCGCCGAGAACGACGGGGGTTGGCAGGCCTCGATTGGGCAGGTGCTTCTTGCCGGACACGGCTGGTTATAGCGCGCCCGGGCGGGCCGGTGGGCGACTTTTAGCGGATGTCGCCGTAGGGCTTACCGATGAGCGTGTAGAACCGGTTCTGGTTCAGCACGGGGATGCCGGCCGAGACGGCGCTGTTGAACAGGTTGTCGTAGCGCTCCACGCGGGTCAGGGCTTCCTGGTACTGCATGATGTCCTGGCCGGTGGCGCTGATGTCAGGCTCGGGCGGCAGCGTGGGGCGGGTGCCCAGCACGAGGAAGTCCACGTCGCCCGAGAGCGAGTCGACGACCCGGCCGTTCCAGTCGCGGATGGACGCCTCGATCGAGCGGGTCTCGCCGAAGCTCTCCTGGCCGTCGCCGTCGGCGTCGAAGAAGCCGTAGACGACGAACTTGTAGGTCTTGTTGGGGTCGTACACCGCGTTGGCGACGACGTCGCCGTTCAGGATCGGACGGCCTGCGACGGTGCCGTTGATACGGGCGATCGAGCGATCGCTCAGGACGCGGATGACTTCGAGGTTGGCCTTGCCGCGGGGGTAGTTACCCTGGGCGTCGGGCACGATGTCGGTCGCGTCGTTGTAGACGGTGAAGGTCATGCCAAGGGTGATCTTGTGCTGGTCGCCGCGGTTGATGGTCACCTGGCGGTCACGCTCATTGATCTCGACGATCGAGCCATCGA
>JAUHYE010000031.1 GCA_030426395.1 Phycisphaerae bacterium
CCTCGCCCCGCAGCAGCTTGAGCATCATGCCCACAAAGCCGAACGTCATGTTCGTCGGCTCCTTGGTCACAGGGCTGGTCATCGGCGTGCGGATGGCGTGGTATGCCCGGAAGAACTGGGCGTAGCCGTCGATGAGGTAGAGGGTCTTGAGGTGGTTGCTGGCCATGATCGGCGATGCTATCGGGCCACGGATGCCGATGAGGGGGTCGGGCCGGCCTGTCGGTTGGCCTATACTCGTGCCTCAGCGGACGCTTCCGACACCAACGGACCGACGACCGCACCCGAAGCTCTGGGCATGGCTTGACCGCCGGGATCCAACTTCGGTACGAGTCAGTTGGCCTTTCTCAGTGTGTCGCCAAACGTGAGGCGTCAGCGGGGCCATTGATCACTCGACCTCCCCAGGTTGGCAGCCATGCCAGCCGCGATGCCCGTATTGGGCCGAAAGCAGAGCATTTGTCCAACAGTTCCGTGATCGATTCCCCCGTTCTCTCTCAGACCGACACCCCAACCTTCGACGACCTCGGCCTGGCCGAGCCCATCGCCCAGGTGCTGGCCAAGCGTGGATACGAGACGCCCAGCCCCATCCAGGCCCTCGCGATCCCGGAAGTCCTGGCCGGCCGCGACGTCTTCGGCACCGCCCAGACGGGCACGGGCAAGACCGCGGCCTTCGCGCTGCCGATCCTGCACGACCTCTTCGAGGCCGGCCATCGCGGCGGCAAGGGCCGCGGCAAGTTCGGTCGGGCGCCGCGCGCGCTCGTCCTGTGCCCCACGCGTGAGCTGGCGGTGCAGATCTTCGACTCCTTCGTCGCCTACGGCCGCAACGTGCCGCTGCGCCACGCCGCGGTCTACGGCGGGGTCAGCCAGTTCCGGCAAGAGAAGGCCCTCAAGACGGGCATCGACGTGCTCGTCGCCACGCCCGGCCGCCTGATGGACCTGCACGAGCAGGGCCTGGTCGACCTGGGCTCCATCGAGGTGCTGGTGCTCGACGAGGCCGATCGGATGCTGGACATGGGCTTCCTGCCCGACATGAAGCGCATCGCGGCCCTGACGCCCGACGCCCGGCAGACGCTGCTGTTCAGCGCCACGGCCAGCAAGCCCATCAAGGCCCTGGCGGGCTCGCTCCTGAAGGATCCGGTGCACGTCGAGACGGCCCCCGAGTCGACCACCGTCGAGCGGGTACGCCAGCAGGCCTACGTCGTCGCCAAGGAGAACAAGACCGCCCTTCTCAACACCGTGATGATCGCGGCGGCAAGCGGTGGTGACGTGGGCAGAACCCTGGTCTTCACCAAGACCAAGCACGGGGCCGACCGGCTCGTGAAGCAACTCGCCAAGGACGGCGTCGAAGCGAGCGCCATCCACGGCAACAAGACCCAGAACGCCCGCACCCGCGCGCTGGACGCCTTCAAGAAGGATCCGCATGGCGTGCTCGTCGCCACCGACGTCGCCAGCCGAGGCATCGACGTCTCCGGCATCACCCACGTCGTGAACTACGACATGCCCGTCGACGCCGAGACCTACGTGCACCGCGTGGGCCGCACGGCCCGGGCCGGGGCCTCGGGCGTGGCGATCACCTTCTGCCAGCCCGACGAGGTCCGCGATCTCGCGAGCATCGAGCACCGAACCAAGGCGGTCATCGAGCCGGGCGAGTTCGGCAGCGATCTCGCGAGCGGCTACGTCAAGCCCGAGCGTGCGCCCAAGCCGGCGTATGGCGGTGGGGGTGGGGGCTATCGCGGCAAGCGGCCGAGTGGGAACCGCGGCGGCAAGCCCGGTGGGTACCGCGGCCAGGGTGGCAAGGGCGGTCGGGGTGGCGGTGGGCGATCGGGCGGGCCCGGCGGGCGTCGCCAGAGCAACACGAAGAGCCGCGCTTAGCCGGCGATCTTCGTTGTGTCCGCGCCCGCGGGCGCCGACGCCGAGCCCAGACGCATCAGCGTCGCCGGCCCCTCCACCGCGTGCGGGCCATGCTTGGCGACCACCCGGTACGCGACCGACGCCGTGCCGATGGGCACGGTGCGGTCGGTGAAGGCCTTGTCGTGCGTGTCGCCCAGGATGGTCCACGCGTTCGCACCCGCTCCATCGCACCCCAGATCGCGCATCACGGTGTAGCGCGTGCCCGATGGGCCCCGCCCCATCCACGCCAGCACCACCGCACCGCCGCTGTCCATGTGGGCGCGAGGCAGGCCAGGGGCGTCCGGCGCGGGGGCCCTGCCGGGCTTGCCCGGGTAGCTCAGCCAGGCGGTGGTGTAGATCGCCCGCTCGGCCGGCTCGCCCCCGCCGCTGGGCGCGCGGGCCTCGAGGGCCGCGGTCGTCTTGATGAGCGATACCGAGGCCGATACGTCGGCCTTCATCGCGTCGGCCAGGCGGTGCCAGGTGGCGGTGGCCGCGCGGGCCCGGTTCCGGGCGATCTCGGCCTCGATCAGGGCCTCGCGGGCCGCCTGGGCGGCCTGCCGCATCGAGTGCACGCGGGTTTCATCCAGGCCGATCTCGCCGGCCTTGGCCTCCCAGCGGTCCAGGTGCGAGAGGGTCCACTCGAGGGCGTCGGTGCGGTTGTATGGCAGGTTGCGTCCCATGACGCTGGTCTTCGGCACGATCGCGGGGCCACTTGATCGGAATCTTCGGGGGCCGGGGCACGCGCCTCTGGCCCCGCTGGCCGCGCCCCGGGCCCGGTGGGCCGCGCCCACGTGCCGGGAGATCGCGCCACCGGGCCAGTGGCGCGATCATCGGCCCCGGTGGCGCGCCCACCGGGCCCGATGGCGATCGCCCCGGCCCCGCGAGCGCGGCCACGGACGGCGGCGGCACGGTGGTGCCGGGGCGATCGCGGGGCGGGCCGTATCGTTCGTGCGATGGCCCGAAGCGAACGCAAGCCCGCGAAGCACCGCATCGTGACGGTTCGCATGGTGGTGGTGAGCCTTGTCGTTGGCGTGGTGCTGGCGGTGGGCAGCGTGCCGGTGGCGGCGTTCGTGTCGCAGAGGGTGCTGCGGGCCTGGAAGTCGCCGGCGTCCCAGAAGCAGTACTGGCTGGACAAGGGCGACCACCAGATCTACATCTTCCACCGCGATACGCCTTGCTATGCGCATTGGGAATCGAGCATCGTGCCCGACGGCATGTATGACTCGCCAGGGCCCGACTTTCAGCGCCCGAGGCGCGACCCGCGCCCGCCATATGCGCGCCGGGCGTACACCGGGCACGTGCAATCGATCGTCTCGAGCTCGGCGGGATGGCCATGCTTGGCCGCCAGCGGTCGGGCCCTGATGGATGGCACGCCGGCGCGATTCTGGGACGAATGGTTTCCATCGGTCACGCTCGGCCCGCTGGCATGGCGCGTGCCTGTGCGCCCCATCTGGCCCGGCCTCATCGGCAACACCGCGTTCTACACCGCCATCACGCTCGGCCTGCTCGTGGGCGTCCGCGTGCTTCGCACGCGTCGCCGCCGCGCCCGCGGCCGATGCGTGGCGTGCAACTACGAGTTCGGTGAGGGCGTGAGCGCGTGCCCCGAGTGCGGGCTTGCGGCGACGGCCTAGACCCCATTCTCGTACATCGGGTCGCTCTCGAACACGCCCGCGCTCTCGCCGGTGGGCTGGGGCGGCGCGTCGACGACCATCTTGCGGTGGCCGATGCCGGCCTCGGTGAAGGGCTCGCCCTCGGGACGCCAGCCGAGCGCTTCGTAAAAACCAACGGCGGGGTCCTGCGAGTGGCAGTAGAGGCGGTCGAGACCGAGCTCGCCGAAGGCCCTCGCCTCGGCGGCGACGACAAGGCGACGGCCGAGCCCCTCGCCCTGGCGTTGCGGGTCGACGGCCATCTGCATCACTTTGGCCCCCTCCGGGGGGGGGTGTTGGGCCCCGGCGCCATCGGGGCCACGCGGCTCATCGACGAGCAGCAGCAGGCAGCCGACGACCCTGGTCCCGGTCGGGTGGTCCATCACGGCCACGAAGTGCTCGGCCCGCTCGTCGACTTTTGGGTACTCGGCGGTGAATTTCGCGTGGTCGTAGCCGATGGGGTTGAGCAGGACGCTCTCCCGAAGCGCGACGGCGCTGGGGTACAGCGGGCTCTCTGGCGTGATGCGCTGGATCGTGATCACGGGGGCAGGATAGGCAAGGTTTGGGAGCCGTTGTGATGCAACGATCGGCCGCCGGGAGCGTACAACGCCTTGAAAGGGGGCCACATGCCCGCGATGCTGACGATCCGTGACGAGGGGCTTGGGGCCAAGGAGCAGGACGGGAGCTACGAGCTGACCGTGCCCGGCGAGCGGCTGACCATCCGCGAGCTGATCCGCGAGCGCGTGTACCAGGAGGTCGACGACTTCAACCGCAAGGTCCGCGAGGGCAACGACGCGCGGTTCAAGGGCCTCGTCCGGCCGGCGCACGTCGAGGCCGTGCTGAACGCGACGAAGTCCGACCGCCGCGAGGTCGACTGGAAGGCCCAGTTCGAGCTGGCGATCACGGCCTTCGAGGACCGCGGCGTGCTGGTGCTGGTGGGCGAGAAGCAGGCGACGGACCTGGACGAGGCGTTCGAGGTGACGCCGGGGCTGGAGGTGACGTTCTTGAGGCTGGTGCCGTTGGTGGGTGGGTGAGAGTGGTCCCAAGCGAAGAGGCACAGGCCGTCATCCCGCGGCTCCACGAGACGGCACTCCAGTACGAGTCACAGCCGTTTCGCGGGCCGATGGCGGCGTTCAACGCAATTGAAGCGGACGCGAAAGCGCTTTCCAGGCCGAACCAGGCGTGGCTCGTTCGTAGGGCATTCGATGAGTCGGTAGAGTTGTGGTCACGATTGGGAGGCCAGCCTGCTCGGTGCACAGAAGACCATATCGTCGACACCACCGCGTGGCGATTCCTCTTTCTGGCCGGCGCCCTGCTGAAGCGACAGTTACCGCTGACGTTCGAGGAACTTCTGGAGCTCACCGAACGTTCGCTCCACATGACGGAGCGGTACACGATCTACCTTCCGCACATGCCGGGGCTGATCCGCCAGATCGAGAAGGGGTACGCCAAGCGGGCGCGCGAGCCCAGAGCCCGTGAGATCCTCACGAGACTGGCCGATCGCATCGATGAGCAGGGCTGCGAGCGGCACTTCGCCAGGCGTCTGCGCAAACTGATGCCCGACTTCTTGGAAATGCCGCTGAACAAGGGTGAGGCGTGGGGCGATGCGGCTGCCGATGCGTTGCTTGCCCTGCCAGACGAGCAAAGGCGCATCTGGATCGAGCTGATCCACCACTGTGGAAAGGCGAGCAGCGGCTCGCCGAGCAAGAAGTGGCTCGCCGACGCCACACATCTGCGCGAGCGGATCGGGCGCGATTACGTCACCTGTTGCATGCTGGAGTGGTTCCCACTCGTCGACAAGCCGCGCACGATCCCACTCGGCCACAACCAGGTCTTCCAGGATCACAACCACCACCTCATCCTCGACCACCACGCCACCATCCTGAAGGGCCTCTGCTGGCTGGCCGCGACCGAAGAATCCGACGAGATGGCCCGCACGCTCGGGGCGCTCGCGATCTCGTGCTATCGCAAGGTGCCGGGCATCGGGGCTCGGGCGGTGAAGGTTGGCAATGCGGCGGTGTACGCGCTCGGCGCGATGCCCGGCACGGCATCGCTGGGGCAGCTCTCGCGGCTGCGCATCAAGGTCAAGTTCGGCACGGCCCAGGCGATGATCGCCAAGGCGCTCGACCGGGCGGCCGAGCGCGAGGGGTTGCCGCGGGCGGAGATCGAGGAGATGGCCGTGCCCGCGTACGGGCTCGAGCAGGTCGGCTTCCTGCGCGAGCAACTCGGCGACTGTGCGGCGGAGGTCCGCGTGGGCGAAACGCTCGCGGCCGCGTTGCATTGGTTCAACGACAAGGGCAAGCCCGTCAAGGCCATGCCCGCGGCGGTGAAGCGGGACAACGCCGAGGAGGTCAAGGATCTGAAGGGTGCGCTCAAGGACATCCAGGCGATGCTGCCGGCCCAGCGGGACCGCGTCGATGGATTGTTCCTCGAGCGTAAGCGGTGGCCGCTTGAGGTGTGGCGCGAGCGGTACCTCGACCATCCGCTGGTGGGGGCCGTGGCGCGGCGGTTGATCTGGGTCTTCGAGCATGGAAACACCGCGACCGCCGCGGCGTGGCTTCGCGACGACGCCGAAGCGCCGCCCCACGCCGAGGGACAACTGGTGCGTGTCGATGGCACCGCGTTCGAGCCCAAGGCCGGGAGCACGGTCACGCTGTGGCACCCCATCAACGATGGTGACAAGGCCGGCGACGAGGCTTTGCGCGACGACGTGGCCGCGTGGCGCGCCTTCTACGAGGACCACCGCATCCGCCAGCCCTTCAAGCAGGCCCACCGCGAGGTGTACCTGCTGACCGACGCCGAGAGGAACACGGGAACGTACTCCAACCGCTTCGCCGCCCACATCGTACGGCAGCACCAGTTCAACGCCCTGATGCGAGAGCGGTACTGGAAGACGCAGACGCGGCTGATGGTCGACGCCGAGTACGGCCCCGCATACCGGCAGTTTTCCGCGTGGGACCTGCGCGTGGAGTTCTGGATCACTGGCGTAGGTGACGACTACAACGACGATTTCGTCCTGGACTCGGGCGCGTTCCGCTACCTCGCGACGGACCAGGTACGCTTCTACCGGTCCGCGCAGCGCATCCAGGACGACAACGCGATCCCGCTCGACCAGATCCCGCACATCGTGCTCAGCGAGTGCCTGCGCGACGCCGACCTGTTCGTGGGCGTCGCGAGCGTGGGCAACAACCCCGAGTGGGCCGACGGCGGGCCGGAAGGCCGATTCCAGACCTACTGGCACGACTTCAGCTTCGGCACGCTCGGCGAGAGCGCCCAGACGCGCCGCGACATCCTGTCTCGCCTCATTCCGAGGCTGGCCATCGCCGACGTGTGCACGATCAGCGACCGCTTCCTGGTCGTTCGCGGCACGAAGCGGACGTACAAGATCCACCTCGGGAGCGGCAACATTCTGATGGAGCCCAACGACCAGTACCTGTGCATCGTGCAGGGACGCTCGGAGAACGACCGCAGCGTGTTCCTGCCCTTCGAGGGCGACCGCACGCTGGCGATCATCCTGAGCAAAGCGTTCATGTTGGCCGAGGATAACACGATAAAGGACCGCACCATCCTGAGCCAGATCGAGCGTTAGCGCACGCCCTGGCCGCCGGTGATGCTATGGAACGCCTCGCCCCAGATACGCTGCTCGACGCTCTCACGCGGCGTGGCCAGGCGGGCCGAGCCGTCGAGCATGATGATCGCGGCCTTGCCATTCGCGTGGCTGCGGCCCATGGCGTTGATAGGGGTCGGGCCGTGGCTGGTGAGAGCTTCGCGGAAGTCGGCGTTGTTGCCGAAGAGGTCGGAGGCCTGGGGATAGGCAAACGGCGCATCGCTCGCGCCGGCGACGGGCTCGCGCTCGGGGCTGCGGCCGGCGGACGTACCCAGGAACGGCACGATGGGCCGGTGGCTCATGATGGTCCGGCCCTGGGCGAGGGCGCCCCAGTCTTCGCTGGCGTACCACTCGGTGAGCAGAGCCGTGGTGGCCGGGGCGATCGATTCGCTCTGGCGCGTGAGCCACGAGCCAGACTGCGGCACGGCTCCGGCGTGCGAGACCGGGCGGTAGTGGCGGTCGGTGCCCGAGTACGTTAGCGGTTCTGGCGGCATGATGGCGCCGTTCACCGTGAAGGCGGTGCGCTGTGCTTGTGCGACATGCGCACCCGCGGTGGGCGCGCCGCCATCGGGGGCCAGGGGGCTGGTGAAGTCTTGCTCGGTTGCATAGCCGCCGGTAAGGAGGACGGCCGAGTGATGGGTAATGGTGCCGTCGGGCGCGGTGCGGTAGGCGGGAGCGTAGACACCGGTGTCGGTGGCCAGGGCCTCGATGCCGATGGCGACCGAACGGGCGTGCAGCATGGCGGTGTGGCTCGCGGTGTTGGATCGTGCGAAGCCCAGCATGGGCAGGGCGACGATGCCGGCGATAGTGAGCGTGGCGGCGGCGGCCAGGGTATTAATCAGGTTGGGCATGGCGTGCGCTCCTGCGTTCGCGCGCCCGGCGGGCACTGGGAATTGCTGTCGCCGGGCGGATAGGGTTCTCGTGAGGGGGGACGAAGCGGACTGGAGGTTCGCGATGTCCCAGCAGAGTCACGGTTCGGATATGCCCCACGGTAGCAACGGCGTGGCGGACGCGGCCGGCGTTCGCATCGCCGAACTCGAGGCCAACGTCGCCGCGCTCGAGGCGAGGATCGCCCGGGCGATCGAAACCCGATCACTCCGGTTAGTCGATGCCGATGGTGTCGAGCGGGCGGTGGTCGAGGCCGGCCGCGATGGCCCGTCGCTCATCTTCCACGACGACGCCGGCGCGGTGCGGCTGAAGGTCGCGCTGTCGGCGTCCGGCCCGGGGCTCACCCTGGCCGATGAGGACGGCAAGACCCGTGCGTGGTTGGGCTTTACGAAGGAGGCTTTGCGCATTGGCTTCGCCGACGAGAACGGCAATAGCAGGGCGTTCTTCGGCGTGATGCGTTCGGGCCAGCCGGTGGCGAAGTTCTACGACGCTGATGGCAACGTGGTATGGAGCGCGGAGTAGCTCGGCCGACTCAGCGCGGCGCGGGATGCTCGGCCGTGCGACCTTCCAGAACCGCCACCACATCGCGCACCACCCAGCTCATGTTCAGCCGCGCCGGCGCGGTGGCGGCCGCGATGTGCGGGGCCAGGTGGGCGTTGGGCAGGCCGAGAAGCGGGTAGCCCGGGTCGAGGGGCTCGTGGGGGTCGTGCACGTCGAGCAGGGCTCGTGCCCTGGGGTTGGCCTTGAGCCAATCGGCGAGCGCTTGCGGGTCGATCGCCAGGCCGCGGCTCGTGTTGACGATGATGCAGTCGTCGCGCAGCGTGCCCAGGAAGCCGGCGTTGATTAGGTGGTGGTTGCCGGCGTTCCAGTCGACATGGATGGTCAGCACCTGCGAGGTCTTCTTGAGTTCTTCGAGCGAGACCGATTCGCAGCCGTGGCGCTGGTCTTCGGGCACATGCTTGATGTCGTGGAAGCGGACGGTGCAGCCCAGCGCGGTCAGAACCTTGCCCACGCGGCTGCCGATGCGGCCGAAGCCCAGGACACCGACGGCCAGGTCGCTCAGGTGACAATCGCCCTGGAGTTCGTTGCGCGCGTCGTGCCAGGCCTGGCCATCGAGCGGGCCGTCGAGGAACACGCGCGGGCGGAGCGCGTCGAGCAGCAGGCACAGCACGAACTCGACCACCGCCTGGGTGTTGGCGGCCGGTGTGTGGACGACCTCGACGTCGCGGGATCGGCAGGCGGGAATGTCGATGTTCTCGAGCGCCACGCCCGCTCGCCCCACGACCTTGAGGTTCGGGGCCTTATCAAGCATGTCCTGGTTCACGCGGGTGTAGGTGCGAACCACCAGGGCATCGGCTTGTGACAGCAAGTCGAGGAACTCGGGGTCTTCATGGGAGCACACCCGAAGGTCGACGCGATCGCGCAACCACGCCTGGGCGGTGGGGTCGAGGGTCTCGGTCTGGATGACCAGCGGCCGATTCTGGCTCACGGTTACGTCCTGTTTCCTGGGTACCGGTTGCGATGGGGGGCAGTTCTATGCCCGCAGGGCCCTTGTGTGGGAATTGCTGGAAGCATTCTAAGTTGTGCCGCGAGACCAAAGTTCTTGATGCGTTCGGTCGGTTGCGCCGATAACCGAGGCAATGTGAGCGGATGTTCATGAATGGCGAGGGCCTGTGCGTTTTCCGGGCAGCGCGAGAGAGCGGAGCCTGCGCAGTGAATAAGAGCAATCTGGTCGATAGGGTCGCCTCCAACCTCGGAGCCACACGCAACGAGGCGGCACAATACCTCGATGCCGTGCTGGAAGGAATCACCCAGGGCCTGATCGAAGACGGGCGCGTGAAGATCACCGGCTTCGGGGGCTTCGTTCGCCGGCATCGTGCCGAGCGGAACGGCACTAAGCCAACCACGGGCGAGCCCATCCGCATCCCCGCAAGCGAGACCTGCGGCTTCAAGGCGGCCCCGCACCTACGCGAGCGGCTGACCGAGGCCACGCGTCCGCCGGGCCAGATCGAGCCAAAGCCGGTTAGCCGCCAACAGACCGCTCGCTGACTAGGCTCAACGCTCCCGAATCAGCAACACCACGGCATGGGTCTCGATGGCCCTGCCCTCGCCGACCGGGCCGACGTGTTCGCCGGTTTTTCCTTTGAGATTGACGCGGGCCGCAGGGAGGTCGAGCAGCTTGCCGATGCGTTCGCGGATAGCTGGCTTGTGCGGGCCGAGCTTTGGAGTCTGGAGCAGCACGGTGAGGTCGACGTTGGCAAACCGCCAGCCGGCGCCTCGCATCAGGCGGACGGCCTCGGCCAGGATGTCCGCCGAATCGCGGTCTGTGTTGGCCGGGTCGTCGTTGGGAAAGAGCTGGCCGATGTCGGGCAGTGCCGCGGCCCCCAGGATGGCGTCGGTCAGGGCGTGCAGCAGGGCGTCGCCGTCGGAGTGGGCGACCGGACCCTTCGGTGGATCGTTGGGATCGGGTCCTTCCCAGGAGATGCGGACGCCGCCGACAACCAGGGGCTTGCCCGGGCCGTGGGGGGTGACGGGCTCCAGGCGGTGGAGGTCGTAGCCGTGGCCGATGCGTAGGGGCGGGTCATCGGATTGAAAGCCGGGTATTGTTTGGGTCATGGGAGGGCCTTGGTCGATCCTTGTGCGATCACGGGTCCGTTGGTGTCAGGCCGGCGGGCTGTCCTGACGATAGTGGTGAGATACGGTTAGGGGCCAGTGGGGCCTCTCGAACCCCTCGGAATGCCCGTCGTACCTCGATCGGGTCGCGTGCCCAGAGATCGTCCCTTGCCATTGCTGCGGAGCCCTCGATGAAGACAAGCCCCCGTCACTCGCGTCCCGCCCTCGTTTCCGCCCTGGCGCTGGCCGGCAGTGCCGCCATGCTCGGCGGATGCTTCGGCAACTCCACGGGCAGCTACCCCTACGTCAGCCGGACGTATAGCCCCAAGACCCTGGTGCTGGTGGACACACGCACGGGCGAGGAACTGTGGCGCTACGACCTGGGCGTTGGCAATTCGATGAAGGTCAGCTTCCACTCGGGCGACGAGGACAACGTCGTGATGCCCGACGAGATGCGGTGGGAGGTCAAGTCGGGCCAGAGCGGCGACGTCATCGCCCAGGATGCGATCCCCTGCCCGCCCGAGGGTGTGCGCCGCATCGACTGGTACGAGCGCAAGACGCCCGAGTATCCCCGGCCCGAGGCGCCCGAGGGCGAGCCGAAGCCGCTGCCGGATCCGGTTGAGACGCCGGACGAGGGTGGCGAGGGCTGAGCTCATTTGTATCAATGGAACGAGACCCGGGCGCGAGCCCGGTTTTTTTATACGTTCACGGTTTCGGCAAACCGATCCCGCACCGATTCGGTCCCCTTGCTGTCACGTTCGGCGACCAACGCTTGCACGAACTCGCCTACCGGCAGCGCTCCGAGATCCTTCTGCACGCCGCGGGCGCGGATGGAGACGGCGTTGTTCTCCTGGTCTCGTGGGCCAACCACGGCCAAGTAGGGAACGCGCATCTCGGCGGCGTTCTTGATTTTGGCTTGGATGCGGCCGTCGGAGGTGTCCAGGGTGGCGCGCAGGCCGGCGGTCTTGAGCGCGGCGACGATCTCCATCGCGTAGTCGTTGGTCTTCTCGCTGATGGGCAGCACGCGCACCTGCTCGGGGCTCAGCCACAGGGGGAAGGCGCCGCCGAAGTGCTCGATAAGCACGCCGATGAACCGCTCCATGCTGCCGAAGGGCGCGCGGTGGATCATCACCGGGCGGTGCGGCTGGTTGTCGGGGCCGATGTAGGTCAGGTCGAAGCGCTCGGGTAGGTTGTAGTCGACCTGCACGGTGCCGAGCTGCCACTCGCGGCCGATCACGTCGCGCACGACGAAGTCGATCTTGGGGCCGTAAAACGCGGCCTCGCCGGGCTCTTCGGTGAAGGGAACGCCGAGTGATTTCGCGGCCTGGCGGCAGGCTTCTTCGGCCTTGTCCCAGTTGGCCGCGTCGCCGGTGTACTTGCCGCTGTCGGGGTCGCGCAGGCCGACGCGCACGCGGTAGTCCTGCATGCCCAGCGCCCCGAAGATGATCTTGACCAGCTCGAGGCAGCCCTGGACTTCGTCGCCGACCTGCTCTGGAGTACAGAACAAGTGCGCATCGTCCTGGGTGAAGCCGCGCACGCGGGTCATGCCGTTGAGCTCGCCCGATTGCTCCCAGCGGTAGACCGTGCCGAACTCGGCCAGGCGCAGCGGCAGGTCGCGGTAGCTGTGCGGCTGGCTGTCGTAGATCTTGATGTGGTGCGGGCAGTTCATGGGCTTGAGCATGAAGCCCTCGATCTGGCCCACCTTGAGGTTGTTGCTGAGTTGCGCGCAGGTGCAGCCCTCCTCGCTGAGCTTGTGCATGTGCTCGCGGTCGACCAGCGGCGGGAACTGGCTGTCGGCGTAGTACGGGAAGTGGCCGCTGGTGCGGTAGAGATCGAGCTTGCCGATGTGGGGGGTGAAGACCTCGTGGTAGCCTTGGCGGGTGAGCTCGGTGCCGATGAACTGCTGGAGCTCGTGGCGGATGGTCGCGCCCGCGGGGGTCCAGAGCACGAGCCCCTGGCCGACGGTCTCGTCGATGTGGAAGAGCCCCAGCTTCTTGCCCAGCACGCGGTGGTCGCGCTGCTTGGCCTGCTCGAGGCGGTCGAGGTGCTCGTCGAGTTCCTTCTTGCTGAAGAAGCTGGTCCCGTAGACGCGGGTGAGCCGGTCGCTGTTCTCGTCGCCGTGCCAGTAGCTGCTGGCCAGGCTCATGACCTTGAACGCGCCGATGCGGCCGGTGCTGGGCACGTGCGGACCGCGGCACAGGTCCTCCCAGTTCTTGCCCGGCTCGCCGGTGGCGTAGAACGACAGCTTGAGCGAGCCGGCCTCGTGGGCGCGGTGGGCGTTGTCGAGCTTGTACTTGCTGCCCTCGGTCTTGAGTTTCTCCAGCCCGGCGTCGTAGTCCATCTCGTAGCGGGTGAATGGCCGGTCTTCCTTCACGATCTTGGCCATCTCGGCCTCGATGGCCTCGAAGTCGCCCTCGCGCAGGGGGCGGTCTTCGGGGAAGGCGATGTCGTAGTAAAAGCCGTTGTCGAGGGGCGGCCCGTACACGAGCATCGCCCCGGGCACGACGCGTTGGATGGCCTCGGCCATGACGTGGGCGGTGGAGTGCCGCAGCAGGTACATCGCGCCCTCGTCGGGCTTGCCGTCCTTGGTCTTCTCGGTCAGGATCGCCAGCGACGCGTCCTTCTCGATGGCCACGTTCAGGTCGGCCAGCTCGCCGTCGACCTTGGCGCCCACGGCCGCCTTGGCCAGCCGCTCGCCGATGTCCCGGGCGACGGTGAGCGGGGTCACGGGCCCTTCGTAGTGCTTCTGGGAGCCGTCGGGGAGGGTGATGGTGATCTTGTCGCTCATGATCGGGCTTCCGTGGGCTGGTGTCGGGTGGACGGGGAACAAGCGTAGGGGGGCCAAACAAAAACCCGGCCGTGCGGCCGGGCTCGGTCAATCGTGTGTGGGCACGCCGAGACTAGCCGCGGGGGCGGGTGTGGGTAGTCGTAGTCGTCGTGGTGATGGAGGTGGGGCGTGCCATTATCGAAGTATATCGGCTCGGTGGCGGGGGGAAGCAAATGAGCAAAGCGATAGATGGGCAAACGAGCAAATCCGGATTTGCCCATCTGCCCATCTATCCCTTTGCCAATTTATCCAGCCTCAGCCGGCCTGGCCCTTGCCCTTGGCGGTCTGGGCGTCCTTGAGCTGCTGGGCGTCCTCGATGGTGATCGACTCGCCGCCATCGGGATCGGGTGCGGTCGCCTTGGCCGTCGTGGTTGCCGAAGCGCTCGCACCCGCTCCGCCACCGGTCCCCAGATAGAACGGCACCGGAAAACTCCACGGGCTGAGCACGCCGTTGGTGGTCTGGGCCCTGACGCGGTAGTTCACCAACCGCAGGCCGCTGGGCACGTTCTCGTCGAGGTACAGCTTCTCGCTGAGCGTGGCCAGCTCGCTCCAGTCGCCGATGGTCCCGCCCTCGCTGACGAGCTGGCGTTGCAGCAGGAACACCGTGCCCGGGCCCTTGTTGGCGTCGAAGGTCACCAGCACCGAGCCGTCGGTCTGGCTCTGGGTCGCCAGGTTCGTGGGCGTGTCGGCCTCGCTGCGGGGGGTCTTGGGGGCCGGCTCGGGGATCTCGGCCCGCACGTACACGGTCTCGTCCTTGGTGGCCTTGGCGAAGCCGTCGACCTGGGTGACCAGGCCGCCCAGTGTGCCGCGGAGCGCGTCGACCTTCTGGTCTTTATCCTGGGTTTTCGCCAGGCTCTGGGCGCGGATCTGGACCGCCGTTGCCCTCGCCGCCTCGACCGCGTCGAGTTCGAGTTGCGCCGCCGCCACTTGTTCGGGTGTCATGCCGATGGTCGGGGCGGTGCCCTGCGCGGCTCAGATGGGCAGGTGGTACGCGGCCCAGGCGATCATCCCGGCTTCGTCGTTCGGAATCCGCGGCATCGGTATGCCCTTTCGTTGCGGCGACGCGCCCTCGCCCGCCCCCATGTCCGTGCTCGGTCGGCCGCTCGATTCGTTCGAGCAAATGCCGCCGGGCTCGGAGGGGTCATCGTCGGGTTCGGGGAGCCACTTCAGTGGCGTGCAAGATTTTTTTCGTGGGATTCGGGCGCGGCGGTCTTGATATCCGCCCGAACCGGCCTGGGAGGCCGTGGGGGGCATCGCGTGGCGGGTTACGGGGGGCGGGCTGGTCCCTGGAATGGGGGGCGCTGGCGGGCGGGCCGCGTGGAAGGCTCGGCCCGCTCCCCGCTCCCCGCTCCCAGCGGGGCACTCCGTGCGGGGTGGGTCGAGGTCTTTAAAGGCTGAGGGGGTCCGGCTCGTGCTCCCTCTCCTCGGGCTTGTCTGGGCTCGAAGGGGGAGCGGGCTGGGGTGAGGGGTCTTCTCTTCGACGACTCGAGGCGCCACGGCTTGCCCGTGTTCGGCAAGCCGTGCCCGGCATCCCAGACCGTTGGCGAGAGCGCCGCGGTGAGAGCGGGCACTCCGTGCGGGGTAGGGTCGCGGTCTCTCGAGGATAAAAGCTTGGGTTCCTCCTCTATGCTACATCTGACTAAACTCGACAAACCAATGTGCCGGGACAAATGCAGCGCCCTCGGCTACGATTCCACAAAAAGAAATACTCGACGAGTTGCTAATTCCAATTGAGTTCTAAAATCGGAAGCCAGTGGCCCCGCGGCGTGTTTTAGTTGATTTGGCAGGAAATTAGTTTTATTCGACTTCAGTTTCGGGCAGGGTGTTCCGGGGGGAGAGGGGGCTCGAAAGCCCTAGGTGACTTCTAACCCATGCCCTGACGAAATCAATCAGGTACCTTCCCTGTACAGACATGCCAGTACATCTGATGCGTCTGATAAGACTGGGGCTGTCACCCACGGCGCCCATGCGATGGCCAAAATACAAGACCCTATTGTCTAGTAGGACCGCTTGAAGCTCGAAGTGGCATATCACGATGCTGATATTGATTTCGCCCGCCATCTCATCTCTCAGTGCATGCCATCGTTTTACCCAGGCTTCCTGATGCTGTGTGAATTCGCGCGACTCATCAGGCCGATGAGTTAATACTATGTGAACATCTAGCTGCCGCTTATTCAAAAACGCGTCACGCAATGCGTAGTAGAAAGTCTCTCCGGTCCGGGCTACAAGTAGAACTCTTTTGGTGTTGCTGACATCGGCGTTCATAAGTGGGACGGCAGCCTGCCAGTCCAGTTCGATGCTCTCGTCCTTTAGTCTCATGAGCCGACGTGTCTCTGACAGGAAGAGTTGTCCAAACACAAAAAGAGCACTTAGCAGAAAGAAGAGGGCTGTCTTTGTAGATATACTGAGTAAGCCCAGTGCATCAAGAGGGAGCGCGAGCATGCCCGCCAAAAGGGTGATTCTGAATACCCAAACCGCTCCATCGCCGCTCAGCCACGATCCAACTCGATCTAGCATTCCAAACTCCCCTCTGGCCTAACGCCACGCAACCTATCTGCCAGGTGACTAATGATCTGGACTGCACCGTCGAGCCCAACATGACACTCGATGAAGCGTTGTTGACGCTTGGCGATGGCTGACCTTACTGATGAGTCGGAGGCAACATGGGTGTACATGTTTAAGTTATCTAGTGCTCCAAGCGCTGCCCTAAAGTGACCAAATGCTGATACAATTGCCCGAAGCCCGACGTCCTCCGGAACACCCCGAAGCAAGTGCTCCAATCCGGCAAGGCGAACCCAGTCAAGGGTAGGTACGATAGTTTTTAAAGTATCGCTAATCAGAAGCTGGCTGTAGTTTTGTGGCGGAAGAAACATCACCGGGGTTGCGGCAGCGAAGGCCTCGTATGTCGCTGTAAGTCCTGGCGAGGTAACTAGCAAATCTGATGTGGCAATTGCATTGGTGAACTCATCATGGCCCATCAATGTTGTTTTAATGCCAAGTCGCATCCCAATGTCTTGCACGATATCGAACGCCGGAGCATTTGCCGCAATGAGAATGTCATAACCGCCAAGCGCGCCTTTGAGAGTTGAAAGACACTCGCTAACAACTAACATGTATTTACGCGCGAATTGAGGCTGGGCAATCGGATTGTGCATCCCCCCCAGATGCACAAGAATTTGCCGCTTTCGGGGCACGGGCGGGCTTCTAAATACGATCGCACCGATGGGAATTGGATTGTAGGGTTTAATCCGAGATAGATTCTGTTCCCATCCAGGGAATCGTTGAATGAAGTACATGTCGGCATCGGGACAGGTCTCTCTGGCTGAATTCCACATCCAGAACAGGCTGTCAATCAGTGCTACTGGACGTCCGAGTGTCATCGCGTATCGCGCGAGCAAGGGGTTCATAACAGTAATAACTAGGTCCGCGCTGGCAACGATAGATCGGCAGTCATGGAGTCCAAGGGGCGACGTTGTATCGCAGCGGACAAGGCGGTTTGCACGACTGCGCTGTGCTAGAACTTGAGTTGTGCCGCTACACAGGAATGTCGTCTCCCAATCCGGCGGGAACCTATCAAGAAGAGTTAGCAACTTTCCAGCAGGGCCGAATCCAAAGGGCACGGCATCGCAGACAATCTTCAAGCCACCCTCCGTTCCGCAAGTTGATTGAACGGGAGACCATATTCCTAAGACAATGAACTATTCTATACGAAGCGTCAACGTGTCCAAGCAGTTGCTGTTTTCAACAGAAGCGAGGCTTCCTCTGTCCTTGAGAGTCAGGCCGCCGGCGAACAGACGCGTGATCTCGATCCCGTCGAGGAAGCCTGGGCCGGCGAGGTGCTCGGCCCCTTGGTTCGTTCGCGTGATAATTCGCTCCGCGTCGGCGTGCGCGACGGACAAGAGGGCTTCTGTGTCCGCGCGTATCTGTTTAGCCCTAGCTTTGTCATCCGCCGATTCGCGGCGGGCTGGGACGTGTGCCCACCGGCCGGCGTGCTCGGGGTCGCGGGTGTGGCCTGGGTGGTCTGGCCGGTATTGGTGCTGTCCGAGCACCCGAGCGCGAGCGCGCAGAGCGTCAAGAGCAGTGGCAGGCGGAGCATGCGGTCCCTCCCGAAAGCAACACGGTTACTCGCACGAGCGGTGGTGCGCCATGGCTGTGGGCCATGCTACGCGGAATTCGGAATCGCCGGAGAATCTCGCTGCTGGATGGAACGTTGCGCCGCCGCACTGGGCCTTCCCCACGCCCGCATCCGCCCTCCCGCACCTGCATCCATCGCCCTGGCACCAGCGTCCGACTTCCAAGCACCAGCATCCGCCCTCGCGGCAGCTGCGTCCGCCCTGGACGCAGCTGCATCGGTCTTCGAGGCACCTGCATCGGCCTTCCAGGCAGCTGCATCTGCCTTCGAGGCACCAGCATCGGCCCTGGAAGCAGCTGCATCGGCCTCCGACGCTGGTGCATCGAGGGCCGATGAGGGACGGTTGTACGGTTCCGGTTCAACGCTGGGTTGGGCGATGTTCATGTTCGGGGATGCCCGAAGACGGCAATCGGGGAGGGCGGCAATCGGGGCTCGGCATCCGGCAATCGGGAAGAGGCCAGGGTCCGGCGTCCGCTCGGCCGATTGCCGACTGCCGAACCCCGACTGCCGTCTTACTCCAGGTGCGCCCAGGCAGGGGCTCAGGACGCAGGGTCCGGTGCACGGACCCCATCCCCCGCGGGATCTCGCCGGTAGAAGGTGGCGAGCTGCTCATAGAGCTCGGCGTGGTGCTTGCGCATCGCGCGGGGGCGCTCGAAGAACAGCTCGGTGACCACGGCGAAGAACTCGGCGGGGTTGGTCGCGCCGTAGGGATCGATGACCGTGCGGTGGCCCTTGTGCAGGTCCTCGGCGAGCTCGGCGAACTCGTGGCCGAGCACGCGTGCCCAGTCGCGGTAGCGCGCGGGCGAGGCCAGCACCGGGGCGCCGTTCATGCCGCCCGAGTCGCCGTCGAGCTGGTGGGCGAACTCGTGCAGCGTGACGTTGCGGCCGTCGTGGTCGTTGGCGGCCCCGCGGACGACGTCGTCCCAGCTCAGCACGAGCGAGCCGCGGAACCACGACTCGCCAAGCCGGCCCTGGGGGCCCTCGGTGATCGTGCCGTCGGGGTTCTGCCGAGCGGTGTTGGCGAAGTAGGCGCTCGGGTACACGAGGATGGAGCGGAGCGTGGGGTAGTACCGCGTGCCGGGGCGGTGCAGCAGCAGCACGGCGGCCTGGGCGGCGATGGTGACGCGGACCTCGTCGGTCATCTCGAGCCCGCCGCAGCCCTCGAAGCGTTTCTCGTCGAGCAGGATCCGGATGATCCGCCCCAGCTCGCGCCGGTCGTCTTCGTTCATGGCGGCGATCATCGGCACGCGGCGGTCGATGATGGCCCACCAGGCTTCGGGGAGGGGCTGGGCGCCGATGCGCTCGCGCCGGCGGCGTCGGAGGAAGCCGAGCATCAGCGGCAAACTCGTTCTTGTTGGGGTCGCGAAGCCATGCGAGCGATGCTACGGCGGCGAGGGCAGTGCCGCACTTGGGATGGCCTTGACGCCCGCGGCGGCGCGGTCGGTGTTGAACTTCTGGACCTGTGCCGCCCAGCCGCTCCACGAGTAGTACTCTACGTGCAAGTCAGCGAAGCCAACCGACGTTCCCATGAATCGCTGCGAGGGCGCCATGAAGATGACCGGGGTCACCCCGCCGTGCGGGCCGTTCCACGCGCCCCATGAAGGTTCGTTCCAGTCGATGCGGAACATGCCGATCTCGATCCAGCCACCGGGGAGTTGGGTCCAGGTGAGTTGCTGGGGAACGCCCGCCCCATGCTCATAGAACAACTCGATGGGCATGAAGCCCTGATCGACCAACTCCTGCGGGTTGCTCGGAAAGGAACCATTCTGCTGGCGATGGAGGTCGACGGCCTGGATGACGGCGCGGGCCACGGTGGAATACTTGATCGAGAGCATTCCCTGGTGCCGCCGCCTGTTGCCGACTGAGATGGCGGCGATCGACCCGACCACCATGAAGACCAAGAGCGAGAACACGAGTAGGACACGGCGGCGCTCGCCCGTCGGCCAGACGCCTGCGAAGCCTGCCATCGTGCCGATGATTGCAAAGAACATCAGGATTTCCACGCCGTGGCCGCCACTCCCGGCAGCGGTGAGGACGACGAGCACTCCGAAGCACACCGACAACGCCATCAAACTTGTACAGACCAAGCCGCCAATACGTGTCACCCGATCAGGATCCCCAGCCCGTGGAACGTCCTTGCCCGACGCCCCGGCCCCCACGCTCACCGACCGCGCGTCGATCGCCACCCCACACGCCGGGCACACCGTCGGCAGTTCCTTCGGCGTCGCACCCACCAGCCGCTCACCACATGACGTACACGCGAAGGCCGCATCACTGCCTGAAAAGTCCCACTCGCCCAGTTCGAACCCACGCCCGCACTCGGGGCACGTGGACTCCTTGAGGTTCCACAGGGCGTACTGGCAATCGGGGCACCGCATGCTGGCCGGTACGATGGCGATCGGCGGCGGGTTTCGTCGGGTGCGGTGGATACGCTCGGTCGTGCGAGAGCAACCATCCATCACATGCCCCGGCTGCGGTGCCCTCGTGCCGGACATCAATGCGCCCACCCACGCCTACATCGGCGCCGCCCCAGGATGCTGGCGCGTGTACGGCAAGATTCTCGCGCGCGAGTACGGTGAGCTTGGCAACCCGCACTGGCACCGGCTGACTGTCGACGCCTATGCGGCCCAGCACCCGGGGACCGATTCCCGCCGGGCCCGGCAGTCGGTGGCCGGCCACCTGATCGCGTTGTGCCTGGTGTTCGAGCACGATCTCGACCTCGCGTACGTCACACGACTGATGCCGCGAGCGGTTGGCATCGCGGCGGATGCGCCGTGGCTCGACCCACCAGACTTTGCTGGCGCACCGACCGTGCTCGGCATCGCGGAGGCACAGAGTCCGAGCGACCACGAGCGTGCGGTTCTCGCGTGGGCGCGGGGCGTGTGGCTCGCCTGGTCGCCGCACCATGCGATTGTGCGAAGCTGGGCCTCAACGCTCCTCTGACGGATACGCTCCGCCCGTGACCACACTCGCCATGAAACCCCGTGACCCCACCGAACCCCACCGCGCCGCGACACCGCTGGAACTGCTCTACGACCTGTGCTTTGTCGTCGCCATCGCGATGGCCGCGACGAGCCTGCACCACGCCATCGGCCATGGGCATGCTCTTGATGGCGTGATCGGTTTCGCGATGGCGTTCTTCGCGATCTGGTGGGCGTGGATGAACTTCACTTGGTTCGCCTCGGCCTTCGACACCGACGACCCACCCTATCGCGTCAGCGTGCTCGTGCAGATGTGCGGCGTGCTGGTGCTGGCCGCCGGCGTGCCACGGGCGATGGACCACTTGGACTATGGGCTGATCACCGCGGGCTATGTCATCATGCGCGTTGGTCTCATTGCCAACTGGCTGCGGGCAGCCGCGGGCTCCGCTACGCATCGGCGCACGGCGCTGCGATACGCCATCGGTGTCGCGCTCTGCCAGGTCGGATGGATCGTGATCGTGTTCCTGCCCAACGAGAAGTGGTTCTACGGCTGCCTCGTGCTCGCACCACTCGAGTTGCTCGTTCCAGTGTGGGCAGAGAGCGCACGCCCTACTCCTTGGCACCCCCACCACATTGCCGAGCGATATGGGCTGATGACCATCATCGTCATCGGCGAGTCGGTGCTGGCGGCAACGCTGGCGATCCAGTCGGCCCTCGACGCGGGCCACCCAAGCTGGGAGCTATGGGCCACCATCGCCGGCTGCCCGCTGATCTTCTTCTCGATGTGGTGGCTCTACTTCGCCCGCGCCCACGCCGAAGGCCTGACGCGGCCGCGCAACGCGTTCGTCTGGGGGTACTTCCACTACTTCATCTTCGCTTCTGCGGCGGCGGCTGGCGCGGGGCTTGCATTGGTAGTCGATGTGCTCGCGCACGCTAATGGCGACCACGAGCCAGCGAATACTCTCTCGCTTGGGCTCTCGGTCTCGATACCATTGGCAATCTACCTCGGATGCCTCGCGCTGCTCCGCATCCGTGAGCCCAGGGCGACATTGTTCATCGCCGCGCACGTTTGTGGCATCATACTGATTTTGCTCGCTTCGCCCTTGCCGGGCGCGCCATTGTGGCAAGGGGTAGCGATGGCCGCTCTCACAGGCGTGGTCGTGATGTTCTCACGCTCACGGCCAACCTAGAGATCCTCGAACCGATACATCATCGCGTTGTAGTCCAGGTCCTCGGCTTCCACGCCAAGGTGCTTCAGGATGTTCATAGACTGGGCCCGGTGGTGCATCTCGTGCAGGACGAGCTGCGTCACCATGTCGGCCTTAGACGCGATCACGCGGCGTGGCTTGTCGCCCCAGGTCACGTCGTACCGCACCTCGGCCTGACAGTCATCGATGGCCTCGATCGCCCCGCGCGTTTTGGGCGCCTGTTCGTGCCAGAGCGACTCGATGACCGGGAGCGCCGGCGGCTTCTCATTGTCGATCGGCCACTGATCCATCGGCGGAAGTTCGGCCCCGGTCAACCGCTGGATGTAGTACCACTCGGCCCCCAGGATGTGAGCGAACGTGCGCAGCAGCGAGCCCAGACCGATCGGGAACACCTTGGCGTGCTGGCGCGGCGTGAGCGTGCGGGCCTGCGTGAACAAACGTTCGCGGGCGGTAGTGAGGTAGCCGTAGGTCTTCAGGGCGTGCTCGGTTGTCGGGTGCATGGTGAATCCCATTAATGGATTGCGCGTGCGGCCGCGCGTGCACGACTTCGCAGCTCGACCATCTTTTCCTCGTCGGTGTACATAAAGATTCCGAGGATCTGTCGTTCGGGTCCGACGAGGATCAGGTGCGACGGATGGCTGATGTTGGCCATCGTGCCGCCATCCTCGAGCACGACCTGGCGGCTGGTATCCTCGCCCACGTGGAAGTTCAGGCTGTCGCGCACGATCGAGCGCACCTGCTCGAACGGCCCGACAAGCATCGACCAACGCTCGAAGTCCACACCGCGGCTGTCGCCGTACTCGCGCAGCACCTCGGACGTGTCGTTGATTGGATCCACGCTGATGCTCAGGAACCGCACGCCCGTGCCCTTGAGCGCGCTCTGCAACCCGAGCATCTCGGCGGTCATGCCAGGGCAAGCGAACGGGCAGTTCGTGAAGATGAAGTCGAGCACCGTGATCTCGCCGTCGAGGATCGACTGGTCGACCGGCCGCCCGTCCTGGTCTGTTAGCTCGAATTCGGGGATTGAGTAGCCTACGAGCATCTCGTCGGGCTGGAGGGGATCGCCGGCGGGCTCGACCATCTCGGCCTGCGTTGCCAGCCGCGGTTTCATCATGATCAGGGTACCGACGAGGCCTAAGAAAACCAACGCGACGACGACGATCGCCATGAACAACCTACGTGTGGACACGGCCAGCTTCCTCCCTACGCCGGGCGGCGAAACCCCATGGCCCCCACTGCGAGCACGACTCCCACCAACGCAAACAATGCCGACAAGCCTAGCGATACCGTATCGATCCGGCCGACCAACCCCGCCCCCACCGCCGACTGGCACCACGCCAGCGGATTGATCGCTACGAGCGCCCGCAGCCAGCCGCTCGCACCCTCGACTGGGAAGATCGCCCCGCTCAGCAGCCACATCGGCATGAACACGAGGTTCATCACGCCGTGGAAGCCGGACGCTGAGTCGACCTTCCAAGCGGCTGCAAGACCAAGGCCCGTGATGCCCAGCGACAAGCACGCCAACGCGATCGCGGCGGCGAGCATTCCAAGGGGTTGGACTTGCGCTCCCACAAATGGCGAGAACGCGAGCAGGACCAATCCTTGAGCAAAGCCCAACACGCCACCGCCGAGCAACTTGCCCGCCACCATCGACCAACGCGGCGCGGGGCTCACCAGCACGGCCTGCAGGAATCCCTGGTGGCGATCCTCGACCAGCGAGATGGAAGCGAAGATGGCGTTGAACAACACGACCAGCGAGGCCATGCCGGGCAGCACATAGAGGGCGAGCGAGCCGCGCTCGCTCAGCGACTCGGGGCGGATGCTGCTCGCGAAGCCACTGGCGATGAACAGCCACATCATCGCGGGCGTGGCGATCGCGACGGCGATGCGCATGGGCTGGCGCACAAGCCGGCGCACTTCACGTCCGGCAAGCGCGGTTGCCGCGCACACACCGTTCACGCGGGCACCCCGGCTTCCAGTGGCGCCTCGGCCCAGTGCAGATACGCATCGGCCAATGTGGGCTTGCGCACGAAGAACGGCACGCCCACACCGGCCAACTGGGCCGACCAACTGGCAAGTTGGGCATCGTCGGCGGGCCGTGCGATCCGGGTGCCATCGGCCTGCAACTCCCATGGCACATCGATCGCACCCACCGAGGCGCCCGCGGGCACGCCAAGCAATTGTGATCCGAGTTGGGCTATCAACTCAGTTGGAGAACCCTCGCGGACGAATTTGCCGCCTGACATCATCACCACTTGCTCGAATCGCTCGGCGTCGGTCATCAAATGCGTGCTCATCACGACGGCAACCTCTGGGCGCTGGCCGCGAAGCACGTCGATGGCGCCGAGCAACGCCGCTCGCGAGGGTAGATCGAGCCCCACGGTTGGCTCGTCGAGCAGCAATAAGTCGGGCTCGGACAGGATGGCGCGGACAAACTCCACCCGTCGGGCGAGCCCACCCGAGAGCGACCGCACGCGATCACCAAGCCTGCCGTCGATCGCCTGCTCGGCACAGAATCGCTCGATGCGTTCGTTGGGTCGGTCGATGCCGAAGAGGGCGGCTTGCAACCGCAGGTTCTCGTGCACAGTCAGGAGCGGGTCGAGGGCCGGGCTCTGGAAGACGACGCCGAGACGAAGATCGTGCGAGCGCTTAATGGAACCAGAGGTCAGCCGTTGTAATCCCGCGATCGCACGCAGCAAGGTGGATTTGCCCGACCCATTCGGCCCAAGAAGCGCGACGCAATCGCCCGGCGATATGGCGAAGTCGACGCCGCTCAGGGCTTTGGTTGGCTCCGTACGACGGGCGCGGTGCTCGACCACGGCGGCCTGGATGCGTACGAGCGATTCGTGGCCGCCGGTCACCCCAGCAGTGCCCCGATGCCCGCGTCGACGACCAGCGCCATGAGCACGATCGGCAGGTAGATCACCGAACCGATGAGCACCTTGCGTGCGTCGGCCCGCGTGCGCGAGCGTGTGACGCGGATCGTCGACCACAGGAACCATGCGCCGGCCACGACCGCCACCGGCACGGCCACGAACCCCGGCGTCACGTCCATCACCAGCGGCGGCAGCACGGTAACGGGCAGCAGGATCGCCGCCCATAGCACCATCATGGACCATGTCCAGCGGCCCGTGCGATCCACGACGGGAAGCACGCGGTACCCGCCGGCGGCGTAATCGTCTTTGTACATCCACGCGATTGCCAGAAAGTGCGGGATCTGCCACACGAACATGATCGTGAACAGCGCCCAAGGCCCGACCTCGGCCAGCGACGACCAGGTGCCCGTAACGCACCCCCAGCCGATCACAGGCGGCAACGCGCCCGGCACGGCGCCGATCCACGTGCTGCTCCACAGCCCGGGCTTGCTGGGCGTGTACAAAAGCAGATAGCTCAGCACCGTCGCGGCGATAATTGCTGCGGGCACGATGCCAACGAGCGCCCACGCCAGCGCGACACCCAAGAGGCATAATTCAACACCAAGCATCAGCACCGCTATCGGCGTGACCCGGCCCGTCGGCAGAGGGCGCGTCATCGTGCGCGGCATGCGTGCATCGCGGGAGCGTTCCATCCACTGGTTGAGCGTGTTGGCGCCCGCCGCGGCCAGCCCCGAGCCGAGGATCGCCGCGATGAACCCGGCGACGAGATCAACCATTGCCGGTCGGTATGACAGCGCCGCAAGCCCGAACCCCATCGCGCTGGTGATGGTCACCAGCCGCGTGATGCGGGGCTTGGTGGTCTCATAGAGCGCGGCAAAGCTGATCCCGCGCGCCTCGGGCACAGCCATCGCCGCCGATGCGGCCGCCGATTCGATGCGGGAAATCTGCAACTCGGGCTCCGAAGGGGACACTTCGCGGGATTCTGTGCTACAGGAATCTTTGCGGCGTGACCGCAAAGATTCCACCGCGCTCACCGGCCGGGCACCGACAACTCGGCCCACACCGGGAAATGATCGCTTGGGAACCCCTCGCTCCCGCCGCGGGCCGCCGGCTTGAGGGTCCAGATCCCGGTCCGGAGGAGTTCCAGCCCCTTGCTGGGAAGCACATAATCGACGCGGAGGCCGAATCGGGCGGTGTCGGTAGGGTCGAGGCCTTCGGCGGACGGCTCTTGCCTGGGTGCTTCGGTGCGCAAGAGGCGCGGGTGCTTCATGAGGCGGCCGATCGGGTCGCCGACGTCGCTGCCCTTGCCCGGATCAGCGTTGAGGTCGCCCAGGATGACGAACTGCTCGCCGCGCTGGAGGCCGCCCACATTACCGTTGTCGTCGGCAATCCAGCCACGCTCATCGAGGTAGTCGTCCCAAAATCGGATCTCGTCGTGGTTGCGGGCCTTGTTTCGGCCCTCTGGGCCGTCGAACGCCGGCGGCGTGGGGTGGCTGCACAGGAAGTGGACGACCGCTCCATTGGGGAGCTTGACTGGGATGTCCCAGTGGCTCTTGGAACTCAGCCGCATGGCGGCCCATTCCTCGTCGTCGTACCAGGGCGTGCCGTCCTCATTCATGGGTCGGCGGGCGTCGGGCATACCGCTCCAAGGCAGCAACCTGAACGACCGGATCTCGTCGTCGATCACGTCCAGCCGTACGTCTACCAGGAGGGCCATGCCGTACTGCCCGGGATAGGTCCCGAAGCCCCAGCAATCGTTGCCGAAGGCCCGGCCCTCGTCGGTCTGCGCGGGGGGTTGGCCGTTGAGGCTCGAGCGGGTTGGCTTGGGATAGGTCGTGACCGCCTCGTCGCTGTTATCAAGGTCGAAGCCACTGGCCCGGCCGGTGTTCGTTGGCAGCATGATGGCCCGATAGCGGATGGGCTCGAGCCCGTCGCCCTGGCTGACCTCAAGATAGTGGTCGGCGAACCGCTGGCCGTTGGAACCCTCGGGCTCGTCGGTGGGCACGCCTGGCACGCCGTGCTGGTCGTAGGCGATCTCATTGATCAGCACGACGGTGGGTCGCAGCCGCTGGATGACCTCTGCAAGCCGCTGAACACGGGGCTGGTCGTTGACGAGCAGGTCGGTCGTCGAGACGTCTTCGATGTTGAAGGTGGCCACGCGAATCGGCATGGCGTCCGGCCTGGCTTCGGGAGAGCCGTCGGCCTCCTGGGCCCAAGCGTGGGCCGGCCCGAACACCACCAGGGTCAGGATCACGATGAGGATGGATCCCGCTCGCTTCATAGGCCTCAGGATAGAACCGATCTGGAGCGGTGTCGGCTTGGGGTGCTATCATCCCCCTCGTTCAGCGGCAGGACGGGAGCCGGCTGCGATGAGCCAAAGGGTTCGCCCCGCGGCGAGGCGCAGGCAGGGGTTGCCGGCGGGCTTCGGCCTCGATCGGTGATCCAGCTCTAAGAGCCAGCGTGCGAGCGGGGCGGTATCGGCCATTGCCGGATGCGGTCCCATTGCCACGCCCCGTGCCACCGCCGCGTCGGGAAGGTCCCGGCGTGAGACCGGCATGGGTCGAGTGCGATTCGCACGTTTTGGATCAGGAGCCCGCAGGCCGCAGGCGCACCGAGCAGACTTCCACTGCCCGATGGTGTAATGGTAGCACTTCAGTTTTTGGTACTGAAAGTCCAGGTTCGAATCCTGGTCGGGTAGTTTCCCGGTTCACCGCCTGCCGTCCCGCTCGTTCCTCCCGTCCCTGGAGCAGCGTGAACGACACCACCCCGAGTTTGGAGCCCAGGCCCTGCGCGATCATCCTTGCCGCGGGCAAGGGCACGCGCATGGGCAGCGACCTGCCCAAGGTCGTGCACCCGGTGGGCGGTCGGCCGATGGTGTCGATCGTTGCAGAGGCCTGCGCGTCGGTCGGCTGCTCGCCGATCGTGGCGGTCGTGGGTCATGGGCGTGAGCATGTCGAGCGGGCCCTCGAGGGTTCGTCGGGAGACGTGAGATTCGCGCTCCAGGCAGAACAACTCGGCACCGGGCACGCCGTGCTGGCGGCCGAGGCGGAGTTGGGCGACGTCTCGCCCGACGCCGACGTGCTGGTGCTGTGTGGTGATGGGCCGCTGATCCGCGAAGAGACCATCGTCAAGTTGCTCGACACGCACCGCTCTTCGAACGCTGCCGCCACGCTGGCGACCGCGGTCGTCGACGACCCTGCCGGATATGGCCGCGTGGTTCGGGACGATCAGGGACGTTTCGCTCGCATCGTCGAGCAGAAGAACGCCACGCCCGACGAGCTTGCAATCCGCGAGATTAATCCGAGCTACTACTGCTTCAAGCTTGGCCCGCTGATGGATGCTTTGCGGCACGTCGAGCGGAACCCCAAGACTGGCGAGTATTACCTGACCGACGTGCCGGCGCTCCTGCTCGCCGGCGGTGCTCGTGTGGAGGTCGTCGACGCCGTCCCGGCCGAAGACGTGCTGAGCATCAACACGCCCGAGCAACTGGCCGTGGTCGACCGGATCTATCGCCAGCGGCACGCAGCCGCGGAAGGGACACGCGCATGAAGATCGACCCCAACCAGCTGAAGATCTTCAGCGGCCGCTACAGCAAGGATCTGGCCGAGCGCGTGTGCACGCATCTGGACCTGCCGCTTGGCAAGGCCAGGACCATGGCGTTCCCCGACGACGAGTTGCTCGTCAAACTCGACGAGGACGTGCGGGGTCGAGATTGCTTCGTTATTTTGTCGACGTGCCACCCGGTGAACGACAACATGATGGAGCTGTTCATCTTCATCGACTGTCTGCGCCGGGCTTCGGCCAAGCGGATCACCCTGGTGATTCCGTACTTCGGATACGGCCGGCAAGACCGCAAGGACGAGGGCCGCGTGCCCATCACCGCCAAGCTGGTCGCGAACCTCATCACCGCCGCCGGCGCCGACCGCGTGCTGGCGATCGACCTGCACGCGGCACAGATCCAGGGCTTCTTCGACCTGCCGACCGACCACCTGTCGGCCACGCCGGTGTTCCTGGACCACTTCCGTGCGAGTCGCGAAGAACTGGGCGACCTGTGCCTGGTGAGCCCGGACGTGGGCAACGTGAAGATGGCCGAGGCGATGCAGAACCTGCTCGAGGCCGACCTGGCGATCATCAACAAAAAACGCGTCAGCGGCAGCGAGGTGGTGACCGACACGCTCATCGGCAACGTCAAGAACAAGACGGTGCTGATGTTTGATGACATGATCTCGACGGCCGGCACGGTGTGCGAGGCGGCGAGGTTCGTGATGGACCAGGGCGCTACCGAGGTGCGGGTCGCGGCAACGCACCCGGTGCTCGTCGGCCCGGCCATCGATCGCCTCATCGAGAGCCCCATCAGCCAGGTCATCGTCACCAACACGATCCCGCTGAGTGATCGCGCCAAGCGGCTGGACGGCAAGCTCGTGGAGCTGTGCCTGGGCGAACTGCTGGGCGACGCGATCCACAACATCCACCACGACCAATCCGTCAGCGCGCTGCTGCGCGACGCCGCCGGCGCGAAGCGATAACCGAGAAACGAAGGCGATGCGACGCATCGCGTAGGAGAGTCTGCCATGCATGAGGATTCACCAACCCTGACCGCCCGCGCCCGCGACCGCGTGGGCTCGCGATACGCCAAGCGTTCGCGCGACGCCGGCTACCTGCCCGCCATCGTCTACGGCCACGGCCAGGATCCGCTGTCGGTCGAGTTCAACGCGCACGAGGCCAACCTGCACTTCGCCAAGGGCGAGCGTGTGTTCGTGATGGCCGTCGAGGGCGCCAAGGACGAGCTCGTGCTACTCCAGGACCTCCAGTTCGACCACCTGGGCACCGAGATCATCCACGCCGACTTCCGCCGCGTGGACCTGTCCGAGCGTGTCGAGGTGACGGTGCCGCTGGAGTTCGTGGGCAACGCCAAGGGCCTCAAGGCCGCCGGCGCCGTGCTGACCCACCCTGTGACCGAGTTGCACCTCGAGTGCGCGGTGACGAACCTGCCCGACGTGCTGGAGGTGGACATCACCGACCTGGGCGTCGACGAGATGATCACCGCGGGCCAGATTAAGCTGCCCAAGGAGACCATGAAGCTGCTGACGCCCGCCGACACCCGCGTGGTGAGCATCTTCATCAAGGCCGAAGTCGAGGACTCCGCCGAGGGCGGCGAGGTCGATTCCGCCGCCTCGCCCGAGGTCATCACCGAGAAGAAGGAAGAGAAGGAAGGGGACTGAGCCCCGATCCTTCGGGCGTTGCACGCATCATGAAGCTGATCGTTGGATTAGGCAATCCTGGGAGCGAGTACGAGAACACCCGCCACAACGCGGGGTTCATGGTGCTCGACGAACTCGCCCGGCGGCACGCCGGGGGGGCGGTGGCGCGCGGGCGTTTCCACGCGGCCACCCTGGAATGCATGATCGGCAACGAGAAGGTGCTGCTGGCCAAGCCCACGACGTACATGAACAAGAGCGGGCTGAGCGTCGGAGAGGCCTTACGCTTCTACAAGCTCGAACCGGCCGAGGACATGCTCGTCGTTGTCGATGACCTGTACCTGCCGCTCGGCGCCATCCGTATGAAACCCAAGGGCGGCGACGGCGGGCACAACGGCCTGGCCGACGTGGCCAGGGCGGCTGGCGGCGACGCGTACGCGCGTTTGCGTCTTGGCGTCGACAGCAAGCCCCAAGGCGCGAGCCAGGCGGGCTACGTGCTGGGCCGGTTCACGCAGGAGCAGAGCGACGCGCTCCAGCCCGCGCTCAAGAACGCCGCCGACGCGGCAGAGTGCTGGGTGAAGAGCGGCCTGGCCGAAGCGATGAACCGCTTCAACACGCCCGAAGAGAAGAAGGCCAGGGGCAGGAAGCCCAAGGCCGACCAGAGCATCGAAACTCAATCTGAGACCACGAATCGTCCCGGGGATGCCTCACGCGAGGCCCCCAGTGATCAACCCCATGGCCCGGGCCAGACCGCCCCGGCCGGTCACCAACAGCCGAACGCATCGGCAAAGGACAGCTGACCATGCCCCCAGAGCGCACTTTCAACTACGAAGCCATGTTCCTTATCGGCCAGTCGACCGCGGCCGACCTTGGCGCCGTGATCACCCACATCGACGAGTTGCTGGCCCGCGCTGGCGCGAAGCTCATCGCGATGGCCAAGTGGGACGAGCGTCGCCTGGCGTACGAGATCGACAAGCAGAAGCGCGGCCTGTACATCATCGCGTACATCGAGGCCCCCGCCCAGAAGATCTCCCAACTCGATCGCGATTGCCAACTCAGCGAGACCATCATGCGTCTGCTGCTGACCCGGGCCGACCACCTGACCCTCGAGGAGATGCAGGCCGCCGACGGCCGCGAGGCCCTTCTGAGCGAGGCCAAGCTCCGCGCCGACAAGGCCAACGAGGCCGAAGAGGAGGGCAAGGACACTGGCGTCCGCATGGGCCGCCCGGTCGAGGACACGCCCTCGGACCACTCCCACAACCCCTCAGCGGACGGCGACGGGAGCGACGACGACTCGGAAGATGGCGACACCTCCGATACCGACAGCTCGACCGAGCCCGCCAACGCCTGAGGGCCCTAGCCTCGCCCGCATCCAAATCCGCTTTCAACCGGGAGACCCGCCATGGCCGGCAGCTTCAACCGTGTGTTCCTGATGGGCAACCTGACGCGTGACCCCGAGGTTCGCCACACCTCCCAGAATATGGCCATCGCCAAGATGGGGCTGGCGGTCAACCGCAAGTTCAAGACCCAGAGTGGTGAAAACCGCGAAGAGGTCACCTTCGTGGATTGCGACGCCTTCGGCCGCACGGCCGAAGTCATGTCCCAATACCTTCGCAAGGGCAGCCCGGTATTCATCGAGGGCCGCCTGAAACTGGACCAATGGCAGGATCAGCAGGGCAACAAGCGGAACAAGCTCTTCGTCGTCGTCGAGAGCTTCCAGTTCGTCGACAGCGGCCAGGGCGGTGGCGGCGGCCAAGGTGGCGGAGGAGGGGGCGGCGGTGGCTACTCCTCGGGCGGCGGGGGCGGCTATGACAGCGATCCCGTGCCGCCGGATGATGACATCCCGTTCTGAATCCGCCGCCTAAACTTGTCTTCTCCCCAGAAACCCTGGGACCACATACGTTGGGGCCGACCGTTCACGCGGAACAGCCGGCTCCTCAACTCTCCGGCCCATCCGTGGGCGGAAAGGACAGCGACCATGGCTCGAAACATCACACTGCTCTTGCTCGAGAACGTCGACAGCCTCGGCATCGTCGGCGATGTCGTCAAGGTCCGGGCCGGCTATGCCCGCAACTACCTGCTCCCTCGTGAGCTGGCGACGGCGCCCGACGACGAGCTCATCAAGCAACTCGCTTCCAAGCGTGCCCAGGCCGAGAAGGACGTGGCCGCCCACCGCGCCGAGCGCGAGGAGATGGCCAAGAAGCTCGACGGCCAGGAGATCACCATGGTGCGCGCCTGCAACGACCAGGGCGTGCTCTATGGCGCCGTGACGCAGCAGGACATCGCCAGCGCGTTGCAGACCCTCGGCTTCCAGGTCAAGCCCCGCGAGGTGCGCCTGCCATACGCCATGAAGCGCATCGATAACTACGAGGTGCTGCTGAAGTTCGCCAACGACCTGGAGAGCCACATCCGCGTGTACGTGGAAGCCGACCGCTCGATCGATGACGACGAGCGCGAGGAGATGGAATTCGAC
>JAUHYE010000032.1 GCA_030426395.1 Phycisphaerae bacterium
ACCTGTGCCAGTACTGGATGGCGGCGGATCGTGGGAATGCTGGCGTCTCGGGGTTGTGCGACGACTTGCAGCCGGCATTCCTGCGCGTGCTGCGGCGGATCGTGGACGATGCGAGGGCCGCGGGTGTGTGGGTTGGCGTGTGCGGCGAGATGGGCGGGCATATCGCGAACGTGCCGCTGATGGTCGGGCTTGGCGTTCATGAAATAAGCGCGGCGCCAGCGGAGGTTGCGGGCATCAAGCTGGCAGTAGGCGAGGCGGACGCATCGCGGTGCCGGGCGTTGCTCGACGCGGCGTGCGAGTTGGATGCGCCGGCGGACGTACGCGAGCTGGTTTCGGGCTTTGCGTGGCGGGCCGTGCGCGTGGGGCCGTCGGTGGTCGACGCGTCGTGCATCGAGGTGGGGGTCGACGCGGTGAGCAAGGCCGAGGCGATCAAGGCCGCAGTCGATCTGCTGGCGGTCTCGGGTCGGACCGACAGGCCGCGAGAGGTGGAAGAGGCCGTGTGGGCGCGCGAGGCGACGTACTCGACAGGGCTCGGGCACGGGTTCGCGGTGCCCCATTGCAAGTGCCCGTGGGTGAAGTGGCCAACGCTGGCGGTCGTCAAGCTGAACGAGCCGGTGGACTGGGACGCGATGGACGGCAAGCCCGTGCGCGTCGTGCTGCTGCTGGCGATGCCCGAGGGCGAGGCGGCCGGCGGGGGCGGCGCGGCGCACCTGAAGATCTTCGCGTCGCTCGCGCGGCGGCTGATGCACGAGGGGTTCCGCCAGAGCCTCGAATCGTGCGCCGAGATCGGCGCGATCGAGGCGTGTTTGCGCGAGGAGTTGGGGCTGTAAAATTCAGCCGGCGATGGTGCGTAGCCAGAGGTCGTGCGGTCGTTGGTGGCCGCCGGTGTCCTTGTGCTCGCCGGCTTCGGGCATGTGCGCGAAGCCGAGACCCGCGAGCAGATTCTTGGCACGAGAGTTGTCGGGCTGGACATACCCCCGCACGGACGCGACGCCCAGGCCCCGGGGCAGATCGTCGAACGCGTGCCCGATGACCGCGGCGCAGGCCTCGCGGGCGATGCCCTTGCCGCGAGCGTTGGGGGTCAGCCAGAAGGCGAGTTCGGCGTACCACTCCAGGCCGCGCTCGATGGTGATGAGGTTGCAGGCGCCCAGCACTTCGTGCTGGTGATCACGATCGAAGATCGCGCGGCGGAGGGCGCCCCCGGTGCGCAGCCCCTTGGCGGTCAGGTCGAGTTGGCGTTTGACGATGTGCCTGGCCTGCTCCCCGGGCAGATTGACGCCGCTGGTGCCGTCGCCGGAAGTGATCAGGGCGTCGATGGCCGCCTCGAAGGCGCCCGCGTCGGCCGGCGTGGCGGGCCGGATGATGAGCCGATCGGTGTCCAGCCGCGTGCCGGGCGTGTCGTGGGCGAAGACCTCCACGGGAAGCCCGGCGGCCGGATCGGCCCGGCCGAGATTGGGGGGGGTGGGCCTGGCGTGGTCCATGGGCACTCTCCCGCCGTTACTCGACCGTAACGCTCTTGGCCAGGTTGCGCGGCTTGTCGACGTCGTGGCCGCGCAGAACGGCGGCGTGGTAGGCCATCAGTTGCAGGGGCACGACCGCGACGATGGGGCTGAGGCACTCGGGCACGTCGGGGATGTAGAACACGTCCTGGGCGTGGTTGGTGATCTCCTGGTCGCCCTCGGTGGCGACGGCGATGACGTGGCCGCCGCGGCTGCGGACCTCGCTGATGTTGCTCATGACCTTCTCGTACTGGCTGCCTCGGGTGGCGATGAAGACCGCCGGCATGCCGTCGTCGATGAGGGCGATGGGCCCGTGCTTCATCTCGGCCGCGGGCATGCCCTCGGCGTGGATGTAGCTGATCTCCTTGAGCTTCAGGGCGCCCTCGAGCGCGGTCGGGTAGTTGTACCCGCGGCCCAGGAAGAGCCAGTTCTCTCGTTCGATGTACTTCTCGGTGATGGCGCGGATGGAGTCGTTGAGGCCCAGCACCTTCTCGATCTTCTCGGGGATGAGCTCGAGTTCCCCGATGAGCTCCCCGCACTGCTCGGCGCTCATGAACCGGCGGCGGGCCATGAACAGGCTGATCATCGTGAGCACGGCGACCTGGGCGGTGAAGGCCTTGGTGCTGGCCACGCCGATCTCCGGCCCGGCCCGCAGGTAGACGCCCGCGTCGGTCTCGCGGGGGATGCTCGAGCCCACGGCGTTGATGACGCCCAGGGCCAGGGCGCCGCGTTCCTTGGCCTCCAGCAGCGCGGCGAGCGTATCGGCCGTCTCGCCGCTCTGGCTGACGGCGACGACCACCGTGCCCTCCTCGATGATCGGGTTGCGATAGCGGAACTCGCTGGCGTACTCGCACTCGGCGGGGACTTTCGCGAGGTCCTCAAGAAGATATTCGCCGATCATCGCCGAGTGCAGCGCGGTGCCCTGGGCGGCCAGGATAACGCGGCGCGAGCGCACGAGCTGGGGCGCGAACTGGCGCAGGCCGCCCAGGACGACCGTGCCGTCGGCGGCGTTGAGGCGGCCGCGCATGCAGGTGCGCAGGGCCTGGGGCTGCTCGAAGATCTCCTTCTGCATGAAGTGGGCGTAGCCGCCCAGCTCGATCTGTTCGAGATCGAGCTCGAGCTGCTCGACACGCGGCGTCACGGGCACGTTGTGGATGGTGCTGGTGGTGAACTTCTCGCGGGTGATCTTGCAGACGTTGTAGTCGTCCAGCGGGAAGGCCTGGGTCGTGTGGGCGACGATGGCCGAGGGATCGCTGGCCACGACGAACTCGCCGCTGCCCACGCCGACGAGCAGGGCGCTGCCCTTGCGGGCGCACACGAGCGTGTCGGGCTCCTGCTCGCAGATGACGGCGATGGCGTAGGCGCCGGTGACCTCGCGCAGCGCGGCCTGCACGGCCTTCTCCAGGTCCATCCCGTGCTCTGGGTCGTAGAGCTCGCCGATGAGCATGGCGAGCACCTCGGTGTCGGTCTCGCTGGTGAACGCGTGCCCGCGCTCGGTGAGGTAGGTGCGCAGGGCGCTGTAGTTCTCGATGATGCCGTTGTGGACCAGGGCGATGCCGCTCTTGTCGTCGCGGTGCGGGTGGGCGTTGGCCTCGGTCACCCCGCCGTGGGTGGCCCAGCGCGTGTGGGCGATGCCCAGGGTGCCCTCGAAGGCCTCGTTGGCCTCGACCATGGCCTCGAGGTTCGCCACGCGGCCCACCGCCCGGGCGACGTTGAGCCCGCCGTCGATGACGGCCATGCCCGCCGAGTCGTAGCCGCGGTACTCCAGGCGCTTGAGGCCCTCGATGAGCAGGGGGCGGGCCTGGCGGTGGCCGAGGTAGGCGACGATTCCACACATACACCGAATCTCCTGGTTGGTCCGGGCCCCCGGGCGGTCGCGGCGAGGGTCAGCCCAAGGGTACTCGATCGGCATTCAACGGGTTCGGGCGGAAGAATCGCGGCCCGACCGGCGGCGTGGCCCGGGCCGGGCGGCGGGATGGAAGCACGAGATATCGGTCGATTGATACATGATATCCCGCGTACAGTTCCTGTTTTGATCGGATAGACCTCTCCCAGGGCCCTCCCACGGGGGGTGGACCCACATGTCGAAGGCCCAACAGGCGCCAGATGACGCGTCATCCGAGCGGCGCGCCTTGTCATTTGAGCGGCGCGCCCTGTCATCCGAGCGGCGCGCCTTGTCATATGGGCGGCGCGTCCTGTCATCTGAGCGGCGCGCCCTGTCATACGGACGGCGCGCCCTGTCATCTGAGCGGCGCGCCTTGTCATCTGGACGGCGCGCCCTGTCATCTGGACGTCGCGCCCTGTCATCCGGGCGGCGTGACGCGACATTTGACCGGGGTTTGGAAGGGTTGGCCCCTCAGTCCACGTCCACGCCCAGAGAACCCTCGCGGGTCGTGACGACGGGCACGGGATCGGCCTCGGGGTCGCTGTCGAAGGCCTGGGACATGGGCACGCCCAGCCGCATGTCCCGGCGTTCGAGGCGGCGGACGCTGCCGTCGCAGAAGAGGGCGCCCAGGCGGCGGCATTTCTCGTGGTCGGCCCCGTAGATGGCGTTGTCCCCGCGACGCGCGTCGTGGAAGGCGGCGCGTTCGAGCAGGGCGCCCTTCTGGCTTGGGAATGCGACGGCGTCGATCGGCACGCGGCGGCGGTAGCGGTCGCGATCGGGCCAGCGGGCGGCGATGGCCGCGTCGCCTCCGCTCCAGAGTTCGGCGCTCGTGACGAGCGATTGCGAGTAGACATAGGAGACGAGCGCGCCGTCGCCGGGGTGGATGCGCAGTTGCTCGGCGCCGTGCGAGAGGCGGTAGCCGTGGCGCATGACCTGCGGGCAGGTCCACGCCTCGGCCGGGTCTCCCGGCGAGAAGTACGACCCGACGAGCCCGCCGGGCCAGAACTGGGCCTGGCCGTCGTAGGCGACCTCGTACTGCTTCGGGCCGCCGTCGTTCCAGGACGCGGTCGGGGCGTGCAGGTCGCCCTCGAAGAGGTTCATCCAGTATCCACCGTTGTCGGCGGCCAGCAGCATCACGCCCTGGCCGATGGAGCGCATCGTGGTGTCGCAGACCGTGGCCTCGGCCGAGTCCCGCGCGCCGCGGAGGGCGGGGATGGCGATGGCGACCAGGATCGCGACGACGGTGATGGCCACGAGGACCTCGACGAGCGAGAAGGCGCGGGGCGAGTTGTGCTGGCGTGGTGTGCGCATCAGTAGATCCACGCCGTGTCGCGCCACGGGTAGCGCAGGCCGCTGTAGTCGTTCAGCCAGCGATCGGTCGCGGGGTCGTAGTACCAGTTGGCCCACCAGAAGCCGGTGTTGCCGCTGGCGGTCTTGAGCGCGACGACGCTCTGGGCGTATTGCACCGCCCCGTCGCGCTGCACGATGTCGCGGGGCGTCAGGATGGGCCTGCGCGTCCGGATGCCGTGCGAGCCGGGGAAGCGGAACCACTGGTGCCGCTCGGCGTCGAGGTGCTCGAAGAGCAACTGCCGGCCCGCGTCGGCGGCGCGGCGCGTCGTGCCGGTGAAGACGGCCATGCCATTTTCGTCGGCCGCCACGGCGACGAATGGGTTGCCCTCGGGCCCGAACCAGAAGCGGTCGAGCAGGATGGCCAACTCGCCCCGCGCGTCGTCGCGCCGGCCGTCGCGCTGCCAGTTGAACCGCATGACCGAATCGATGGCCTTCCATGCCGGGTCCCCCGGCCCGATCCACCGCGTGGGCTCGCGGTCGGCCAGGGCGAGGTAGGGCCCGCTGCTGCCGGCGGTGATGGCCGCGACGTGCTCGACGAGCGTGCGGCGGAGCGCCTCGAGCGCCCTGCCCGAGGCGGGCGGGTTGGGCCGGCGGGCGTCGATCGGGGCGTTGGGGTCGGCCGAGGCCACCGCGGCTTCCACGATCGCCACGCCGGTGTCGATGACACCCGAGAGGGCGGCCTCGAAGGCGGGCAGCTCGTCGGCGGTGAGGGTCGGCAGCTCGTTGACCGCCTCGCCGTGGGCCCGCAGGTCGGGATAGAAGACCTCCCGCGGCTCTGGCTGGGCGGCCAGCTCGGGCGTGCTGCGCCAGGTCGTGGCCAGGCACGCGATGGCGGCGATCACCAGAGCGATACGAGTACGGGACAACGGGACCTCCCCACGCGGGCGTTGCGGTCTTGTACCCCGCTGGCCGCCGGGGGTTGCACGGCTATGCCCCCGGCGAAGACACGCCGGCGTGCCCGCGGAGCACCCGCTCCAGGTCGTCCAGCTCCACGGGCTTGGGCAGCACGGGGATATCGACGAACGCTTCGGGGATGCTGTCGGCGTCGTGGCCGGTGAGCAGGACGATGGGCACGCCGGCGTCCTGGAGCACGGGGATGAGCGGGTAGACCTGCTCGTCGCCCAGGTTGACGTCCAGCACGGCCACGGCGGGCGTGTCCTGCTCGACCAGGGCCCGGGCCCTGGCGACGCTGGGGGCCGGGCCGATGACGGTGAAGCCCAGGGCCTCGAGCTCGTCCTTCATCGCCATGGCGAGCATGGCCATGTCCTCGACCAGGAGGACGCGGGGGCGCTCGGCCTGGGGGGCGGGGTCGCGCTCGGGCTCGCGCTCGTGCGTGCCGGCGTTGGCCTCGGGGGCCTGATCGGCCGGCTGCTCGGCGTGTGGGGCGGGCGGGACGGGCGTGAACGGCACGCGCAGGCGGAAGCGCAGGCCGTCGGGCTCGTACATCCGGTCGATCTCGCCCTCGAGCTCGTAGACGATGAGCTGCTCGATGAGCCGGCTGCCGAAGCCGTCGGCGCCCGGCCTGGCGATGGGCGTCGGGCAGCACTCGTGCCAGCCCAGCTCGAGCGTGCAATCGTCGCCGGCGCCCTCGACCTTCCACTCGATGGACAGCGCCCCCTTGTGGCTGCCCAGGCAGCCGTACTTGCGCGCGTTGGTGGTCAGCTCGTGCAGCACCATGTGCAGGGCGAGGGTCATCTCGGGGGGCAGTGTGACGTCGGGGCCCTTCTGGGAGACGCGCACGTCGCCGGGCGCGGCGCCGACCTCGCTCTCGATGACCTTGCCCAGCGTCACGCCCGTCCAGCTCGTGCGGGTGAGCAGGCTGTGGGCCCTGGCGATGGAGCGCAGGCGCTTCTCGAAGTCGGGGCGGAAGGCCTCCAGGCTGCTGGCCCGCTGCATCGTCTGGCTGGCGATGGACTGGACGACCGCCAGGGTGTTCTTGACGCGGTGGTTCAGCTCCGCCATCACGGTCTTGAGCTGCTCCTCGTGGGCCTTCTGGCGGGTCTGGTCGCGCAGGATCTTGATGAAGCCGCGGGGGTGGCCGTTCTCGAGGGGGCGCAGCACGCCGTTGGCCCAGAAGAGCGTGCCGTCCTTGCGGCGGTACCACTGGTCGGTGGAGGCCTGGCCCTCGGCCAGGGCCCGCTCGCGCTTGCGGCGGGCGGCGCCGGCGGCGCGGTCCTCTTCGGTGTAGAGCTTCTCGGAGGGCTGGCCGACCATCTCCTGGGCCGTGTAGCCGAAGAGCCGCTCGGCGCCGGCGTTCCACGAGACGATGGTGCCGTCGGGGTCGATCATGAGCATGGCGTACTCGCGGGCGCTCTCGACAAGGAGCCGGTAGCGTTGCTCGCTGAGTCGCAGCTCTTCCTCGGCCCGACGGCTGTCGGTGATGTTGTCGAACAACAACGCCACCCGGTGCTGCTCGGGTTCGCCTACGGGGAACGCATACACATCGAACCATCGCCCCATGACCTCAGACTGCTCAACGAAACGCTCGGCTTCCCCCGACTTCCCGACACGACCGTACCGTCGCGGCCAGTGGGATTCCAAGTCTGGGACGAGTTCGCTCACCCGCTTGCCGATGGCGTTCGTAAGACCGGTGTGCCGTTCGAAAGCGGGGTTGATCTCCAGGAATGTGTAGTCGACGCCGATTCCATCGTCGTCATAGATCATTTCCAGGACGCAGAACCCCTCATCGATAGAATTGAACAGCGCGCGGTACTGTTCTTCGCTCGTGCGGAGGGCTTCTTCGGCCTTCTTGCGATCCGTGACATCGGTAATCATGGCGAACATGCCGCGGACGTTGCCCGACGCGTCCGTGTCGGGCACGTACACCGCGCTCACGTCCCGGCGGCCGACGACGGGATACTCGATGCTCGCCTCGAACGAGACGAGCTGGCCCGAGAGGGCGAGCTTGAGGCGGGGCAGGATGACGTCGTACGCCTTGCGGCCGATGACCTCGACCACGGGCTTACTGGCCAATTCCTCGATGGGCTTGCCGAACCAACGCTCGTAGGTCTGGTTGATGAAGCCATACCTGTGATCGGCATCGACGTAGGAGATCAGCACCGGCAGCGAGTCGGTCATGAGACGCATTTGCGCCTCGCTGCGTTGGGTGGCCTCCTCGGCCTCCTTGCGGTCGGTGATGTCGGTGGCGGCTCCGAACCACTCGACGATGGCGCCCTTGTCGTCGGTCACGGGCACCGCGCGGGAGTGCATCCAGCCAACGCTGCCGTCGTTGCGCAGCGCGCGGTGCTCGAGCTCGAAGACCTCGCCGGTCTCCTTGGCGTGCTCGATGGCTTCGAGGATCTCCTCCTGCTCGTCGTGGGGGATGTACCGCTCGAGCCAGGGCTGGTCGCTGGTGGCGTCCTCGAGGAAGCCGCCGACCTCGAGCCGGCGCATGCGGGTCCAGTCGGGGCTCATGCGGAAGACCACGTCGCTGGTGGCGGCCACGAGCGCGTGCAGGCGCGCCTCGCTGGAGCGCATCGCTTCCTCGGCTTGTCGTCGCTCGGTCAGGTCGATGGTGACCACGACCATGGTCGGCGGGTCGCTGCCCTCGATCAGGCTTGCGGTGCTGTTGGCGTGGACGAACGAGCCATCGGGGCGGACGTACCGCTTGTCGACCGAGAAGGGCTCGCCCGAGTCGAAGAGAACACGCATGCCGTCCACGCACCGGGCAAGATCATCGGGGTGGGTCAGTTCGCTGATATCCGAGGCCAGGATGTCCTCGCGCGATCGGCCCATGATGCGGCACATCTCGTCGTTGACACGCACGAACCCGCCGTCGGCGGTCATCTCGCTGATGCCGACCTTCGCGCTGGCGTAGATACCTTCCAGACGCTGGCGGCTCGCACGAAGGGCGCGGTCGGCGGCGTTGGCGTCGGTGATGTCGCGGATGCCCAGAAGGATGAGCTGGGAGTGATTGAGCTGACGGGCGTTGAGCAGCATCACCCGGCGGCCGATGGACTCGAACGCGTGCTCGACCTCGAAGTCGTAGAACACGCTGTCTCGCGGGAGGATCTCCTCGAGCAGCGTGCGCAGGGAGGCAATATTCCACTGCCCGTTGCCCAGGTCATAGATGCGGTGCCCCAGGGTCTCGGACTCGCCCACCTCGAAGTGCTCGAAGAATGCCGGACTGGCGGCCTGCACGGTCAGGTCGGGCGACAGGACCACCAATGGCTCGTGGAGCGTCTCCACGATGGCGCGGGCCAGATTGTCGGAGATGGAAACCTGGGATGACTGGTTCGCGGACAAGCGAGATGCTATCCCGAATGCTCATCGGGTTGGCCCTGCGGCATCGTGAAAAGCCCTTCATAGTTCAGGATCGGCCCGCCGCCGCTATGCTTGGCCATGACAGCCACGACGCCCGCTTCCGCCGATTCCCAGAGCCTGGCCGCCCCCCTGACGATCGCCGGCCGCACGGTCGACAGCCGCCTGTTCGTGGGCACGGGCAAGTACGCCAGCTACGAGTTGATGCAGCGGGCCCTGGAGGCCAGCGGCTGCCGCGTGGTGACGGTCGCCGTTCGTCGCGAACGGCTGGTGAACGAGAAGGGCGAGAGCCTGCTGGAGTTCATCGACACGGACAAATACACCATCCTGCCCAACACCGCTGGCTGCTTCACGGCCGAGGACGCCGTGCGCGTGGCGCGCTTGGGACGTGAACTGCTCAGCCAGATCGATAACCCTGGGCAAGACTGGGTGAAGCTGGAAGTGCTCGGCGACAAGCGGACGCTACTGCCCGACCCCGTGGGCACGGTCGAGGCGACGAAGCAGCTGGTCGACGACGGCTTCAAGGTTCTGGTGTACTCGAGCGACGACCCGATCGTGGCCAGGCGGCTGAAGGACCTGGGCGCCGCGAGCGTGATGCCCGCGGGCAGCCCCATCGGCAGCGGCCGCGGCGTGGTCAACCAGGCCAACATCGTGCTGTGTCTGGAAGCGCTCAAGGAGAACGACCCGGACTACCCCGTGATCGTCGACGCGGGCGTGGGCAGCGCGAGCGATGTTTCGGTCGCCATGGAACTGGGCGCCGACGGCGTGCTGCTGAACACCGCCATCGCCCACGCCAAGGACCCGGTGCTGATGGCCCACGCCATGCGCATGGCCCTGGACGCCGGCTACCTGAGCTACCGCGGCGGCCGCATCGAGAAGAAGCTGTACGCGACGGCGAGTAGCCCGTTCGAAGGGGCGATTAGCTACATTCCTGGGGAGTAGCTACTCGCGCGTTCCCGCTCGATACATATCCGTCGGCACGCCCGCGAACCCCCAATTCTGCTCATCGACCTCGTCGATGACGATGTGGGTCTGGTCTGGTCGCTTGCCCAGCACGCGGCTGAGTGTGTCGGTGATCTCGGCGATGATCTGGGCCTTCTGCTCTCGCGTGGCGGCGGGGGTGATGCGGACGTTGACGTAGGGCATGGGCGGGCTCCTCGGGCGATGAACGAGCCTACGCCGGATGATGCCGGACGGTTTGGGTAGATGAGTGCTACAACTCAAACACGCGCTGGAACTCCAGGAAGTCGAAGATCGTGAACTCGCCGTCGCCGTCGAAGTCGGCGCGCGGGTCGGATGCGTCGAAGGCTGTCTGGAACGCGAGCATATCGAATAGGTCGACCACACCATCGCGATTGAAGTCTGCGGGGTGGAAGTCGCAGCGCCGGATGACGGTGCGGACGTCGTCGATGCCGAACTCTCCGAGCACGTCGCCCTCGCCGACGCCGGCGCGGAAGCGCAGGAGGACCGCTCGGTCATAATCTACCAGGGGTATCTCCGCTTGGAACGACCTCCACAACACCTGTTGGTCAGCGTGCAGAGTGGTCAAGTTGCTCCAAGAAGCTCCGCCATCGACCGAGGTATCGACGACCATCGCCACCGGCGGGCTGCCCTCGGGGCGTGCTGCCCAATACATGAACGAAACCTCGCCCGACGTATACGGCCCCCCGAAACCAGCAACCCAACCAGAGTACACCAACGTGGTCACGCCGTTGACCATGCCGGCCACCGGGTCGGCGGTCGCGCGGTGATCAGTAAACATGCAGTCGGTAGCATCGCCGGGCGTCGTATCGTGCTCGGGTTGCAGGGGCGTAGCCTGTGGATCGCCTCTGATCCACAGGCCGGTGGTCGCGGTATCACCACTCTCACGCAGTGTCCAGAAGCTACCGCTCTCGCAATCATGCTCACGAAACGTCTCGAACTCGAACTCGACGGGGATCAGCGAGCCATCGGCCGGCACGCGCGTGACACGACCATCGGTGGTGGTCGCCTCGGCGAAGAAGCCCGTGACCCAGTGCTCGCACGTGGCCCCCAAGAGATGGGCCTGATACAAGCCGCCTTCGAATCCCTGGGCCTCGCTCACGACGAGTTCGCTCAGGCCGAACACCTCCTGATAGATGCGTACCGAATCCGGGTCGACGACGCCGTGGCCATCGAGTGCATCCATCGTGATCGGGCATAGCTCGCCCAGCCCGTAGCCGTTCTGGATATACCCCCTGGGTGCGTACACGCCCAGCCGAACCGGGCGGTCGATGTATTCTCCAAGCTCGATCGCACCGGCCAGCAGGGCGCGGCCCCAGGGCTTGATGCGATCGAGGGGCGGCATGAAGCTCTCGCCGAGCTCGAACGTCCACGAGAGAGCATCCAGTTCATCGAAGGCCCAATCCTTCGAGGTTCCGCCGTAGCGCCCGGGTGTGGCCCAACCGATGGTCCTGCCCAGACCCGGCGCCGCGCTCATGGCGGTGGCGATGTCCTCACTGGCTTGGGTGATCGAGGCGAAACGCTCTCTGGGCAATCGGCCCTCGTAGCTGTATGGCGCATACAGAACGCCACCGTAAGCGTGGACATCCACGACTGCCGCGACGCGATCCTTGATCGGTATCAAGAAGTCGCGCAGCGACAGATTCTCCGGCTCGGAGAACTCGAACTCGCCGGGGTAGGTCTGGCCGCCCGGATGACGATCAACGCCGATGCCCCATCCCACGCTGTAGTTCCGGTTGTTGTCGACACCCCAGACGGCCCCCGTGCCGTCGCCACGCCGGTTCTTTCTCCACATGGCCTGATTCGAGTGCGACCACGCCACGCCATCGGGATTGAGCAGCGGGATGAAGATGAACTCGAGGTTGTCAAGCAGACGTGTGGTGTCGGCGTCATGGCCGTAGCCGCGGACCAGGTGTTCGAGGGTGTACATCGAGGCCATGTGCGCGACCCACTCGCGGGCGTGGGTGCCGCCGATGAACACCAGGGCGGGCTTGTCGTCGCCCGAACCAACGCCGGTGACTCGGTATGCCTCGACCGGGCGGCCCTCGATGGATTCACCGATCTGGCTCGATCGCACGATCGCGGGATTGATCGCCTTGATCTTCTCCAGACGATCGGCGAACTCGTCGGGCGTGCGGTAGATGCCGTACCAGTCGATGTCGTCGCCCGCCCGTGCCGCGGCATCACGCGCTCGGATCTGGGCCTCGTAGACAGCCAGGTCGGCAATAAGGGTCTCGAACTCGATGCCCAGCGTGCCCAGTTCGCGGGCCTGGGCCGGGGTCAGCGCGACCTCGACCGGGAGACCAACCGAAGGGGAGTGGGTCCAGAAGTCGGCACCAAGCCGTTCGAGGTGCTTCAGCAACGTCCTGGTGGCGTGGGGCACCCGTACCAGCCGCATCCCAGCGATGGCGTCTGGAGTGACCCCCGGTTGGGCTTTAGGGCCTTGTGCGAAAGCCATCGTCGCCAATGTCAGAAATGCGACACCGAACAGGCAGCCAAACCGTAGCGTTATCATGATCGAGACCTCCCCACGAGGGTGTACCGGCCTCGAATGGGTTGGTTTCACATGGCTACCGCGAATCTCACCGGATTTCCGCCGGCTCGCGTTCGGAGCCAATCCGCTTGGCGGCATCGGTTGCCAACCTCCGCTGCACCTCGATCACCAGCGTGTCGTCCTCGGGCACGCCGTGGCGGCGTGTGTCGAGCTCGCCGATGATGCGGCGGGGCCAGTCTCCCGGCTCGCAGTTGGCCGCGGCGATCATGGCGGTCAGCCACTGGCGGCCGATGCACTTGCCCTTGTCGTTGCGGGCCTCCATCGCCCCATCGGTGTAGGCGATGAGCATGTCGCCGGGCATGAACGTATGCGTCTGCGGGTCGGCGTGGAAGTCCTCGGGTCGGCAGGCGCCCAGCACGATGGCGGTCGAGTCGAGCTCTTCGATGGTGCCGTCGACGCCGCGCAGGAACATGGGCGGGTGGCCGGCGTTGGCATATGTCAGCTCGTTGGTGGTCGGGTCGATGCGCAGGCACACCGCCGAGGCGTAGATGCTGTGCTGGGCCAGCGTCAGGTGGACGTAGCGGTTGAGCAGCCCCAGCACGTGCCCGGGTTCGGCGTGCGGATTCTCGGCGAAGATGCGTTCGAGCTCGCCGTGCAGGCGGTTGACGGTGAGGGCGGCTGCCAGGCCGTGGCCGGTGACATCAAGCAGCACGACGTTGACGGGTACGCGGCCCTCGATGCCGGGGCTCTCGAAGAAGAACAGGAAGTCGCCGCCGATCTGCCGCATGGGCTGATACGTGTAGCGAAAGACCATATCGCCAACGTCGCGGGGCTCGGGGAAGAGATCCTCGTGGATGCGACGGGCGTCGGTCATCTCGCGGCGGACCTCGCCGTAGCGATCGGAGAGGAACCGCATCTTGAAGGCTCGCATGCGGCTTGAGTGCTTGATGGCGCACACGGCGAAGCCAGGGGCAACAAACGCGGGGAACAGGGCGAGCCAGAGCCACGTCAGCGAGGGCTTGAGATTGACCGCGATGAACACGATGGCGTGGAGCGCCAGCACGAGGCCGACGGTGCGCAGGACGTCCTTGGGCGACCACGGAAGGAAGATTGCCGCCATGAAGAAAGCGAAGCCGAAGTTGATCGTGGCCACGGGAACGACGCGGCTGAGTTCTCCCGAGCCGGGCCAGGTGATGACATAGTTGAGCAGCCCCATCGCGCCGATGTAGAGCAGCAGGATTCGAGTCAGCAGCAAGACCGCGGGCTTGTCGGGCTTGCTGTTGCGTACGCGCCAGAAGAACCAGCCGTAGACGCTGATATCGAAGAGCGCGATGCCCACAAACGCAGCGATGTGAACGGGAGACTGCGAGATACGATTCCACCCCACCGCCAGGCTGATAAAGCTCAGGGCCCAAAGGGCGAGCATCGTGCCCAGGAACCACATGAACCGCCGGCGCAGCAGACGCCCGGTCTCGGCGTCGAACTCCTGTGCGAACTCGCTTGTGAAATTGGCGGTGGCCATGGTGCGGTATCGGCTTAGTTCGCTTCTCGATTGGCTCCGGGCTTCCACAGCACGTCGCCGGTTGGGTTGGTCACGCGACCCAGCACGAACAGCAGGTCGCTCAGCCTGTTGAGATATCGGATAACGTTGGGGTTCGTTTCGTCGGGCTCGGCTTCCAGGGTCGCCGCCGCCAGCCGCTCGGCCCGCCTCACGATGGTGCGAGCGAGGTGCAGGGCCGCCGCCGCGGGCGTGCCGCCGGGCAGCACAAAGCTGGTGAGGGGCTCGAGGTCTTCGTTGAAGCGGTCGATGAGGGCCTCCAGGCGTTCGGTCTGGCTCGGGATGACCCGAAGACGCTGGGCCTCCTTGCCATCCTGCTTGATCGGCGTGCAGAGGTCGGCCCCGCAGTCGAACAGGTCGTGCTGGAGCGATTCGAGGACCGAAACCAGCCCCGCGGCGGGCTCACCGGCGTCTCGGCAGGCGATGACCGCCAGGCCGAGGGCGGCATTGGCCTCGTCGGTGGTGCCGTAGGCGTCGACCCTGGGGTCGGCCTTGGCGACGCGCGAGCCATCTCCCAGGCCGGTCGTGCCGTCGTCGCCGGTACGGGTATAAATCTTGTTGAGCTTGACCATCCGGCTAGTCTACGGCCATGCCCCCCACCGCCCCATCGCCATCGGCCGCTTCCCTGCGCGGCCTGACCAAGCGGTGGCGGCTGCCCGAGCCGGCGGGTCCGCTTGACGCCTCGCTGCCGCCGCTGGTGGCCCGGGTACTGGCGGGGCGGCCGCACCTCGACGCGGCGAGCCTGGAGCCCAAACTGACTGGGCTGCACGACCCATCGGGCATCCCGGACCTGGACAAGGCCGCCGAGATGCTGTTGGAAGCGGGACGGCGGGGCGAAGCGATCGCGATCTACGGCGACTACGACGTGGACGGCACGACCGGATCGGCCATCCTGCACCACATCATCCGGGAACTCTGCCCCGATGCCCGGCTGATGCACTTTGTGCCCCACCGCCTGCGAGATGGATACGGCGTGCACGTCCACGCGATCGAGAAGCTTGCCGACGATGGGGCCAGGGTCATCGTGACGGTGGACTGCGGCATCACCGCCACCGAACCGGCCAAGCGGGCGCGGGAACTGGGCGTTCGGCTGATCGTGACCGACCACCACAACCCGCCCGCCAGTGTGGACGACCTGCCCAAGGCCGACGCGGTGGTGCATCCCGGCCGGCCCGATTCGGCATACCCGTTCGCCGGCTTGTGCGGCGCGGGCGTGGCCTTTAAGCTGGCGTGGCGGATGGCGACGCTCGCGGGCGAAGGCGGCCGGGCGGCGGCGGGGCCTCGGGCGCTGCTACTCGATCTGCTTCCGCTCGCGGCACTCGGGACGGTGGCGGACGTCTCGCCGCTCATCGACGAGAACCGGACCATCGTGACGCACGGCCTGGCCCTCATGCGGCGGACGCGGATCCGTGGGCTCGCAACGCTGGCCGAGCGATGTGTGCGGGAGAATCGGCCGGTGAGCGTGGGCGATCTGGGGTTCCGCCTCGGCCCGCGTATCAACGCGCTGGGGCGCGTGGCCGAGGCGGACGAGGCGATCGAGTTACTCACGACGAGCGATGGTGAACGCATCGAGGCCATCTGCGACACGATGGACGAATTCAACCAGCAGCGGCAGTCCATCGAGAAGCGCATTGTCGAGCAGGCGTGTGCCGAGGTTGTCCGGCTCGGGATGGACCAGGATGGGCACCGGGCTATCGTGCTCGCGCACGGAGATTGGCACCCGGGTGTTATCGGCATCGCGTGTTCGCGGTTGGTCGAGCGCTTCGGGCGGCCGACGATCCTGATGCAGCGTGATGTCGACGTGTGCAAAGGATCGGGCCGGAGCATACCCGGATTCAACCTGCACGGCGCGGTACGGGCGTGTGCGCATGAGGTCGAGGGCTTCGGCGGGCACGACGCGGCCATCGGGCTGCGGGTGCCGCTCGCACGGCTCGATGCGTTCGCCGAGGCATTGGTCGCGCACGCCAACGAGTTCATTACCGTGGACGACCTCACGCCCGAAGTTCGCATCGATTCCGACGCGGCGCTACACGAACTCGACGAGATGGGCGTGATGACGCTCGAGAAGCTCGGGCCATTCGGCCGCGGCAACCCGACACCACGCTTGCGGCTGAAGAACGTGCGGGTTTCGCAGTCGCCCATGCTCATGAGCTCGAGCAGCACACACCTGTCGATGTTCGTGCGCGACGACTCTGGCGCCACGCTCAAGCTCGTCGGCTGGGGCTGGGGGCGCCACGCCGAGCACATCAAGAATGGAACGACCCTGGACGTGGTGTTCACGCCCAGGGTCGAGGAGTATCGGGGTCGCCGGTCGGTGCGCGGCGAGATCGCCGACGTGCGAACGGCTGATTGAGCCGAGACTTACTGGCCGTCGTCGGGCACGCCCACGAAGGTCTCGGCGTACTGGGCGTCCAGGGCAGCGATCATGCGCGAGACGCTCTCGTTGCTGGGATCCAGCTTCTGAGCGGCCTCGAAACTCGAGCGGGCCAGACCCGGCATGTCGGCCTGCTGGGCGATGAGGCCCCGCAGGATGAGCGGCGTGGGGTCGGTCTCACTGCGCTGGATGGCCAAGTCGAGGCTGGCCAGGGCGCCCTCGAGGTCGCCCGTGCCGCGCTGTTGCAGAGCACGGAGCAGGTAACCCTCGCTGCGCTGGGGGGCCAGGGCGATGACGCGGCCGGCGGCGCGACGCACGCGGGCCATGTCACGGAGCTGGTAGCAGACGTGGCCGAGTTGGATCCAGGCGTCCAGGTCCTTCTCGCCACCCTCGGTCTCGGTCAGGCTCACGAGCACGTCGCGGGCCTCGACGGGGCGGTCGACCTCGACCAGGCAGCGGGCACGCATGTGCTGCAGGTCGCGGCGATCCTTGAACTCGTCCTTGCCGAGAAGCTCGGCCAGGTTGTACTCGGCCTCGGCAAAGCGGCCCGAGGCCAGCTCGGCGCGGGCGAGGTCTTCTTGCACGCCGGGGTCTTCGGGGGCAAGGAAGCGGGCCTCGGTGAACCACTCGGCGGCCTTCTCGGCGTCGCCGCGCATCATGGCGATGTGGCCCAGGGTCTGGCGGATGCCGGCATTGTGGCGGTAGATCTCAAGGCGATCCTTGAGATAGGTCTCCGCGTCGTCGGTACGGCCGATGTCGATCAGCATCTCGGCAGCAGCGACGGCGTAGATGGCACGGGCCGTGTCGAGCTCGGCGGCGCGCTGGTAGCGTTCCATCGCACTCTCCTTCTCACCAATGCGTTCGTAGGCGACGCCCAGGAAGTACTGGGTGTCAACATCTTCGGGATCGAGGATCTCGGCCTTGCCGAGCGAGGCCATGGACTCCTCGAAGTTGCCGAGTTCCATCATGATGCGGCCGCGGAGCACGTGCGAGCGCACGACGCTGTCGTTCAGCGCGATCGAGCGATCGATGTGGTCCAGGGCCTTCTGCGGATCACCTGAGAGAAAGGCCTGGCGGGCCATGTCCCACTCGGTGCCGCTCTTCATGCCTGCCATGCGCTCGGCGGCGCCCTGGCGGGCCGCCTCCGAGGTGCGACTGTTGCCCGAGCAACCGGTCAGGGCCATGGCTCCCACCACCGCGCCGGCCAGCAGCGCGAGCTTGGCGGTCCGCGTCATCGTGTTCATGCGTCGTTCGTTGTGCATCGTCCTGCGTCCTCTCGCCGCCCGCATTCTCTGGCGGGCCCGGGCTATTGGACGCGTGATACCACACGCGTCCGACTGTCATTTACCTTCGGCCCTTTTGGGGCCACGCTGAACCCGGCGTCCACACGAACGCCGGATGTGATGGGTTATCAGTCCTGGCTGTTGTTCTCGGAAGTCGACGCACGGGCGTCGCCGGCGTCCGAGCCGACCCAACTGGTGGGCTCGGTGAAGCCGTCACGGGTCACGGTGGGCGACCACTCGAACTCCGAGAAGCTCAACGAACCCAGCAGAGCCTCGCCCAGCGTGTCGTCGATCTGGGCCTCGATGGGGCTCGACTCGTCGAAGTCGGGCGAGAGACCGACGGGTGCCGGGGTCTCGACCTTGGTCGTCGAGCCGGTGGCCTTCGTCGTGGAAGGGGTCGAGGTCGTGCCGGTGGGCTTGGTCTCGGCTGTCGCGATCGACGTCGGGGCGTTGGTGCTCGTAGTGGTCGAACCGGTGTCGACGACCTCGAGGTCGGTCGGGGTCTCGGGCTCGTCGGCCGAGGCGATGGTCTCGGTCGTGGTCTTCTCGGCCTCAAGTGAGGCAGCATCGGCGGCCATGGCCTGGATCTGATCGTGGCTGTAGACGTGGATGAAGCTGCCCTCTTCGACATACCCGAAGCCCTCATCATGGAGCAGCACATCGAGGGCCTCGTAGATGTTGACCCCAAACATCGTGGTGGTCACCGAGCCGCTCAGTTCCTTGGGCAGCACGATGTTCTGGCGCGACTGCTTGGCCAGATCACGAATCAGGGTGGGCAGCGCGGCGTCCTCGACTTCGATGTCGAAGGTCCGCGCATCGGCGTCGTACACGATGGCCGGAGTTTGCGGCTCGGGCTCGGTCGCCTTGGTGGTCTCCACAGGCGTTTCGGTCGCATCGGCCGCGGCGCCGATCTCGGCCTTGGCGAGGCTACCGATCCAATCCGAGCTCTCGAAAGCGGTCTCGCTGGTCTCGACCTCGCTGCCGGTTTCGCTCTCGCGGGCGTCGGCCAGCTCAGTGTCGTCGAAGGTGTCCTCGGTCGCCGCGAGTGCCTCGGCCTCGGCGACGGCGGGATCGATGGTTTCGATATCAGAGTCGGTGCTGTTCTCGGTCGCAAGGGTCTCGATCGTGGTCGTCTCGGTTGTTTCGGTCGCGACAGGCCCGGTCGACTCGACCATGGGCTCGCCATCGATCGACTCGATGACCTTCACGTCGCTGGCAGTGGTCAGGGTCTCGTCGTCGAACATCAGCGAGGCGCCTTCGGCACCCAGGTCGACGGGCGTGGGCTCGAACAGGTCGCCGTGCTCGTCAAGGTAGAGGTCGAGCTCGGTGTTGAACGTGCTCTCGAGCACGCTCATGGTCGGCCAGTCGCGGGTGTTGCTGGTCAGACGCTCGAGCAGAGCGCGTGCCTGCGGCTGGTTGGGGTTGAGCGAGAGCGAGCGGCGGACGCAGTAGAGGGCCTTCTTGTTGTTGCCCTCACCGGCGTGCTGCTGGGCCTCGACGAGCAGACGCGAAGCCTGCTTGTCGCGGCTGAAGGGCAGCAGGCCCTCGCGGGTGCCAGCCACGGCGCTGTCGATCAGCTCCTTGGCGCGTTCGGCGTGCTCGGACATGATCTGGTCGTTGACGATCGTCGGCGTGATCATGAAGATGATCTCAGCACGATCGGTGCTGTCCTCGCGACCGCGGAACGGCGCGCCGATGATCGGCAGGTCGGCGATCCAGGGGAGTTGGCGACGCGTGTACTGCGTCCGCTCGCGGAAGAGGCCGCCGAGCACGATGGTCTGCCCGTCTCGGACCATAACGTTGGCGGTCAGCTCGTTGGTGGTCTCGTCGGGGATGGTCACCGCCGAGCCGCCCGAATCGGTGGCGTCGCGGATGACGGCCTCGGAGACCTGGGGCTTGAGCTCCATGCGGATGAGCCCGTCACGCGAGATGAATGGGCGGAAGTAGAGCTGGGTACCAGTGTCCAGGAACTCAACGGTCTGGGTGGTGCCCGTCTGCGTCGTGGTGCTGCTGAGGTAGCCGACGCGCTCACCGACCAGCACGCGGGCGGGCTGGCGGTTGAGCGTGAGCACCTTCGGGCGTGCGATGATCGTGGTGTCGGTCACCTCGTCGAGCACGCGCAGGAAGGCGGCAAAGTCACCCGCCACCACGCCGGCCTTCAGCGAGGCCGGACCATCGACGCGGCCGATACTGGTGTTGACGGCGTTGGCATTCCCGTTGTCGCTGCTCGGCAGCGAAACGGGGTTGCCCAGACGATCCTCACCCTCGCCGTTGAGGAGGTTGTTGGCGGCGTTCAGCGGGCCGCCGAGGAAGTCCCCGAAGTTCATGTTGCCGATGATCGAGAAGTCGACGCCGAAGGCGTTGTTCTCGGTCAGTGCGGCCTGGAGGATGGTGGCCTCGACCAGCACCTGGCTGGGCTTGGTATCGATCTGCACGAGCAGGTCGCGGATCGCGTCGACGTTTTCCTCGAAATCAACCACCACGATGAACGCTTCGGCGGCCATGTCGTCGGCGCCAACGGGAGCGTTATCGGGAATCGAGAACTGCGCGGTCTTGCCGGGCGCCTTGATCTGCCCGTTCTCGCTCAGCAGGGCCTGAGCGAACTCGGCGGCGTCGCTCGAGTTGATGTAGTCCAGCGGGATGACCGCCGTCGTGCGCTGGCGGCTGTCCTCGATGAGGGTCTTGATCTCCTCGGCGGTGTACACGTAGATGAAGTTGCCTTCCTCGACGTAGCCGAAACCATTGACGTGGAGGATGGCGTCGAGCGCCTCGTAGAAGGTCACGCCGTAGAGCGTTGCGGTAACAGTCGCGGCCACGTTGCGGCTGGCGACGATGTTGCGCTGGCTCTGGATCGAAAGCATCTGCAGGACGTCGGCGAGTTCCTCGTCGACGACGTGCAGGTCGACGATCAGGTGCTCGTCCACCGAGATCTCGCCCTGCATGGGGAGCTTCGCGCCCTCGCCACCCTTCGGTGCGTCGGGAACGATGAGATCCGGCGTCTTCTCGAGCGAGAACGCCTCACCGGCCTGGCCGAGTGCGGCGGAACTGCCGGCCAGGGCGCCAAGCGCCGCGGCCGAAGCGGTGGTCAGCGTCACGTTCTTCGTCGACGCGGTCTGCTTGTTGCTGTGAACCGTCATTGAGTGTCCCTCGATCCGTGGTAAATCAGTCCATTGCCTGTCTGGTAACGGCCCCTGCGGCACGCCCACGGCAACAACCCACCTATTCCTCGACACACCACCAACCCGACTCGCCTGCCCAGCATCACAAATCGAAACAACCGGCCAACCTGTGCCGGGTGGGCAAGGCGTGCCGGTTGCGACGGGTGTGTGGGTTGGGCTATCGATCGGGCGCGGCGGCATCGCGATCGCGATGATCATGCGTCACGCTCTGCTGCTGTTGAGGCTTGGGATCGGCATACGCCTGCCGCGGCACGTCGGTCACGAGACGCAGACGCAGCCAGATGAGCGCGGTGAACAACAGCACGGCCAGGGCAATGCCAAAGCCCGAGCGTCCGAAAAACACGAGCCACTCGTGGCGGGCGTGCGTAGCCGGGTGCTGGTCGCTGTTCTGGGTGGTTGTCGCCATGGCGTGATGCCTCCGACAGATTTGTCGGCTGGCGAAGGATCACAATTGAGGGGAAGTACGAGCCGCCGAGTACAAGCCCGATTTACTCGCGCTCGACCAGGACTCGGCCGGTATAGGCCTCGACCGTGATGCGGAAGGTCTGGCCAATCGCGTCGCGGATCCGGATAACACCGCCCGAGCTCGGCCGGTCGCCGGTGGCGGTCTCGACCGGGCCGCCCAACTCGTCGAAGATCAGGATGTTATCGCCATCGAAGTCGACCTCGATGATGGCGGCGCCGGCGGTGCGGTCTTCGTCGAAGACGACCTCGTAGCGTGCGCCATCGCGGGTGATGTCGAAAAGCGCATCCACGTCCGGATCGATCACCGATCCTCGGACTTCGCACAAGACGTACCGGCCCTCACCCTCGTAGAACACGATGGCCCGGCGAGACTGGTACGCCACGGCATCGCTCTGTGCGAAGGTGATGTCGGCCACAAGCTCGCGGACGGCGGCCTGGACACGCAGGTTGCCCGCCGAACTCATCGACGGGACCACCATGGCGGCGGCCGTCCCCAGGATGGCGACGACCACCAGAACCTCGAGAAGGGTGTACGCGCGGGCGCGCATGGGTCGACCTTTCGATTACGGGAGCTTGGGCAGCGGGATATCCTGGTCGTCGAAGCCGCCGGCCCACACGCGGCCGGTGGTGGCGTCGAAGATCCAGGCATGATCGGTCTGGAACGTGGTATCGGGCCCGCCGCCATACACGATGACGCGTCGGTTGTCACCGCCGACGTAAGCGTTCACGGGCGGCGCCATGAGATAGTTACCATCATCGTTCACGATCTGGCCCCAGGTGCCGTCGCCCTCCTCGATGGTCGGGAAGGCGTCCTCACGGGAGCGATAGACCACGACGTGCTGGCGGATCTTGTTCAGGTCGTAGAGCGTGGCGTTGACCTGCGACTCCTCCTGGGCGCCCACCATCTGCGGGACGACGATCGCCGCCAGCAGCGAGAGGATCACCACCACGATGAGGATCTCGACCAGCGTAAACGCAGCCCGGACGCGAACCTTGACCTGAGCCATGCCCAAAACCTCCGTCGATCCCCTGCCGCACTGCAAAGCCCGATCCGGGCGCTAACCCGGAGCGGACGGGAGTCATGAGAATCGGAGCGGATTACGGGATCCACTCGCCCTCGACCTCGTCGAAGCCGTTCATCCAGATGCGACCGGTGGCCTCGTCGTAAACCCAGCCCTCGTCGTCGGCGGCGACGGCGGTGGTGGGAGCGGCGGTGCCAGCGATCACGTCACTGGTGCCGGTGCGGGGATTCTGAGGAGCAACGCGGAGGTAGTCCGCGTTGACCACACCGATCCAGCCGCCTGCGGGCTCGGCAGTCAGGGCGATCTGCGAGTCATCGAAGAGGTCGGCCAGAGCCGGCGGGTTGCCGTTGTTGCGAACGCGGAACAGCTCGATCTGGTTGCGAACCGTCTGGAGCTGGCTCTCCGCGCTGCTGATCTGGGCCTCTTCGCTGGCGCTGGTGAACTGGGGAATGACGATCGCGGCAAGAATGCCGAGGATCACCACGACGATCAGAATTTCAACAAGCGTAAACGCCTTACGAACCTGTGCGCGCATCATTGCGTGCCCTCCATAGGTACCCGCCGCCCGAGCTCTCGCCGAACCTCTCGGCATCGCGTCGTCACGCTCGCGCGGGCGACCCTCTGTCACGGCCCGCGGCGGACACCATGCCAGCCGCGGCCACTCCCAGCATCGGATTCACCGTGACCGCGATCCGGTGCTTGGGCGATGCCGAGCGGGAAACGGTGTGGGTTGTGACGGCTGGTCCTCTTGTCATGGGGGGCCGAGGGGGATTTGGCGTTATCGAACCTGGCGATTGTCGGAAATCGCGCATGGAAAAGCCCGGGCTAGCGCCCGGGCCTCGCTGGAGAACATGTTGCTTTCGGAACCGCTTAGCCGCGGCCGTCGAGGATCAGACCGGCCAGGTCCTCGCTAGGCACGCCGAGCGAGCCGAGCAGGCCGGCGGCGGCGATGGCCTCGGCATCATCGCCGTCACGGGCAATCTGGAGCAAACGCTGGATCTGACGCTCCAGGAGTTGGTTGCCGTTGCGGCGGGCCGAGTTGGCCGTGTGGCCGAGCAGCGCCACGCGCTGGGCGCCCTGGGCCTGGATAGCACGATCGAAGATGGCCTGCTGGGCGTTGGCCTCATCGATCCAGGAGAGCAACTCGGCGAGGCGGAGCTCCATGAGGCCGTCGTCTTCTTCGAGCGCCTGCACCAGTTGGCTGGTGGCGTCGGAAGCAACGATGACGGCGTTGTTGGAGATCGCCAGTTCGAGCAGGGCGTCGATGGACTCGGCGGCGTAGATCGTCGCCTCTTCCTCCGAGATCGCGCCACCAAGGGCACGCTCGGACAGGTCCTCGATGGTGGCGCGCATCTGCTCGCTGCGGATGCCGGCCGTGCGGATCTCGATGGAGCGATCCGAGCCGTAGCGGCGGTTAAGTTCGATCTCGTCGGCGCCGCCCGAGAGCATCAGCAACGGGGCCGCCATCAGACGGTTGGTGGCGCGCATCTGGGTGACCAGGCCTACCGACTGATCAAGGGGCAGGCTGGCGACGACCAGATCCACGCTCGCGGCGGTCTCGTACTCCTGCTGCAAAGCGCCCAGCGACTCCCCGGCGGGGCTCACGCGGTAGCCCATGCCCTCGAGCATGCGTTGCAGGCCGCGGCCGACTTCCGGGTCGCTCGCAACGACCAACGCGTAGCGGTCGGTGGCGCCGCGGATCGAAGAGGCCAGGATCGGGGCAACCAAGTCGCTGCGCTCGAAGGACTGACGCGGCTGGGCGTGGGCGAAGGCCAACGCGGCCTCGTACTGCACGCGGCGGTTGGGATAGGTCAGCGAGGCGACCAGCGGCTGCTGGTTGCCCGAGGCGCCCACCCACAGGTCCTGCCCGCCGGCGGTCTTGCCGATCGCTTCGATGGCCTTGCGGGCGAGTTGGGTGTTGCTGGTGGCCAGGGCGCGGGATAGCACGTTCTGAGCGATCGTCGAGCCCGACGCGACGGCGTAGTACATCGGCTCACGCAGGCCCAGATCGAGGTTGGCGTTCTCGGGACGCTCGATGTCCAGACGCAGGTACGACGCGACCCACAGGGCGGCGGCGGCTGCGTTGGGCGTGCGGACCAGGCGGAGCGAATCCTCGCTCAGACGCATGGCCATCATCTCGTGGTAAACCTCGGTGGGCGCCGAGCTGAACAGCAGCCCGCCCGCGGTGGCCTCATAGCGCCACATGGGCTGGGTGGCCTCACCGGGGAAGCTGGTAACGCCGGCGTCCTCGGACGAGTAGTTCTCGGCGATCTCGACATAGAGCTCGTTGGCCCGGCCGTTGGCCTCGCCGGTCACGCTCTCGACGGCACGCTGGGCGGCCTCGCGAACGGGGCCGTTGCTCGTTGTCTGGGCGACCTCTGCCAGGAAGGGCGCGGCGGTGTCATACCCAATCTGGCCGAGCAGGTCGGCGATGGCCCGCTGAGTCTGCGGGGTGGTGTCGCGGAGGGCCACGCTCAACGGCATCACGGCCTGCTGGCCGAGTTGCACCAGCACGGCGCGGACTTCGCGGACCAGGGCAGGGTCGGCGCCCTCGTCGATCACGCGGAGGAGCTGGGGCACGGCGTACTCGCCGGCGGCCACCAGACGCTCCTTGGCGATCAGCCGGCCGCGGAGCGGGCCGGTGAGCATGGCGATGTTCTCGGCGATCTCCTGCGGATCGCGGGCCCGCTGCAGGCGTCCCTCGCTGTAGAGCTTGCGGAGGGCGGCGGCCTGCGACTCGGCCAGGCCCGAGCGGATGGCCTCGCTCACGGCGCGATCGAAGCGGTCGCTCAGGCCGGCGCCTTCGACCAGGTCCACGAACTCGCGCGGATCGATGCCACGCCCGAGAAGCTGGGCGGCGTAGTCGGCGGCGACGTCGTCGCGATCAATAAAGACAAAATGGATGAACTCGTCGAGGAGTTGGCGATCGGTCAGGCGATCGGGGCCTTCCTGGGCGAGGGCCGGGGCGGCCAGATGGGTCGATAGGGCCAATGCCAGGCAGCCGGCGAAGGTTGGCAGGGTCGATCGCGAGAACTTGGGCACGAGCTGCACTCCTCTACTTCATCAGTTCGGTGAGGCGAGAATCGGATTCCTGAGGGCTGAAACGAGTCCACGCCGACCCCGATCGGCCGGCATACGGGCCCAAGCCGGGGGTCGAGAGGATAGACCAGTGCCGCCCCGAAGGTTACAGCGGAAATACGGACCTGGGTCTGGTGGGTGACGGTACGGGAGACCGGCCGGTCTGGATGCAGCTTCTGGCCCTCTGGAGATGCCACTCCGGACGTCGGCCGGGCCTCTGCTGGCCGCAGGTCCACCATTGGGGCTCCCATTATGCTGCACCGATAGCTATGGGGGTTCGTCCCAAAAGTGGGCTCCAGACCCACCAATGTCCGCCTAACCCACAGAAATTGCAGGGTTTATGCCGCATTCATCGCTGTCGGTGTGAAGCGATCCACCGTTGCAGCCGATTTCTGTGTCGTCCGCAGCAGGACGCCGCGCTCGGGGCGCTGGCAAGGGATGTGAGGTGTGCAATGCCGTTCGAGAAGGACGTGCTGACGACCGGTGAAGTAGCGGAGATCTGCAAGGTCGCCCCGCGAACGGTGAGCAAGTGGTTCGACTCCGGGGAACTGGAAGGTTATCGGATTCCGGGGTCCAAGGATCGCCGGATCCCCTTGCCGTCCCTGGTCAAGTTCATGAAGAAGCACCGGATGCCCATGGACGGGCTGAAGACCACCGGCACCCGCGTGCTGCTGGTCGACAGCGACCCGGCGGTCATCGAGGGACTGGGCAGCATCATCGCCGAGCAGACCGACTACGAGGTCTCGACGGCGACCACGAGCTTCCAGGCCGGCATGCTCTGCGAGAAGCTGCGGCCGCACGTGCTGCTGCTGGACATGCACCTGGGCGAGAACGAGGCCCAGCAGGTCGTGCAGATGGTTCGGTCGAACGATCACCTGGCGATGACCCGCATCGTGGCGCTCAGCAACCGCCTGACCGACGGCCAGGCCCAGGGCCTCAAGGGCCAGGGCTTCGACGCCTTCCTCCGCAAGCCCTTCCCGGCTCGCGAGGCGCTGCGGATCATCGAGGCGATGACGTCGATGGTGTGAATCGAGTCCGATCCTGGATCGGAGAATGACAAGCCCACGTCGACGGACGTGGGCTTGTTTTGTTTCGACATGGACCAACTCGGTCTACAACGTCGAGAGCGTCGCGGCGACGATGTCCCGCGCGGCGGCGAGGTCGCGGCGGTCGATCATCTCGGTCACGGTGTGGATGTAGCGCGTGCCGCAGACGATGCCAACGGCCTTGGCGCCGGCGGCCACCTGCTGGGCGGCGGCGCCATCCTGACCGCCGCGAGCGAGGATCGTGCGCTGGTACGCGATGCGGTTCTTCTTGGCGATCGCCTCGACCTGATCGACAAGGTCGTAGTTGGCGATGAAGCTGCCGTCCTGCACGTGCAGGCCGAAACCCTTACCGTGCTGCGTGACGGCCTCGGCATCGGGAACACCCGGGGTATCGCATGCCAGCGAGACGTCGATACCCAGGCCGATATCGGGCTTGACGGCGTACGCCGCGGTCTTGGCGCCGCGAAGGCCGACCTCTTCCTGGGTGGTGAAGGCAACGACGACCTCGCAGGCGTGGCCCTTACCGCTCTTGTGCAACTTGCGGATGCTCTCGATGCCCAGCCAGCAGGCGAATCGGTTGTCGAGGGCCTTGCTGACGACCTTGGTGCCGATCTCGATGAGCGGCTCGTCCATGACGACGTAGTCGCCGATGCGGACCTTCTCCTTCACCTCGTCGGCGGGCATGCCGGTGTCGATGAAGAACTCCTTGACCTCGGGAACCTTCTTGCGCTCGTCGTCGCCCGAGATGTGGATGGGCCGGCCGCCGGGGTTCATGACGGCTTTGAGGTCTCCGCCGCTGGTGCAGACCAGGACGCGGCGGCTGAAGAGGTTGCGCGTGTCGAAGCCACCGGCGGGGTTGACGCGGATGAAGCCCTTGTCGTCGATGTGGCTGACGTAGAACCCGATCTCGTCCATGTGGCTCAGCAGCATGACGCGGGTGGCATCGGACTTGGCCGAACTCGTTTTCTTCTTGGTGGTCTTCTTCTTGGACGATCCCTTGGGCTTGGGGTGACGCGTGCAGATGAGCGAACCCATGGGATCGGTGTACACCTCGTCGAAGAGGCCCTCGACCTCTTCCTCGATCAGGGCGCGGACGCGCTCCTCGCGGCCCGGCACGCCGGGGGTCTCGCAGAGTCGCTTGAGCAGGTCGATGTTCAGGTCGTCTTTCACGGCTTCTCCTTCGCGATGCGTTTTGACCGGGGGTTTCCGGCCATGGGTAGGCCCCCAGTCTATGGCCCAATCGCCTCGGGGGCTTAACATGGACCATGGCAACCCAGAGTCCCATGCTGGACCTCTACAGAGAGTCCGAAACCGCCCTGCACCCGTACGGCGACCCGGCCCGCGGGCTGCTCGTGCCGATGGTGCACGAGCACGTCGAACTCGAGTACGCGGCTATTCGGAAGGGCTGTGGGCTGGTCGATATGCCCCAACGCGGGACCATCGAGGCCACAGGCACGGACCGGCTCGCGTTCCTGAACAACCTCATCACACAGGAACTGAAGAATCTGGAGCCCATGCGCAGCGTGCGGAGCTTCTGGCTGAATCGCAAGGGACGCATCGAGGCGGACCTGCGGCTGTGTGATACCGGCGAGCGTGCCATTGTCGATGTCGACGCGCTCGTGGCGGCGAAAACCGCAGAGGCGCTGGCGGAATTCGTGTTCGCCGAGGACGTGACGCTGACCGACGCCAGCGAGTCGATGCACCGGCTTGCGTTGCACGGACCACGCGCGGCGCAGGTGGTCATGGCAGTGGCCGATACAGACGAGCATGTGGCGCTCGAGCCGGGTCGGGCAATGACCGTGATGGTGCGCGGCGCGCGCGTGCTGCTGGAGCGTGAGGACAGCGCGGGCGAGGTGGGATTGGTGCTCACGATGCGCACCGAGCACGCGAGGGCTGTGTACGACGCGCTCGCGGGTGTGGAGGGGGTGCGCCCCTGCGGCTGGATGGCGTACAACATCGCACGCATCGAGGCGGGGTGGCCGTTGTTCCAGATCGATTTTAACAACGACAACCTGCCGGCCGAGACGGGCGTGCTGAAGGATCGCGTGTCGTTCACCAAGGGCTGCTACTTGGGTCAGGAAGTCGTGGCGCGGATGCAATCGCTCGGCAAGCCCAAGCAGGTGCTCGTGGGGTTGCGATTGGGTGCGGGGCAGGACGCGAGGCTGCCCGAGGAGCGGGCGGCAATCTACCCGGAGGTGGATTCGGAGAAGTCGATCGGCACTGTGACCAGTTCGACCATCGCGCCGATGCTCAGCGCCTCGCCTGTCGCGTTGGCGCAGGTGCGGACGGCCCACGCCGAAGCGGGGACGACGCTCTACGTCGAGGCAGAGGGCGAGCGGGTGGCGTTCGAGGTGCAGCCTCAACTCGCGTTCTGGTCGGCCGAGCCCGCGCGGCAGTAGGTCAGTTCGACGTCTTCGCCCACGCGCCGGACGCGGCCCAATCTCAACCTGACGCCGGCCGAGAGCGCCGTGGCGACCCGCCCCACCGCCACGGCGCGGGCGAGCTCGTCGCCGAGCAGCAGCGGCGCGATGTAGGCGATGGCCGTGTCCACGACATCGGCCTCGAAGAGCGAGCCGAGCAGGCCCGCGCCGCCTTCGACCATCACGGTGCACACGCCGGCCTGCTCGTGCAGCATCTTGAGCGTGCCTTGCAAATCCAGCCCACCCGGGCCGGCGGGGCAGCCCAGGATGCGGCAGCCCGCCTTGGCAAGCTCGGCACGCTTGGTCTCGCTAATGGCCGCGGTGGCAAGCTTGGATTCGCAGCAGATGACCGTGGGCGTGTCCTTCGCGGTTCGCACGAGTTGGCGATCGAGGGGGATGTCCAGGTCGGCGTCGAGCACGACGCGGATCGGTCGCTTTCGCGGGTGGCCGTGGCGGACCGTGAGGGCGGGATCGTCGGCCATCACGGTGCCCATGCCGGTGAGGATGGCGTCGACGCGGCCGCGCAGGGCGTGGACCCGGCGACGCGAGCCGGCATTGGAGATCCACTGGCTGTCGCCCGCGCGGGTGGCGATGCGGCCGTCGAGGGTCTGGGCCCATTTGGCGATGACCCAGGGGCGGCCTTGCTCGATGCGATGGCGGAACGGCGCGCTGACGGCCATCGCGAGCGGGCTTGCGTCGCTGTGTCGCACGTGCACGCCGGCTTGCTGGAGCGCGCTCGCGCCGCCCTGGGCCAGGTGGTTCGGGTCGGCGGCAGCGTAGACGACTTCGGCGATGCCCGCTTGGGTCAGCGCCTCGGTGCAGGGTGGCTGCTTGCCGGTGTGCGAGCATGGTTCGAACGTGACATAGGCGGTCGCACCGCGAGGATCGTGGCCACGCGTGCGGGCGTTCTCCAAGGCCCGACGCTCGGCGTGCGATGCTCCAAATTCCCGGTGCGCGCCGAAGCCCAGCACCTCGCCGTCACGCGCGATAACGCAGCCCACCATGGGGTTGGGCTCGACACGCCCCATGCCCAGCAGCGCGAGACGGGCGGCGGTATCCAGCATTTCCTTGTCGAGCGACGTTGGCACCCGGCAGGGTAGGGAATGAGGGTTGGCCTATGCCGTGTGTGACGCCAGGGTTGCGACGACACGCCACAGGCCTGCGGACCACTGGGCTTCGAGTTGGCATTCCAGCCGCTCGGCGATCTGGCGAGCAACTGCGGGCAATCGGGGCGGCATCTCGGCATCGCCTCGAGCCGTGATCGTGATCGTCGAGGGGTTGCTCTCGGCGTAGATGGTGACCAACTCGGGTACGGGCTCGCGCATCTGGATCTCGATTGCCAGCAGGATCGACAGGGTCAGCATCGTGAGGCCCTGCGACGACACCGGCAACGCCATGCCCGGCTCGCTGGGCCCTTCGATCTTCGTGCCCGGGCGGGTCACGGCCTTCATGAGGTGCCTCACCTCACGCCACCACTCGGTCGGGACGACAGCGCCGCTCGCATGGCCCGCCTCGACCGGGCGAACGTTTGTCAATGCCGACCGGCAGCCGTTGACCATGTCCATGAGGTCGTCGACGCGCTCGGCAAGCTCGGCGGGGCGACCGCCGCCCTGCATGACTTCGGCTACGAGCTTCTGGCTCGGGTAGAGCACGTTGCCCAGGTCGTGGCGGATGGACTTGGTCCACCGCGAGATGAGTTCGAGCCTCTCGGCAACTTCGGTATCCAGGCGACTCGTGTCGATCGTGGTCGTCAAGCTGATACTCCTGCTCTGGTGCCTCGCTCACACATCCAGACGCACCACACGGTGGCTGGCTGCGAGCAACGCCCCCGATCAGAGCGAACAGCATCGTTCGACTCGGGCCTGGGCTCGTAATAATCATATTCGGCCACGGTGCGAGCAGCAAGCCGGGCTGGATACGGCCGAATCAGGCCAATCGGATCAGCGCTCGTCGCTCTTCGGCACTGAGGGCCCCGTCCATGTCGGCAAGCCATCGGCGGGCGTCGGTGGTGTAACCGGCGGTCGGCCTGACACCCTCGCGACGCCCACCCCAGTAGGCGTTGAAACGTTCCATGCTGAGTTCACGGACAAGTTTGGCCTGCATCGACGCGAGGGCGACGGGGAAATGCTCGTCCTCGGCCTTGGCCTGCACACGGATGCGGGCATTGGGAAGATCGACGAACTCGTAGGTGCTCGCTTCGGCGGCCTCGGCGAGCGTTCGCAAAGGACTGCCAAAGGCCTGTGATAATGCCGACTCGTAACGAGTACGGCCACCTTGGCGATCGAGGACGATGCGGGTGTGGACCTGGCCGTACTCGTCGATTGCGTTCTGGATCAACTTGAGAATGTGCGGCGCGTGCTCGGCAATGGCGGCCAGCGTCGTGTTGGCCTTCGAGCGGCCGCCGGCGATCATGGCGTTGAAACGGGCCTCGTCGGTACGCGAAACGCGGAGCAACTCGCACGAAACGCCGGCCCTGGCCATCGCGCGAGAGAGCATGTTGGCGGCGATCTTCGTCTCGACCGCATCGGCGTGCCAGGGACAGGCCATTGGCTCGCCCGCGTACCAGCCCGGCTCGCACGGAGCGACACCCAGGGCCGCGAACAGTTCGCCGTCGTGGCCGGGCAGCGAGCCCGTCATCGCGTGCAGGAAGCCCAGGACGCTGCGCTCGGCTTCGGCCAGCCGCCCGTGCCCCTGGGCCATGGGCTTGCACAGCTTCTTGCTGTCGGCGACCGCCAGGCGTCGCTTCTTGTCGCCCGGGGCTTTGCACACCGCCCCACGAAGCAGGCTCCAGACGTTGGGGGCCCGCTCCTGCGGCTGCCAGCCCTCGACGCGCACCGCCGCCACGCCCACGCACAGGGGGCCGAGCATTGGGCCGTAGCCGGCTTCGTCGATGCCGATGTAGAGGAGCACGGTGCATCCTTGCAGCCATCGGGACGCCAGCAAGCACCGACCCTGTCGCTTACCAGCAACGTACAATCGCCCGATGCAATCCCCACGCCCGACCCGACCCATCTTCGTTGGCAACCAGCGGACCGGCATCCTCCAGATCGGCGGCGGGCTGGACGGCACGCGTTCGGCCCCGATCAGCGTCCAGACCATGACCGCCGGCTACACGCACGACATCGACGGGTGCGTGGCGGAGATCCACAAGCTCCAGTCGGCCGGGGCGGACGTCGTGCGGGTGGCCGTGCCCGAGAAGAAGGACACCGAGGCCCTCAAGGAGATCCTGGCCCAGACCAGCGTG
>JAUHYE010000033.1 GCA_030426395.1 Phycisphaerae bacterium
GAAGGAGCCGCCTGTGCCCCCAAGCCGCCGAGACGAGCTCGTTGATGCCGCGATGCGGGTCTTTTACAAGCACGGTTTCCACGCCTCGAGTCTGGACGACATCCAGCGCGAGGGCGGCATCAGCCGGATGACGCTGTACAACCACTTCAAGTCCAAGGACGAGCTCATTGTGGCGGCCATGCGTCGGCGTGACGAGATCTTTCGCAACCGCCTGATGAAGTACGTCGATGCCCACGCGAAGACGCCACGCGAGCGCATCCTGGCGGTCTTCGACTTCCACGAGGACTGGTTCGACGGCAGCGAGTTCTGCGGCTGCATGTTCATCAACGCCGCTGCCGAGTTCTCGGTCGCCGACTCGGCCCCCCGCCGGCTCGCAGCCGAACACAAGCAGGAGATCGTCCGGTATCTCCGAACGCTCTGCAAGGAGGCCGGCGTCGCGTCTGCGGACGAGATCGCCGACCAGCTCAACATACTGATCGAGGGCGCCATCGTCACGGCCCGCGTGGTCGGTCAGGTCGCCGACGGCGGCACCAACGCCGCCGAGCCCGCGCGGCTCGCCAAACACATGGCCAGCGAGATCCTCGACCGCGCGACCTGATGCCGATGTCAGCCCTCTTTGTCCGCCTCGATTCGCACCACCGCCTCCGCCGCGGCGCGCGCCGAGGCTGGATTCTGGCCTGTCACCAGCCGACCGTCAACAACCACGTTTTCTTCGAAATTTCCGGCCCCGACGAACTCGGCCCCGAGTTCGCGCAGCCGTGTTTCCAGCAGGAACGGCATCGCTTCGGTCAGCTCGACGGCGTCCTCTTCGGCGTTCGTGAATCCAGTCACCCGCTTGCCCGCCACGAGCGACTGCCCCCTGTATCTCAGGTTTACCAGCGCCGCCGGGCCATGGCAGACGGCCGCCACCACGCCGCCGCTCTTGTAGACCCCCTCGGCCACCGAGCGCACGGTCGGGCTGTCGGGAAAATCCCACATCGTGCCGTGGCCGCCCGCGAAAAAGATGGCCTCGAAAGCACTGGCCTTCATGTTCGACAGCCGCACAGTGCGAGGCACCACGCCGCCCTCGGCGAACTTGTCGAGGAACGCTTGCCCTTCCTCGTCGACGTCCTCCATGCTCCTGGGGTCGATCGGAGCGTCTCCGCCGTTGGGACTGGCGAGAACAACGATCCATCCCGAGTCGTTGAACACATGCCAGGGGTGGGCCGCCTCGGAGAGATAGAACCCGGTCGGCTTGCCGCCCCCACCACCCGTGCCATCTGCCGCCTCGATCTCTCCCATCTGCCCGTGGTTGGTCAGCACGATGAGCACCGCCGGTCGGGCGTTCGTCGGAGCGAGTTTCGAGCTCTGGCATCCTGCAAGCACCAACCCCATCGTGGCGAGAAAGGCGAGCACGAAAGTCCGGAAAAATTGGGTCATGGGGGCCTCCCTTGGGTGGAACTATGCCGGGCTGAAACCGCGGGACGCGAGCCCCCAACAATACGGGCGGTGAGCACACAGCCGCCCACCGCTGGGGCGGGCCGCCGGAGGTATCGGCATGGAATCGATCATCAGGCAGATCGTACACGAGGGCGGGGTCTTCTGGTTCGTCGCCGGCACGATCGCCATCGTCGCGATCGTCTTCGGCATCGTCGGGAGCACCATCAAGTCGGTCGCCCGCGAGAAGACCCGCCGCGAGATCGCCGCCTACATCGCCGAGGGCTCGATGACCCCCGAGCAGGGCGAGAAGCTCATGCGGGCGGCCCCCAAGGACGACGACTGACACCCAGCGTCGCTACACCACCCGAAGGCCCCGCTGGCTTCGGCCCGATAGGGTTGTCCAGAGATATTTTGCCAGACGCACCATTCGTGCCGACGGCCGTATAGATCTCGGGCGACCGCCATGAAGCAAGAATCGCGACAGCCAACGACCATAATCCCGAGCGCTCCACGCACCCGGCGGCTGGCATCCACGATCGCCCGTCGCTGGCGGTTGCGGGGGGCGCTGACGCTTCTGGGGCAGGCACTGGTGGTCGCCGGGGGGGTGGGGCTCGTGCTTGTGTTGGCGTCGCGTGGTTTGGGACCGGCAACGTGGGCCATCTGGGCCGTCGTCGGCATTGCTGTACTCGCCAGTGTGATCGCGCTGGCATGGTCGCTCTCCCGGCCGCGCTCGCTTGAAGCCGCGGCGGCCGCCGCCGATCGGTTCGCGGGTTTGAAGGACGCGTTGGTGAGCGCCCTGCTCCTGTCGCGAGGACGCGAACACGAAGATGCCGGGTTCGCTTCGCTTGCCATCGCCCGGGCCGAAGAGGTCGCCGGTGGCATCAAGGCCACCGATGTCGCGCCAGTGCGGCTGGGTCGAGCATGGATGGTCTGGCCTGCCCTCGTCGCTCTGGCGTGCGCCGCGGCTATCTTCGTGCCGCCATGGGGACCGCAGCCGCTCGTTCGCAAGGCCACTGTCGCGACTGCGGACCCCGAGCAAGTCGAGCGTGCCCGGCAAGGCATCGAAGAACTGGCCACGGCCCTCGAACAGCAAGCCGGCGAGGTGGAGGCACAGGACGGCGACGTACGCGATGATCGCCTTGAGCGGGAATTGGAACGGCTCCGCGAGATCGAAGAGGAACTCGCGTCGGGCCAACGCGACCCGCAGGAAGCCCTGACCGAAGCCACCACCGCCGCGACCCAGGCCGCCGAAGCATTGGAGCAGGAGGCCCGCGAACGCGATCTCGCCGACGAGGCCCTGCGTGACGCGCTCGCGACCATGGAGCGCTCGGAAACCCGCGAGCAGGTCGATGAAAATTCTCTCTCCGGAGCTGCCGAACGCCTGACCGAAGCCATGGAACTCGGCGACCTCGAACGCGCGGCCGACGCTGCCGAGGAATTGCTGCAACGCTCGCAAGACCCGCAAGCCAACGAGCAGGAACGGCGTGAGGCGGCCGAGAAGCTACGGGAACTGGCCGATCGGATGGACCCGCAAACTGGTCAAGACGAGCAGCAATCACCACCCGATGAACAGCTTCGTGATACGCCCGAAGGCCAGGAACCACAAGGCGAGCAATCACAGCAGACCGAACCCAACGAATCCCCGGAACAGAGCGAAGAGTCACAGACCCCGAACGAACCAGAGGCGGGCGAGACCCAACCCGACCCGGCTCCATCGTCCGCCGAGGAACAACAACGCCAAAAGGAAGCCCAGCAACGCGAGCGCGCTATGCAAGACGCTCGGGAGCAGCAACGCGAGCTTGGCGAATCGATGCGCGAGGCAGCCGACCAGATCGAACGCGGCCAGGAGCAATCTCAGGAACCGCAACAACGCGAGGGCCAGCAGCCGGAGCAACGCGAGGGTCAGTCCGAGCAAGGCAGCGAACAACGCCGCGAGGGCCAGCAACAGGGCCAACAACAAGAACCAGAGGAAGAACCCGGGCAGCAGCAAGAGCCGGGGCAGCAAAGTCAGGAGCCCGGCCAAGAGCAACATCCACAACCCGGTGAGCAGCCCGGACAGGAGCAACAGCAACAACCCGGCACCGAGCAAGGCCTCGAAGAGCGCCCGCAACCCGGGGGTGAGCAGCCCGGCGAACAACAGGGCGCGCAAGAGCAACCCGGCGAGCAAGGCCTGGCCGAAAAACTCCGCAAACTGGCCGATCGCCCGCGCGAAGCCCAGCGTCAGCAGGAACAAGCCCAGGACCTCCGCGAACGAGCGCGCGAGGCGTACGAACGGATGTCGCCGCAGGAGCAACAGGATTTGCTTGAGCAACTCCGCGAGCAAAGCCAGGGACAGCCGCAGGGCGAGGAAGGCGCCGGGCTCTCGCCATCGCCCGATGAGAGCGGCGAGCGTTCGCCAGATGGCGTCGGGGCTGGAGATGGCGAGCCCGAGGGCGCCCAGACCGGCTCGACCGACCCGTGGCAGCGTGAACTTATGGACCTGCCGCGACGTGAAGGCCAGCCCGACCAAGACGCGATGCGCACGGTAGCCGAGTGGTTCGGCGAAGGTCGCGACTCGCCTGGCGAAGCGGGGCGCTCGGCGGCAGAGGGTGTGCGCCAGGCAGCCCGGGGCGCACAGGAAGCCATCGAGCGTGAGCGCGTGCCCCGGCGTCGCAGCGAACTCATCCGCCGCGTCTTCGAGCGATACGCCGAACAACTCGCCCGCGAAGAAACCGCACCGAGCGGTGGCGGCTCGTGAGGCAGATCGCCTTCGACAACCCGTGGTGGCTCTTGGCCGCGATCGCGGCGGTACCACTGGGCGTCATGGCGCTCGCGGCGTTCCGCACGATGACACGCACCCGGCGCGGCAGCGCTGCAATCGCGCGTGCCTTGCTGTTCTCGCTCATCGCACTCGCGCTCGCGGGCGCCAGCGGCATACGCAAGAGTGATCGAATGGCCGTTGTCGTTGTCGCCGATGTCTCTGGATCGGTACTGCGATACGGCCCCTCCGCCGACGAGCAGGAAGGCTCCGCGACGCTGTCGATACGTCGTTTCATCGAATCGGCCGGAGCCGCGCGCGGCAACGAAGACCTGCTCGGCGTGCTTGCCTTCGCCGACGACCCGATGCCGGTGCTCTCCCCCACCGCAGGTCCGGTATCTGATCGCCCGTTGCCCGAGTTGCCCGATGGCGGCACCAATATCGCCACGGCTCTCAACGCCGCTGCGGCGATGATCCCACCCGACGCGGCCGGCCGCATCGTGCTGATCTCTGACGGAATCGCGACGAGCGGCGACGCCATCACGACCGCGGAACGTCTCGCGCGGGCCCGCGCTCTTGGTGAGGGCGCACGCGGCGGCCTACCCATTGATGTTGTGCCCATCGATTACCGCGTGCAGCGCGAGGTGCTTGTCGAGTTCGTCGATGCACCACCACGAGCAGCGCGAGGCAGCACAGCTCCCGTCCGTGTGGGCTTGCGTTCAACGTCACCCGCGGCTGGCACGCTTCGCCTGCTGATGAACGGTCGCGACATCGGCCAGGAACGCCGCGTGCTGCTCGACGCCGGCCGCAGCGTCGAGGTCTTCGACGTTCCCCTGCCCGAGGGCCGCATCCACCGATTCGAGGCCATCTTCGAGCCCGAGCAGCGCGAGGGCCTGGTCGCCGATACGACGCTGGCCAACAACAGCGGGCAGGCATTCACGATCTCACCCGGCGATGGTGCTGTGCTCATCGTGCACCAGCAGGGCAGCACCGAGACCGATACGCTCGCGGCCACGCTCAAGGGGCTTGGCCTCGCCATCGAGCAACGCCCCGCCGTCGGCGTACCAACCGATCTCGTCAGCCTCGAGGCGTACGACCTGGTCATCCTCGCCGGTGTCGGCGCCGACGAAGTCTCCACCGACGCCCAGAACGCGCTGGCCAGTTTCGTTACCCAACTCGGCGGCGGCCTGATCATGACCGGTGGGCCGCGATCATTCGGCTCTGGCGCGTGGCGCGGCTCGCCGATCGAGCCGATCCTGCCCGTCCACCTCGACCTACCACAACTCGTGCAGACGCCCGAGGTCGCTATCGCGATCGTGCTCGATAACTCTGGAAGCATGCACCGCGGCGTGCTCGGCTCTTCGCGGTCGCAGCAACAGATCGCAAACGAGGCTGCCGCTCTGGCCGTTCGCAACTTGTACGACACCGACCAGGTGTGCGTCATCTCCTTCAACAGCTCCACCAGGCTCGTCGTTCCCATCGCGCCCAATACCGATCCGGCGAAGACCGCCCAGACGATCCGTTCGATCCCCTCCGGCGGGGGCACGCGCGTGGGCCCGGCGCTGCAACTCGCAGCCGAGCAACTCGCGAGTGTCGACGCCAAGAGTCGCCACATCATCGTGCTAACCGATGGCCTTTCGATGGACGCCGACGTGCTGCCGGGGCTCGCCGCGCAGATCCATCGGAACAACGTCACCATCAGCACCATCGCCGTGGGGGATAGCGCCGACACCGAGACAATGAAGAAGGTGGCCGAGGCCGCCGACGGCACGTTCTACAACGTCGTGAATCCCAACGTGCTCCCTCAGGTGTTCCTGAGCGAGGTCCAGGTCACGCGTACGCCACTGGTGCGCGAGGGGCAGATCACGCCGGTGGTGCTGCCCGCGCCGTCTCCGGCAACCGCCGGCCTGCCCGCTCCCCCACTTCTCTCGGGCGTGAACCTGACGCGCGCGAAGCAAGAGCCCACCATCACGCTGGCCATGACCACGCGCGAGGGCGAGCCACTGTTAGCGCACTGGAACGCGGGTGTTGGCCAGGTTGCCGCCTTTACCTCCGACGCGCACGACTGGGCCCGGCGATGGATCGACTGGCCGGGCTACGAGCAGTTCTGGGGCCAACTCGCGCGGGCCATGAGCCGCAGCACCGAAGACGCCGGCCTCACCCTGCGCGTCCAGCAGGAAGACGGCCGCATCCGGCTCGAGGTCGAGGCGGTCGACGACGCGGGCGTGCCGATGGACGCCGTCTCAGCGGCGGCGACCGTGTACGACCCAGCCGGCAACGCCGTCGAAGCAGGGTTCTCACAGGTCGGACCGGGCACGTACGAAGCCGTCACCGAGGCCGGCGACCCAGGCTCGTACGTGGTGGTCGTACGCCCGCGGCGCGGCGGCCGAGCACTGCCACCGATGCTAGCTGGCGTGTCGATCTCCGGAGGCCAAGAGTACCGCAGCCTGGCTTCAGACCTGAGCCAACTCGAGTCGATCGCACAGACTACCGGCGGGCGCGTGCTGGGCTTTGGCGATGCTGGTCTTGTATTCGATCGCGGTGACATCGGACCGAGCGAGTCACGCAGCCCACTGTGGCAGTTGCTCCTCGCATGGGCGCTCGCCGTGCTCGTGCTCGACATCGGCACGCGCCGCGTGGCATGGGACAGGCTCATCAGCGGCGCCTTCGGAGCCGACTGGCTCCGCGCCACCGCCGCCCTCGGCAAGCAAGGACGTGGCGCGGCACGAGCCGTCGATGCGCTCCGATCTACGGGCGGGGCGAAGGGCGAGGACCGCGTCCGTCGCGCCAGCGGTGGTGACGCCGACGTTTCGGCGACCGATGCGGACGCACAACGATCGGCGTATGAGGCCCAGCAGCGCATTCTGCGTGCACGGGCCGAGCGGATGGCCGCCCAAGCCTCAGAGTCTCCGCAGCCGCAATCGCCCGCGCCAACGAACGACAAACCGGCGGCCAAACCGGACACCGACACCTCAACGGAGGAGGGTGGACTCCTCGCCGCAAAACGTCGGGCTCGGCAACGCTTCGAAGAAGACTGACTCCCAGACAACCAACGCGTCAACGAAAACACCCCGCGGCCTTTCGACCACGGGGTGCGAAAATCGAATCAAGCGTGCCCAGCGATCAGGATCGCTGGACGGCCAACGGCATTAGTTGCCGGAGGTCTGGGTGCCGGCCTCGAGGGCAGCGGCCACGCTTTCTTCCTGCGGGCTGAAGCGACGGACCAAGGCGCCCAGTTCATCCTGGATGCCCTTCATGTCCTGCTCGTTCAGCGTCTCGTTCTGGGCCAGCAGGTTGCTGATCTTCTCGGCATCGAACGGCTTGATGCCCGCGGCGTCGGCCAGGGCCGACTCTTGCGCGATGCGCTTGGCATCGACGCGCTCGGGCAGCTCGGGCGTGCCGAACCAGATCTTGACCTTGCTGAGGTCCATGGCCTTGTCACCGGTGATGTCGGCACCGACGACGGCGACGACGTGGCCCGAGCGATAGCCCACGTTCAAACGCTGCGCGGTGGTGTCACCGACGTACAGCACGGGCTCGGCGCTCTGGCGGGGATACACCAGATCGGGGTTGACCTTCAGAACGATGATGTAGCCACTCTTGACCGTGGGACGCTCGGCCCGCCAGTAGCTCATCTCGCCCGTTTCCAGGGAGAAGGGCTGGGCGAAGACGATGTCCTGCACGGCCGCCGGGGTCGCGGGGACCTGCGGGGGAGCGGCGATGACGACGGCAGCGGCCAGGGCGGTTGCCGCGAGGGTTGTGTTCAGAAACTTCATGGCTCTCTGATCTCCGATTGTGATCGGTGTTGTTTCAGTTCAGTTCATGCCCCTACGGGGCGTGAAACCCGACGAAGTGAGAGGGTTAGCGGAGCAGCTCCAGGTCATCGAAACCGATGCGACCGCGAGCGGTGCCGTGCGACGGGCCGAATTCGAAGCGGATCGCGTCGATATCGGACAGGTCGATGTTCACGCCATCGCGAGCAAAGTCCTGGGGGTTGATCCGGAAGGTTTCCAGCTCGTTGCCCCAGCCGGCGCCGGTACCCGTGCCCGTGCGGGGGAACGGATCCTGCAGACCAGCGTTGCCGTAGGCGCCGATGCTGATCGAGCTGGTGTTGCCCGAGCCATCGCGGAGGGTGACCATGAAGGTCTGGTCCTCGTCGATAGCCACGGTGTCGGGGTGCCGGGTGCCCTGGCAGGCGCGGAAGCTCAGCCAGCGGTACTCGTTGAAGTCAACAGTGCCGACAAGATCGAACTCGAGGAAGCGGTCCGAGTTGTAGTCGAACACGATACCGCGGTGCTGATCAAGGCCGTTGTCGGCGCGGGTCATGCCGTTCATGGGGTCCGCGGGGGTCCACGAGAACGAGGTGTCGCCGTCGTCGATGCGACCCTCGACCAGGTTGGTCACGTCGAAGCTGACCGAAGCGCCGGAGCTGGCGATCGACGTCGACGTCTGGGTCTGGAAGTCATCGATGATGGTCTTCTGCGACAGGTCGTACGCGGCCTTGTACTCGTTGATCACCTTGGTGGTGTCACGAAGGCCCAGGGGACGCAGCGATTCCTTCTCGCGTTGGACAAACTCCATGCCAACATCGTTGCCGCGGACGGCGTCCTGGATCAGGACGAGCCAGGCGATCTTGGCGGCCTGCTGGGCCTCGGCGCGACCGATCTGCAGGGCCGCGGGGCCCGAGTAGTCGTTGAAGCCGCAGCAGTTGAAGTCGTTGTGGTCGGCGCCCCACACATAGGTGTTGGTGCGCTGGTTGTCACCCTCGTCGTTGCCAGCTCGCTCGTAGATGGCGAAGTACTGCGTGATCGGGGTGGTCGGGCCGCCGTTCACGTCGCCATCGCCCGAACCGGCGATGTGGTGGTGGTTCGAGCCGCCGGGGTTCGAACGGCTGGTCAGCAGGAAGTCGGTCGGAGCGATGCTCGACACCAGGTTGATGTCGCTCAGCTCATAGTTGACCGGGTTGTAGATGCCAAACTCAATCTTGTTCCAGGCGCGAGCCACGCCCTCGCCACCACGGCTGTGGCCGATCCACGAGGTCTGGCTCTTGTCGAGGCGACCCTCGAGCACGCCGCCGGCGATGGTGTCCAGGTTGCCCCAGAAGTAATCGGGGTGGCGCAGGATGGTCTCGCTGGCCGTCTCGATGCCCGGGCCGGTGTCGTCCTCGTGGCTCATCACGACCCAGCCGTGGCTGGCGAAGTGATCGTGCATGTAGTCGTACCAGACGTACTGCTGGCCATTGCCGTGGGCGATGATGACCACGGGCACGTTGGTGCGACTGGCGATGTCGCTTGGGTATGTCAGACGCTGCTGGTCACGCGAAGCCGGAATGCCGGGGAACGTCGCGGTGTAGGTCGCCACGCGGGTGCGTGCGGCCGGACCGAGCGTGGTCAGGTCCTTGAACAGCCACATGCCCGGCCCATCGAGGCCGTCGATGATGTCGCCGCCGCTCAGCTCGCCATTGCCGTCGACGTCGATCACGACGTCGTAGGGCACGCCGATGTTCTCGCCGGCATCGGCGTTCAGGAATCCAATACCGCCCATCTCGACCTTGTTGTCGTTGGTCGAGGCGCCACCACCGAAGGTGCCCGGCTGCGCGAAGCCACGGGCGTCGGTCAGGGTCGGATCGGCATCCCACTCGGCTGCCGTCTTGTCGGCCACGATGTAGATGTTCACCGAGCCAACGGGGGGGGTCACCACGCTGGGGTCGATCGCGACCGTGAACGGGCGGCCCTCGCTGAACGCGCGGACGTAGTCGGCGAAGGGGTACTGGCTCAGCGACTCGGCAGCGAGTTCGGCCGAGATGATGTCGCCCGAGGGGCAACCGGCGTCGAACTCGTTCTGGAATTCGAGGAAGTCGAACAGCGTCAGGTCGCCGTCCCCGTCGAAGTCGGCGCGAAGGTCGCCCGAGTCGAACAGGTTCTGGAATTCAAGGAAGTCGAACAGGGTCAGTTCGCCGTCCCCGTCAAGGTCAGCTCGGCATGAGCCCTGGGCGTTCGCCGCTCCGGCGAAGACAAGGCCAGCCGCCGCGGCCAAAACAGCCGCGCGACGGAATTGCATCGGCATAATGCTCTCCTCTGTGATTGGTGCTCTCGGATCTCTCTGTACCGTTTCCGCACGTTCAGTGTACCAGCAACCCTCCCAAATGGGAGAGAAAAACATCAGAATTGGGTCACTGAAAAGGTTCTGGGACCTGCCAGCCCTTACCCTCTCCAGCACCCTCGCCACAGTCTACTAAAGATGCGGAGGCAGCGTTACCCGTTCAAAAGACCGAGAACAACGCTTAAATCCTCGTCATGAAACTACGTTAATACCCTTACGGGTTACCATATGTCTATCGGGTTCACTCGAGACATGCTTACCGTCCACTGTGGGCATCGATTGAATAGTGCCCAATGATCCAGGATTCCCAGCAGTCTGCGATGCCAGCCAGCAACCAACAACTCGCCACAGCACAGAATCGCGCGGTCGAAAGCCCAATTGAGCGGCTGTCCGCTGGCCATCCTCACCCCGTTTTTGGAATTTGCTCGGATGATGGGGTGGCCCGAATCACCTGGCTGAATGAGGCTGCCCGGAAAGTCATGCTCACCCTCACGCACACGGGCGACCTGACCCTGGATTCGGCCTTGGCCGCGTTCCAAATCGACGACCTGGTGCGTGTTCGGGTCCATCAGGCCATCTCGGGCGGATCGGCGTTTTGCTCGCCTGCGGCTCCGTCGGATGGGAACGGGCATCAGGCAGCACCGGGTGTCGAGGTCTTGCTCGACGGCCCGGCTGGTGCGGGTCGCTTGGCCGTCATCGTTCGTAGGGTTCAGAACACGATCGGGAACGGCCGAAACCCCCTGGCCACCGAATCGCCCCCCAAGACCATGGACCTTCTGGTCCGAGCCCTCGACGCGCTCTCCGCAGAGGTCGCGCTGATCGACGGCTCGGGCCGGATTGTCGCGGTCAACCGGGCCTGGCGAGACTTTGCCCGCCTCAACGGCTTCCAGAGCGAGGACGCCGGCGTGGGCTCGAACTATCTGGCCATCTGCGACAGCGCCGAGGGTACAGCCGAGCCCGAGGCCCAGGCCATCGCTATCGGGCTCCGCGCGGTTCTCGCAGGGCAGCAATCGGCAACGTACGTTGAGTACCCCTGCGACAGCCCCGACGAGCAGCGGTGGTTCCAGGTTCGCGCGACGGGATTCGATTGGGAAGGACATCGCTACGCCGTCGTTTCGCACGAATCGTTGACCGAGTCGAAGCGGGCCGAGCAGCGGCACCGTGAGCAGCTCGACGAGATGGCTCGCGAGTGGCAGAAGAGCTCGCTGGGCGAACTGGCCAGCGGCATTGCCCACGAATTGAACCAGCCCCTTGGCGCGATCACGAATTACATGAACGGCTGCTACAGGCGTCTGCAGGCCGAAACAATCGACCGCGACCAGCTCATCAAGACGATCCGGGAGTGCGCCGAGCTCGCCGAATTCGCTGGGGGAATTATCAAGCGGATGCGCGGGTTTGCCACGCATAGCAAGTGCCAGTACCAACCCATCTCCTTCAACGACGCGATCGCGAAGGCGATGCAATTCTTCAAGGCGAGCCCCGAGAGCGGCCGGGTGAGACTTTGCATTGATCTTGCTCCGGATCTTCCCCGCGTGCGCGCGGACGAGGTGCAGATCCAGCAAGTTGCGCTGAACCTGGCACGCAATGCCAGCGATGCGGTCCGTGAGTGCGGGTGCGCACCGGCCCAGGTGCGGGTTTCGACCTTCCTCGATGATGAGGGATTCGTGTGTCTGGCCGTGTCCGACAATGGGCAAGGCCTGCCCGATGGCGTCGAGAACCGGCTGTTCGAGCCGTTCTTCTCGACCAAAAGCAAGGGGATGGGCCTGGGCCTGTCCATCAGCAAGACCATCGCCGAGGTGCACGGCGGGCGTTTGAGCGCCCGCAACGCGCCGGGCGGCGGCGCCGTGTTCGAGTTCAGGTTACCCCCGCTGAGGTGGGCGGCGCGCCTGGACAACGACTGCGCGGCGAAGCGGGGCGAGCCGCTGGCTCCCCATACCACCCGATCCAAGAGCCAAGGAGGCTTCCAATGAGTCAAGTCCACACCGACAACCCCACTGCCACGAAAGCCGCGACGGTGTACGTGGTGGATGACGATCCTTCGATGCGCGACTCGCTGCGCTGGCTCATCGAATCGGTCGGCCTGAAGGTCGAGCCGTTCGCCAACGCCGACGCGTTCCTCGAGCAATTCTCGGGCGACGAGCCCGGCTGCCTCGTCCTCGACGTGCGCATGCCCGGCACCAGCGGCATGGAGCTGCTCGACACGCTCAAGAGCCGGGGCGTCGAGCTGCCCATCATCATGATCAGCGGCCACGGCGACGTGCCGATGGCCGTCCAGGCCCTCAAACGCGGCGCCATCGACTTCCTCGAGAAGCCCTTCCGCGATCAGGAGCTGCTCGAGCAGATCGCCCGCGCCATCGAGGTCGACGAGGACCGACGCAAGAAGGCCGCCAGCGTCGCGGGCATCCACGCCCGGCTCGACAAGCTGACCCCGCGCGAGCGCGAGGTCATGGAGTTGGTCGTGGCCGGCTACGCCAACAAGCAGGTGGCCGCCAAGCTGGGGCTGAGCGAAAAGACCATCGAGGTCCACCGCTCACGCGTCATGAGCAAGATGAAGGCCCGCACCCTGCCGTGCCTGGTCAAGATGGCCGTCGCCGTGGGTGTGGCCGAGGCCACCGATTGCGCCGAGCAAGACACCAGCACGATCTGAGCCACCGCTCATAGACTTCGGGCTATGGGCGAACGCTCCGGTCATATTCCAGTATTTCCCGTCGTCGTCATCGGCGGCGGGCACGCGGGCGTCGAGGCCGCCTGGGCCGCCGCCAACCTCCTGGGCGACGAGCGTTCGGTGGCCTTGGTCACCCTGCGCCCCGACACCATCGGAGCCATGAGCTGCAACCCGGCCATCGGCGGGCTCGCGAAGGGGCAACTGGTCAACGAGATCGACGCCCTGGGCGGGCTCATGGGCCTGGCAGCCGACGCCACGGGCATCAACTTCGCCCTGCTCAACCGAAGCCGCGGACCGGCCGTCCGCGGCCCGCGCACGCAGAGCGACAAGCACGCCTACGCCCGGGCGATCCGGTCGATGATCGACGCCCGGCCCGAGATCGTGGTCTACGAGGCGGCGGTCGAGAATTTCGTGCTCGAGGGCGATCGCGTTGTAGGCGTACAACTCGGCCCCGGCACGGGGGAGAACCTCGACTTCCCCGCGGAGCTGCGCACCGGGGCGGTTGTTCTGACGACCGGCACGTTCATGCGCGGGCTGATGCACACGGGCGAAGAGAAGACCGCCGGCGGGCGGCACGGCGAGGGCCCGTCCATCGGCATCTCCGCCGAACTGACGCGATTGGGTTTCGAGCTTGGTCGTCTCCGCACGGGAACGCCGCCGAGATTGAAGCGGTCGACCATCGAATGGGATCGGCTCGAGGATCAGCCGCCGGACGAGTTCCCCGAGCCGTTCAGCGCGTTGACACCACTCACCGGTGAGCGCGGCGGCTGGGCGGTTGGTAACGTGCAGGCGCCGCGATTCCCGGTGCTCACCCCCACCGCCTGCAAGAAGACGAGCACGGCTCCAGAAGCTCATGAACATGTCCGCCAGAACCTGCACCGCGCCCCCATGTTCCGCGGCGATCTCGCGCCGGGCCCGCGGTACTGCCCGAGCATCGAGGACAAGGTCCACCGCTTCGCCGAGCGTACGTCTCACACGGTCTTCCTCGAGCCCGAGAGCCTCGAAAGCGACTGGGTGTATTGCAACGGAATCGCCACCAGCTTGCCCGCCGACGTGCAGGAGGTGGTCGTGCGCACCATGCCAGGTTGCACGAACGCCCACGTGTACCGCTGGGGGTATGCCGTCGAGTACGACATGGTCAGGCCCCACCAGATCGAGGCGACGGGGCGCACGAAGCGGTACGACGGGCTGTTCCTGGCCGGGCAGATCAACGGCACGAGCGGCTACGAAGAGGCGGCCGCCCAGGGATTGGTCGCGGGTGTGAACGCCGCGTTGATGGCGACGGATCGAGAGCCCTGCTTCGTGCTCGGGCGAGACGAGGCGTACATCGGCGTACTCATGGACGACCTGGTGACGCGCACGCCCGTCGAGCCCTACCGCATGTTCACCAGCCGGGCCGAGCATCGGCTGCTGCTGCGGAGTGACAACGCCGTAGAACGGTTGACTCCAAAAGCCATCGAGCTTGGGTTGCTCTCGCGAACCGATCTGGGAAAGCAACGCGTCGCCTTATTCGAGGCACGCCAGCGTGAGACGGAAACGCTGCGTGCCGTCGTGGCGGCCGCAAGGGTCGACGGCCATCCCATGGCCCACGCCCTGCGATGGCCGCAGTACAACGATGCGCAGTTCGAGCGAGACGTGACAGCGCATGCAAACCGAACCTTCGATCCGCGCGTGCTGCGGATGGTCTCGGCCGAGATCCGCTACGAGCCGTACATCCAACGGCAGGCCGGCGAAGTGAAGCGGCAGCGCGAGATGGAGCGCAAGCGCATCCCCACCCACGTCGACTATCGCACCATGACCAGCCTGCGCACCGAGGCCCGGCAGTCGCTCGACCGCTTCAGGCCCGCGACGTTCGGCCAAGCCTCGCGGCTGGAAGGCGTGACACCGGCCGATTTGACACTCCTTGCGGTATTGGTATCGCGACAGGCGTGAGCCGCGTCAGCTCCGCTGGCGGCCTTCGATAACCACCGCCAGCACGCCGATGGCGATGAGCATGAGGTCGTCGAGTTGCTCGTGGTCGCCCAGCACGGCGATACTCATCTTGAACACCAGCGGGTTGAAGTGCTGGCGGAAGATGGCGACCTCTTTGCCGCTCATGTCCGACAGGTGGAACTTCTGGGGCATGAACGCAGCAGCATAATCAACAAACCGGCGGACGAGGGCTTTAAACGTTGAATCTTCCTGGAGTGAACCGATCTGCGTATTATTCTCGTCGAACACCATGTACTCGTCACGGACGAAAGTGCTCTTGAGGCCCTTGCGTCGCAGCGAGCCAATGGCCTGTCCGTTGGGCAGCTTCACGTCGTAGGTCGCGCTGAAGTCGATGATCTGGCGGGCCTTGATGCGCAGGAGTTCGGTCTCGCGCGTGCGGTCGGTGTAGAGGATGATCTCCTCTTTGAACTTGAAGAGCTTCTGGCGGCAATACCCGACCATCTGGCCGTTCTGGTCGGTAACAAAAAACTGCGGGACAAGGTCGAAGACCTTGGCCCGGATCGTGTACTGCTCGTTCTGGAGGTTCGCCATAAGGCCCGATGTTAGCTCGGACTGCCAGCCGGGATCGGCTTTACTCGGCGGTCTCGCCCACGACCCACCGCTCGAAGTGGACCAGCTTGCCCTTGGAGCCCACCAGGTCCTTGATCTTGGTGTTGGGATCCTTCACGAAGGGCTGCTCGACCAGGGCGATGGTCTCGAAGAACTTGCGCATGCCGCCCTCGACCATCATCTCGGCGATCTCGGCGTTCTTGCCGCTCTCCATGGCCTGTTCGAGGCGGAACTTGCGCTCCTTCTCGACCAGTTCCTGCGGCACGTCCTCGGGGTTCACGCCCTGGGGCACCGGGACGGCGGCCACGATGTGCATGCAGATGTCCTTGAGCGTCGAGGCGTCGATGTCCCCCTCGGCCTGCAGCAGCACGCCGGTCTTGCCGTCGTGGTGGACGTATGAGGCGAACGTGCCGCCCTGCAACGCCTTGCCGCGGGCGTAGCTGATGTTCTCGCCCGTAGTGATACGGATCTCGTCCATGGCGCCGGCGGCCGACTCGGGCAGGGCGACCTCGCCGGCGGGCGCGTCCTTGGCGGCGCTGGCGATGCTCTTGGTCATCTCGACGAACTTCTCGTTCTTGGCGGTGAAGTCCGTCTCGGCCCGGATCTCGACGATGGCGGCCTTGTCGCCGTCGATGGCCACGCCGATACGGCCCTCGCCGGCGGCGCGGTCGGTGCGGGTCTCCATCTTGCCCTTGAGCTTCTTGCGCAGCAACTCCTCGGCAGCGTCCTGGTCGCCGCCGGCCTCGGTGAGGGCTTTCTTGCACTCCATCATCGAGAGGCCCGTCTTCTGACGCAGCTTCATGACGTCCTTCGCGCTGACTTCGACTTGTGCCATGCTCTGTCTTCTCCGGCTCTTTGGACCGGGCCCCGGGGAGGCGCCGGTGGAATCGTGGTTTCAAGGTCGGGCCGCGAGCGGCCGGGACGGATGATCGAGTTGCTCAGCTCTCGGATGAGGCGGCGGCGGGCTGGTCGGCCGGGCCCTCGGCCTCTGGGGAGGGCGTGGGCGCATCGGCCGAGTATTGTGAGCGGCGGCTGCGGCGGCGAGGCTGCTCGGCGGCGGAGTCGTCCTTATCGCTGGCGGCCTCGCTCACGCTGCGGCCCTGCTTGCCCTCGGCGATGGCCTTGCACAGCTCGCGGATGATCACGTCGATTGACCGCATGCTGTCGTCGTTGCCGGGGATGGGGATATCAACCACGTCGGGGTCGCCGTCGGTGTCGATCAGCGCGATCGTCGGGATACCCAGCTTGCGGGCCTCGCGGATGGCGGTCATCTCACGCTTCACGTCGACGACCATCAGGGCGCCGGGCAGCTTGTCCATCGCGCGTACGCCGTCGAGGTTTCGACGGATCTTGGTCATCTCGCGGCGGAGCTGGCTCTCCATCTTCTTGGAGTAGCTGGCGAAGTTGTCTTCCTGCTCGATGGCCTCGAGCTCTTCGAGGCGCTTCAGCCGCGTGCGGATGGTGCGGAAGTTGGTCAGCATGCCACCGAGCCAGCGCTCGGTCACGCAGTGCATGCCCACGTCCTTGGCCCGCTCCTCGAGGATGTCCTTGGCCTGGCGCTTGGTGCCCACGAAGCACACGTCCTTGCCCTCGGCCACCGTCTTGGCCAGGAACCGCTTGGCCAGCAGCAGGCCCTTGACGGTTTCCTTGATATCGATGACGTGCAGCCCGTTGCGGCGGTCGTAGATGTAGCGGTTCATCTTCGGGTTCCAGGCGCTGGAGCGCTGGCCGAAGTGGATGCCGGCTTCGATGAGGTCCTTGACGAGGGAGTTTTCCGTGTTCTCGGCCATGACGCGAGCCTTTCGTGCAGCGACACCGGCGGGAAGCGTGGCCCGAACCCCGCCAGCGGCACAATCCGCCGACGAGATGCCCCGCCCAGGGCGCTTATGGGGGCGGCCGCAGAGGGCCGCGCCAGAATCGAGAATCGCCGGCACCCGAATCACCAACCGACCCCAGAACAAACAAGGGGCTCTTGGATTCGGGTTTGCCCGCGTCGGCACCTCCGGACCACCGTGCCGAGGCGAAGTATAGCCATCGGCCCCGAGCCGTCCTGCCTTCGAAAGCAGCCCCGAGCCGGGGCGATATGCTCCCGCTCGTATCCGGACTGCCCCCTCGGCCCAGTTGGAGACCACCCCATGCCCCCCGTCCAATCGACCATGCTGCCCCTGGGATCGCCCGCACCGGACTTCTCGCTGCTGGACTACTCCACCGACAGCCCGCCGGGCACGGTCGTCGATCTCGACGGCTTCAAGGGCGCCAAGGTGCTCGTGGTGGCCTTCATCTGCAACCACTGCCCATTCGTCAAGCACATCATGGACGAACTCGCCCGGCTGGGCCAGGACTGCACCCGCAAGGGCGTGGCCTTCGTTGCCATCATGCCCAACGACGTCGAGACCCACCCCGACGACGCCCCCGAGCGGATGGCCGAAGTCGCCATGGAGCACGGATTCACGTTCCCCTATCTGTACGATGCAGACCAGTCGGTAGCCAAGGCCTACCAGGCCGCCTGCACGCCAGACTTCTTCGTCTTCGACGCCAACTTCAACCTTGCCTACCGCGGCCAGCTCGACGACAGCCGCCCGGGCAGCGACGAGCCGGTGACCGGCCGCGACCTGCGGATGGCCATCGAGGCGGTCATGACCGGTCAGGACATCGAGACCCCCCAGAAGCCCAGCATCGGGTGTTCGATCAAGTGGAAGCCGGGCAATGAACCCGAGTACGCCAGATAGCTCCCGGAATACGCCAAGTAGTGTCCGGGTTCCACGGTTTCCCTATCACGTCTCACCGATGCGTCACTCTCTTAGCACAAGGATTCCCATCATGAAGATCACCAAGGTTCTCTCGGCGAGCGGTCTGGTCGTAGCTGGCGCCGCCGGCGCATTGGGCGTGTCGGCCCTCGTGCAGCACACCCCCGCCGCGTCGGACACCCCCCAGCCGGCCATCATCCCCGTCGCGTACTTGGCCTCATCGGAGAGCGCCAAGAGCTACGAGATCGACGGCGTGCACTCGGGCGTGGTCTTCCGCATCATGCACGCCGGGGCGGCGCCGTTCCATGGCATGTTCCATGGTCCCTCTGGCACGATGACCATCGACCCCGATAACCCCGGCGCTACCTCGATCGACGTGACCATCGAGACCACGCGGGTGGCCACCGGCAACAACGGCCGCGACAACCACCTGCGCGGCCCGGACTTCTTCAACGCCGACCAGTTCCCCACCTGCACGTTCAAGGCCACCGGCGCGAAGGCGGCGGCGGACGGCGCGATGACCGTCGACGGCGAGCTCACCCTCAAGGGCAAGAGCCTGCCCGTCACCGCCACCATCACCCCCACCGGCGAGGGCGAGTTCCGCGGCAGCACCCGCGCGGGCTTCGAGGCCAAACTGAGCTTCAAGCGCAGCGACTTCGGCATGGACACCTACATCAAGGAAGGCACCCTGGGCGACGAGGTCCAGCTCACCGTCTTCATCGAAGGCGTCGAGCAGTAAACCGATGAACCCCGTCCGAGACGCCCTGATCGGCGGCGTGCTGCCCGGGGCGATCGCCACGCTCACCCTCGCGTTCGCGGGCGTGGCGATCGCCCTGCGGCGCGGGCCGCTGCCCCCAACCGCCGCACCGCCCGAGCCGCCGCAGCCCCTACGCCCGCGTGGCGCTATCGAGCGCACGATCGCTCTGGTCGCCACGCTGCTGGTGGGCGCGGGAGTCGTGCTCTCAATGCGCACGCTCGAGCCCTACCCGGGCTGGTGGCCCCTGGACATCCCCGATCGCACGCCGACATTCGTTGGCTTTGGCGTCCTCGCGGCCGCGATCGTCGCGGCCGGACCGGGACGCTGGTGGTTCGCGCTGCCGGCCTGCCTCGTGGGCGCTGCGGCGATCAGCTTCGGCGTGCGGGGCTCGCTTCCGGCCACCGGCAACTTGCCCATCGCGCTCACGCTCGACGCGCTGGCCATCGGCGGGCCGGCGTTCCTGATCCAGTGCCTCATCGACCGGGCTGCCAACGCCGAGCGAAGCTTGCTTGCGCGCCCACTGCCGATCGTCGCGCTCGCGTTCGGGCTCGGGCCCGTGGCGGTCGCCATCTTCGACACCGGCACCAGCGTGTCGGCCCGACAGTTCGGCGTCGTGCCGGCGGTGCTGATATCAGCGGCGATCATCCTGGCCGTCGTCGGCAACTCCGCCGGCCGCGTCGCGCTGCGTGGCGTGGGCGTGCTGGTGGCGATGGCCATCGGCTCCTGGCTGCTCGTCGGCCGCACGCTGGGTGCGCCAGACCTGGCCAACGCCGCGCTCGTGTGCGTGCTGCTCTCGGCCCTCGGTGCAGCGGTCGCGGCCGTATTCATTCCGAGGCTTAAACGCTGGTGGGCCCCCGCCCTGCTCACGCTGGCGTTGGTCGGCGCCCCTATGGGCGCGGCTGCCTACCTCCAGCATCAGGCCGCCAACCCTGGCGACGACTCGCTCTATGACGCCGCCGACTACGGTTATTAGATTCCCGAGGAGAACCAACGATGACGACCCCCACCAAGGCCTACGCCGCCAAGTCCGCCACCACGCCGCTTGGCCCCTTCGATATCCAGCGCCGCGAGCCGACGCCGATGGACGTCGAGATCGAGATCCTCTACTGCGGCGTGTGCCACAGCGACCTGCACGTCGCCCGCAACGACTGGGGCTTTACTACCTACCCCGTCGTCCCGGGGCACGAGATCCTCGGCCGCGTCACGCGGGTGGGCTCGGGCGTCACGCGGTTCAAGGAGGGCGACCTGGCCGCCGTGGGCTGCATGGTCGATTCGTGCCGCGAGTGCAACAACTGCAAGCGGGACCTCGAGCAGTTCTGCGAGAACGGCATGACGATGACCTACAGCAGCGAGGACAAGCATCTCGGTGGGATGACCTACGGCGGCTACAGCCAGCGCATCGTGTGCGACGAGGCGTTCACGCTGAGCGTGCCGAAGAACCTCGACCCCGCCGCCGCCTCGCCGCTGCTGTGCGCGGGCATCACGACGTACTCGCCCCTCAAGCGATGGGGCGCGGGCAAGGGCAAGAAGGTCGGCATCGTCGGCCTGGGCGGGCTCGGGCACATGGGCGTCAAGTTCGCCCACGCCCTGGGCGCGCACACCGTGCTCTTTACGACCAGCCCCGGCAAGGTCGAGGACGGCAAGAAGCTCGGCGCCGACGAGGTCGTGATCTCCAAGGACGAGAGCCAGATGGCCGCCCATGCGGGCAGCTTCGACCTGATTCTGGACACCGTCAGCGCCGACCACGATCTCAACGCCTACCTGAACCTCTTGAAGGTCGACGGCACGCTCGCGGTCGTCGGCGCGCCGCCCAACCCCCAGCCGCTGCAGATCTTCGGCCTGCTCATGCCCCGCCGCCAGATCGCCGGCTCGCTCATCGGCGGCATCGCCGAGACCCAGGAGATGCTCGACTTCTGCGGCGAGCACAACATCCAGTGCGAGATCGAGCTGATCCGCATGGACCAGATCAACGAGGCGTACGAGCGGATGCTCAAGAGCGACGTGAAGTACCGGTTCGTGATCGATATGAGTAGTTTGTCTTGAACGCTCGCGGGCTCGCTACGGCCTAACGGCCGGGCCGCTCAGCGGCCGCGCCTCCCCCATGCGCTGTCGCTCGAAGACTCGCTCGGCGGATGCTTCGGCGTCAAGAGCCCGCGGTGCCGGACGGCACGGTGGCGCCTGATCAGTCGCACCCGGCGTCGAACGCGTTCTGGAAGGCGAGGAAGTCGAAGATCGTGAAGTCGCCGTCGCCGTCGAAGTCGGCGCGGGGGTGCATCGCGTCGAAGAGGTTCTGGAAAGCCATGAAGTCGTACATGGTCAGCGTGTCGTCGCCATCCAGATCCGCCCGGCACGGCGTCAGGTCCCGGCCGAACACCACGTAGCTTGCGCCCGCATTGTCGCGGCCGCCCGGATTGGCGTGGGGAGCGCCGATGAGCAGATCTCCCACGCCGTCCGCGTTGATGTCGCCGGCCGAGGCGACCGAGGTTCCGGTATAGTCCCTTTCGTCGAGGCCCTCCAGGCGCAGGCCCGTTGTTCCGTCGAGGGAGGTGAGCTCCAGGATCGCGGGGAAGGGGCCGGCCTCGCTCGCGACGCGGCCGAACACCACATAGCTCTGTCCTGCATACGGCAATCCATGCGGCCGGCCGCCGTCGGCCCCGATGATGAGGTCCCCGACGCCATCGCCGTTGACGTCGCCGGCCGAAGCAACCGAGAACCCGGCTTGTTCTCCGGAGTCGGCGCCCACCAGGCGAAAGCCGTTGGACCCGTCCAGGTCCGCGAGTTCGATCGACGCGGGAAAGGCCGAGGCCCGGCCGAACACGACGTAGCTCTCGCCGATCCTTGCCAGCGCGGATCGCAGGGCGTTGGGGGCCCCGATGATCACGTCGTCGATGCCGTCACCGTTGACGTCGCCCGCCGAGGCCACCGAGCGGCCGCTGCGGTCGAAGTCGGTGATGCCAGTGATGGCAAAGCCGGTCGCCCCGTCCAGGTCCGCCAGTTCGATCGACGCGGGGAAGGACGCGCCCAGGGCGGCATCCCGACCGAACACGACGTAGCTCTGCCCAACGTAGTACGCGACGCTCGGGACGGCCGAGGGGGCCCCGATGATGATGTCGCCCACGCCATCGCCGTTGACGTCGCCCGCCGCGGCCACGGACGTGCCGCTCCCGCCGATCTCGAAGTTGCCGTCCAAACGGAAACCGTTGGTTCCATCCAGGGCGGCCAGCGACAGGGCGGCCGGAAAACCGCCGCCGTCGCGGCCAAAGACGACGTAGGTCTCACCGGCCGCCGAGCGCCCACCGGGATCGCCCCCGCGAGCGCCGATGAGCAGGTCGCCAACCCCGTCGCCATTCACGTCGCCCGCCGCGGAGACCGAGAGGCCGCACTGGTCGCCGGGATCGATGCCGTCCAGGCGGAAGCCGTTCGCGCCGTCGAGGTCGGCCAGCTCGACCTCGGCGGGGAACACCACCCCGGCCGCGGCATCGCGGCCGAACACCACGTAGGCCTTGCCCACCTCCGTGCGACCGTCGGGGGTGGCCCGGAACGCCCCGATGATGAGGTCGCCCACGCCGTCCCCGTTGACGTCGCCCGCGGCGGCGACCGAAGTCCCGCTGACCGATCCCGCTTCGTCGCCATTGACGCGGAAGCCGTTGGCGCCGTCGAGCGTGGCCAGCTCGAGGGTCGCTGGGAAGGCCACGCCCCCGGGGGCGCTGCGCCCGAAGACCACGAAGCTCGATCCCGCGACGGACCGCCCCCCCGGATCGGCGCCGTGCGCCCCGATGATGATGTCGCCGATGCCGTCGCCGTTGACGTCCCCCGCCGGCGCCACGGACGTGCCGCTGCCGTCGCCCGAGGCGATGCCGTGGATCGTGAATCCGATCTCCCCGTCCAGGTCCGACAACTCCAGCACCGCGGGGAACGGCTCGGCGAGCGGATCGCTCTGGGCTCGCGCGGCCGTCGCGACCAGGCCCAGCCCCGCAACGGCCAGCAGCGACGGGGCGGGGCGGAGCGTGATGGACCCGAGCGGGCGGGTGGGCATGGCGGGCTCCTCCGATGGGGTGGGCGATGGACAGCATACCGGAAATCGCCCGGCGGTGCAAGGGGACTTCGCGGCCCCCGGCACCGCGGTCCGGCATGACGGATCGCGGATGTGTCATGAAAGCTCCAGGAATTGTCATGCGTGATTCGCGATCGCTCATGAGTGATCCGGGATTCCTCGTCAGAGATCCGGGATCGCACAGGACAAATCCACGATCGCACAGGTGTGATCCGCGATCACACAGGACAAATCCGCAATCGCACGGGTGTGATCCGGGATCACACAGGACAAATCCGCAATCGCACGGGTGTGATCCGCGATCGCACAGGACAAATCCGCGATCGCACAGGTGTGATCCGGAATCACACAGGACAAATCCGCGATCGCACGGGTGTGATCCGGGATCGCACAGGACAAATCCGCGATCGCACAGGACAAATCCGCGATCGCACAGGTGTGATCCGGGATCGCACAGGACCAATCCGCGATCCGAAGGGGCCTGGCGCTGTCGCCAGGGGGGTTTGGGGCCAAAATCGGCCGAAATTGCGCGTCGGGGCGATGTTCTCGGTCCTGATCGTTGTTTGCTGGAGCCGGGGGCCGGTTTGATCGATGATTGTGATACCGGGATGGGTGTTCTTAGGCGCTCGCGTTGCTCGCTTGCGGGCTAACGCCCGGGCGGCAGAAGCCGCCGCGCCGGGACATGCGCCCTGCGCCCGAAGACGGGCTTGGGCGGATGCCCCGTCGCCATGCAGCGGCGCGTGTCCGACAGCACTGTTGATTGCGACGGAGCATCCGCCGAGCGAGTCTTCGAGCGACAGCGCATGCTCCGGCGCGGCCGCTGAGCGGCCCGGCCGGTAGGCCGCAAGCGACCGAAGGGAGCGCTCAAGAACACCCCAATTGGGCGAGCGCTGGCGCAGCCGTCCCGTCTTCGGGCCGGCTCCGCCGAGCGGCGAAGTGCCAGAAACGTGCGTTCAACACCACCCGCGTCGGGCGTCAGCCCGCGCAAGGCCCCGCTGGCGAAGCGACCAATAAGCACCAACCAAAGCGGCCCCTTTACGGGGCCGCTGGTTGGTGGCCAGGACACCGGCGGCGCCGGGCAACCGCCGCTTAGGGCTGCTGCGGTCAGGCCCTGACCCGGTTCACGAGGCCACCCGCGCACCGGGCCCGGCCACCAACCAAGGGCCCCACCCACTCCGTGGGGGGGTATCGGTCCAGGGTGCTTTCGGACGCGTGTAGCGGCCTGGCAGCACTTGGACCAAGGCCGGGATGATACCGGACGCTGCGCCAAAGGGCAACATAGAGCCCGCCGGGGACGTATGGTCGATGGAAGGGGATCGCCCTTCCTTCCGATCTCCCGGAGCCCACGCCCCGCCATGCCGCCCACCCCGGACCCCATCGAGAGCCAGCAACGCCAGCAGCACCTTCTGGTCACCATCGTCCGCGTGGGCTTCTTCGCGTTGTTTTTGACCGTGGCGACGCTGTTCATCCTGCGGCCGCCGCTGCCCACCGAGCGCGGCAGCGACAACCTGGCCGGCTACTGGTGGATGATCATGATCGGCGCGGCGATCATCGGGGCCGTCGCGATCTCGATCGACCTCTTGACCCCGCGCAAGAAGATCGCCACCCTCGTGAGCATCTTCGTGGGCCTGGTGCTCGCGACGGCGGCCACGCTCATCCTGTGGACCGTGATCGACGTGGTCATCCAGGCCTGGGGCATAGAGGCCCGCGAGTTGATGGCCATGGGCAAGATCCTGCTGGGCATCGGCCTGGCGTACCTGGCCATCGTGACCGTGCTGCAGACACAAGACGACCTCAGGCTCGTCATCCCCTACGTCGAGTTCAGCCGGCAGATCCGCGGGCCACAGCCTTGGCTGCTGGACAGCAGCGCGCTCATCGACGGGCGCGTGGTGGCAATGGCCGAGACGGGGCTGTTCCAGAGCCGATTGATCGTCGCGCAGTTCGTTCTTGACGAGCTCCAACGCCTGAGCGACAGCCACGACAAGCTCAAGCGCAGCCGCGGCCGGGCCGGGCTCGACGCCGTGCGGCGGCTGCAACGCTCGAGCGCCATCGAGGTCAGCGTCGAGGCGGTGACCCAGCACGCCGCCGAGGTCGACCAGGCCCTGATCGAGATGGGCCAGCGCACGCCGGCGACCATCATCACGACCGATAGCGGGCTCGAACGGGCGGCCAACATCCACGGCGTGCGCGTGCTGAACCTGCACACCATCGCCCAGTCGATGCGGTCGACGGTGATGCCCGGCGAGCGGATCGAGGTGCACCTGCTCCGGGCGGGCGAGCAGGAGGGCCAGGCGGTTGGCTACCTGGACGACGGCACGATGATCGTGGCCGAGGACGGCGGCTCGATGATCGGCGAGCGCGTGACGCTGACGGTGCGAAGCACGCTGCAGACCTCGGCGGGCCGGCTGGTCTTCGCCCGCGCCAACGAGGAGAGCTCGACGGGCGAAGCCGCGATCGAACCGCCCGAGCCGCACGCACAACCCGAGCCAGAAGCCGACCCCGAACCCACGCCACCCCCGCGCCGGGGCGGCCCGACGCGCACGCCGGCCAGGCCGCGCACGGGGCGGAACCCGCGCCGCTAGGGCCTCGGCATCGGCCCCCAATCCCCTGGCATCTACAATCACCGTTCCCGATGCCACCGCTGCGCGAACAGATTAAGGAGCAGATCGCCGCCCTGAACGGCGTGATGCTGGCCGACCGCCGCCGGCTGCGGCGTGAGCTGCGCACCTTGCGCGACAAGCTCTCGCACGGCCTCGAGACCGGCGAAGCCGAGACCCGCCTCACCCAGCTCCGCAACCGCATCGAGATGTCGGCCGATCGACGCGCCACGCGGCTCGCCGCCATCCCGCAACCGAGCTTCGACCTCGACCTTCCCGTCCTCGCCGCCCGGGCCGAGATCGAAGAGGCCATCCGCGACAACCAGGTCGTCGTCGTCTGCGGCGAGACCGGCTCGGGCAAGACCACGCAGTTGCCCAAGATCTGCCTGGGGCTCGGCCGCGGGGCGGGCGGTCTCATCGGGCACACCCAGCCGCGCCGCATCGCGGCCCGCAGCGTGTCGGCCCGCATCGCCGAGGAGTTGGGCGTCGAGCTTGGCGGGCTGGTTGGCTACCAGGTCCGCTTCGACGAGCGCCACGGCGAGGACACCGCCGTCAAGGTCATGACCGACGGCGTGCTGCTGGCCGAGACCCAGCGCGACCGCTGGCTGGACAAGTATGACACCATCATCGTCGACGAGGCGCACGAGCGCAGCCTGAATATCGACTTCCTGCTGGGCTACCTGAAGCGGCTTATGCCCCGCCGGCCCGACCTGCGCATCATCGTCACCAGCGCGACCATCGACCCCGAGCGATTCAGCCGCCACTTCGATGATGCGCCGATCCTGGAGGTCTCGGGCCGGACCTACCCGGTCGATGTCCGCTACGAGCCTCCCGGCGTCGACCTGACCGACACGCGCGAGCTGGTCAAGGCGACCGTCGATGCCGTGAACAACGTCTGCCGCGAGGGCCAGGGCGACGTGCTCGTATTCCTGCCGGGCGAGCGCGAGATCCGCGAGGTCACCAAGAGCCTGGAGAAGGGAAAGGACGCACAGCGCAGCGTTCTGCCGCTGTACTCGCGACTCTCCGCCGAAGAGCAGAACCGCGTGTTCAGGCCCGGCGCCGGCCGCCGCATTGTGCTCGCGACCAACGTCGCGGAGACAAGCATCACCGTGCCCGGCATCCGGTTCGTCGTCGACCCTGGCCTCGCCCGCCTCAACCGCTACAGCCCGCGCACGCGCGTGCAGCGATTGCCCATCGAGAACATCAGCCGCGCCTCGGCCGACCAGCGTGCCGGCCGCTGCGGCCGCGTCGGCCCGGGCATCTGCGTTCGGCTGTATAGCGAGGACGACTACGACTCGCGTCCACGCTTCACCGATCCCGAAATCGTCCGCACGAACCTCGCCGGCGTGATCCTTCAGATGAAGGCTTTGAAGCTGGGCGACATCGACGACTTTCCGCTGCTCGAGCGGCCCGACCGGCGGGCCGTGCTCGACGGCTTGCAAACCCTGCGCGAGCTGAGCGCCATCGACGAGGAGCACAACCTCACCAAGATCGGCCGCGAGCTCGCCCGCCTGCCTATCGACCCGCGCATCGGCCGCATCCTCATCGCCGCCGCACGCGAAGATTGCCTCAACGAGGTCCTGGTCATCGCGAGCGCGCTGAGCGTGCAGGACCCGCGCGAGCGCCCCTTCGACCAGCGCGACAAGGCCGACGCGTTGCACGCCGAGTACGACCATCCCGAAAGCGACTTCCTGGCGTACTGGACTCTCTGGGAGATCGCCCATGGCGGGCGCAACAACATCACCACCGGCCGGCTGGGCAACCTGTGCCGCAGCCGGATGCTCAGCTTTACGCGCATGCGCGAGTGGATCGACACGCAGAAGCAACTCCGCGGCCTCATGGTCGAGATGGGCTACCACGTCAACAGCAAGCCCGCGACGTTCAGCGAGATCCATAAGGCCATCCTCGCCGGCTTTCTCGGCGGCATCGGCAAAAAGGGCGAGAAGAAGGAGTTCCAGGGCGTCGGCCAGAGCTTCGTCATCCATCCCAGCAGCGCGATCGTGGAAGGCGCCAAACGCAAGGACGCGCCCCCGCTCGACTGGATCGTGTCGGCCGAGCTCGTGCGCACCACCAAGCTCTTCGCACGCACCTGCGCACGGGTGCGACCGACATGGATCGAGCAGGTCGCCGGCGACCTTTGCAAGCGCACCTACGACAACCCCCACTTCCGGGCGGGCAGTGGCAAGGTCTACGCCTTCGAGCGCGTCTCGCTCTTTGGCCTGGAGATCATCGCCAAGCGCCGCGTCGACTATGGCCGCGTGAACCCCGCCGAAGCGCGCGAGTTGTTCATCCACCACGGGCTGGTCGACGGCCAGCTCAAGACCGACGCCAAGGCCCTCGAAGCCAACAAGCAACTGCAAGACGAGCTGCGCACGCTTGAGGACAAGGCCCGAAGGCGCGACCTGGTCGCCGACGTGCAGCGCCGCTTCGCCTTCTACGAGAAGCGCTTGCCCGACGACGTGTGGACCGCCGAACGCTTCGAGACATGGCGACGCCAGGTCGAGAAGAAGGAGCCGGGCCGCCTGACCATGACCACCGGCGACCTGCTGCTGAGCGACGCGTCGGCTATCACGCCGCAGAAGTATCCCGACAAGGCCGAGGTCTCGGGCACGCGCTTACCGCTGACCTATCGCTTCGAGCCCGGCGAGGCCGACGACGGCGTGACGGTCAACGTGCCCATCGAGGCCCTGGGCCGCCTGCGCACGAGCGACCTCGACTGGATGGTGCCGGGCCTGCTCGCCGAGCGTGCGCAGGCGATGCTTCGAGCGCTGCCGAAGGCCGTGCGCCGCAACATCGACGCCAAGATCGTCTCCCAGGAATTCGCCGACGCGAACAGCGAGACGAAGAACGAGCCCGACCCTCCGATGCTGGCCGAGGCGCTGGCAACATACGTCTCCAAACTCATCGGCGTCGACGTCGATCCGAACGAACTCGCTTCGGCCGCAGTCCCCGAGCACACACGCCCGAACATCCGCATCATCGACGGCAAGGGCCACGAACTCGCCCAGAGCCGTGACCTGATGGGCCTCAAAGCCCGACTCTCCAACCGCCTGCGTGATGCGCTGCTCAAGGCCGACAAACGCTGGCCCGACCGCCGCGGCATCACAGCGTGGGACTTTGGCAGGCTGCCCGAGCAACTCGAGATCCGCCGCCCGGGTGTCCACGTTGTTGCCTACCCGGCGGTTGTCGACATGGGCGACTCCGTGCGCACCGCCATGCTCGAACGCCCCGAGGCCGCGGAGGCCGTCAACCGCCGCGGCGTGCGTCGGCTGATGATGCTCGCCGCGCGCCGTGCGCTGAAGCAACAGGTCGAGAAGCTGCCCGCGATGGACGGCCTGCTCGCCACCTACGCGGTGCTTGGCGCGTCGTCGCAGCTCAAGGACGACCTGCTCGCGCTCGTTGCCGAGATGGCGTTCATGGAGGGCAGGCCGTTACCGCGTACGAAGGACGAGATGGACGCGGCGATCGAGGATGGCCTGGGCGATCTTGGCAAGGCCGCCGACAAGGCCGTCAAGCTCGCCGACAAGATCCTCGCCCGCGCCGTGCGCCTCCGCGCGCGCACGGAGGGCAATCTCCCACCACCCCAGCAGCCCGCCGCCGCGGACATCGCCGAGCACGTGCGCGCCCTCACGCCCGCGGGCTTCCTCTCGTGCACACCACCGCAGTGGCTCGCTCGCCTGCCGCGCTACCTCGACGCCGACCGGCTCCGCCTGGACAAGCTCCGCGGCACGGCCATCGACCGCGACCACCGCGCGATGGTCGCCATCGCACACCACGAGCAGCGCCGCCGCCGCGTGCTGGGTTTGGGTGCCGACGCCGCGCAGGAGGCCATGGACCGCTGCCCCGCCCTGGCAGAGTACCGCTGGATGTGCGAGGAGCTGCGCGTCTCGACCTACGCCCAGGAACTCGGCGTCGCGGTGCCCGTGAGCGATGCCAAGCTCGAGGCCCTCTGGCGGCGCGTGCTCGAGGACGCGATGGGCGTGGCACCCGAGCTCGCCGGCGTCGCGTAGGGTCCACCCGGAGGCGCCACCCATGGGCCTGGGGCTCACCACACTCGCTCGCAAGACACGGTGCCCGCGCTGCGGTTACGATTTGGCGGGCCTCGACGGCTTCGCCCCTTGCCCCGAGTGCGGGATCGATGCCACCGGACGCGACGATCTGCGCGACCGCCGCCAGCGACGGCTTGCCTTCCTGCACTCCTACTGGGCCCTGGCGTTGCTCTCGGCCCTGCCGCTGTTGCCTCTGCTCGTTAATTGCGTCGCCGCTGTGTTCTGGCAGAGGGCCCTGCCGTGGCAGGCTGGCTACCACTTCCACGTCGAGACAAACGAGTTCATGGTGCTCGACGTCACGTCCGGACTGGCCATCCTGGGCTTCCTGGGCTCTGTCGTTCTGTGGCCCTTCCTGGTGCTGCTGCTGGCCTACACGCTCTGGTTGCGGTGGTGCGACCGCCACCACCAGGGCACCCCCTGGTGGCTCTGGCTGCTCATGCCGGGGCCGTTGTTGCTCCCCTTCGCGTTGTGGTGGGCGATCGACTGGCTCCTGGTTTTCCCAGATTGACACCGATCCCCCGGATCGCAACGCCACCACCAGATTTTCCGTATCCGAGGGCGCAAGGATCTTCGCCAGGGTCCGACCCATCCAGACAGTTCGGCCCGAGCCGGCCCATCGACCCCGTGAAAGGAAGAGACATGTCCCGCACCCCCGCCAGCCTGATTGCCACCCTCACCGCCGTTGCCTGCGCCGTACCCGCCCTGGCCCAGGCCCCCGCCCCGGGCTGGACGGCCGAGCTCAGCACCCTCTCCCACGGCGTGCGCGGCACCGTCGTCGTGGTCGACGACACGACCATCCGCATCGACGACTTCTTCTTCGACGGCCGCGGCCTGGACGTCCGCGTCTACCTGGGCGAGGACGAGGGCAGCTTCGCCAGCGGTATCGCAGTGGGTCCGCAACTCCTGGGCATGCCCTTCGCTGGCGGCAGCCTGACTATTGACCTGCCCGACGGCGTGACCATCGACGGCTGGCACGCCGTCAGCATCTGGTGCGTCGACGTGCCCGTCAGCTTCGGCCAGGGCACGTTCATGGCCCCGCCCTGCCGCGCCGACATGGACGGCGACGGCGAACTCACGATCTTCGATTTCTTGGCGTTCCAGAACGAATTCGACGCCGGCGACCTGGCCGCCGACTTCGACGGCGACGGCGAGCTGACGATCTTCGATTTCCTGGCGTTCCAGAACGAGTTTGACGCGGGCTGCTGAAGGAAGCTTCGCCTTGCCGGACGGAGCCCGATCTGCGGCGAGGGAGAAGACAGGTAGAGAGTAGAAGTCCAAACTTCAGAACCACGGGCACGTCCCGTGGTTCTTTCTATTCGTACACCGACGCGCACGCCTCCCGCCGGTTCCCCCGCTCATCACACACGGCAAACTGCCCGCCGGGCATGATCGACGCCGCCCCGTACGCCCCGTCCTTCCGCACGGCGTACAGCTTCACGTCGAAGTTGACGCGACCTTTTTGGGTACGCAGCCGTTTCTCCTTCGTGCGGCGGACGATGTCGCCAGCGACCTCCAGGCACGCCTCGCTGGGCGTCAGCCCACGCTCCATCGCACGCACCACGCTGAAGCCGCCGCAATTCAGGATCACCGCCTCGCCCCGCCCCGTCGCGCCCGCGGCCCCCACGTCGTTGTCGCAATACATCCCCGCCCCGGTAATCGGCGAATCGCCCACGCGCCCGGGGATCTTCCAGCTCAGGCCGCTGGTGGTCGTGCAACTGGCCAGGTCGCCGTTGCCGTCCACCGCGCAGCAGTTGATCGTGCCGGTCGTGTACGGCACGCCGCCACGCCACTGCACGTCGTGATCGGCGGCGAGCTTCTTCAGTTCGTCGCCGATCTCGTTCTTCCCGATCGGACCCCGCCCGTTATTCATGTCATCGCGCGGGTCCCAGTCCATCTCGTCGTCGTTCAGCCAGTCGTCGTCGCGTCCGAGGTTGGCCTTCCACCGCAGCCACAGGGCCCGCGTTCCGTCGGTCATCAGGTCTTCTTCTTTGAATCCGTTGGCGATCGCGAATCGCTTCGCGCCCTCACCCACGATCAGGCAATGGTCCGTCCGCTTGAGCACCAGCAGCGCCACGGCCGCGGGGTTCCTGATGTTCTCGATGGCCGCGACCGCCCAGCGTGCGTGCAGGCTCGGGGGGAGTGGGATGTAGACCGCGTCGATCTCGGGATCGGCGACGAGGTCCTCGTAGGTGTCGTGGA
>JAUHYE010000034.1 GCA_030426395.1 Phycisphaerae bacterium
CTGCTGCGCACCCCGCTGACGACACTCGAGGCCGAGTGGCGGGAGGCTGGCTTCGTGCGGATCCATCGCTCGTTGCTGGTCTCGCTGCCGCACGTGGAGGAGATCCGCACCGACTCGGGCCGGTGCACGGTGATGATCGCCGGACAGGAGCTCGCCGTGAGCCGGCGGCACACCCGCGAGCTGCGCGACCTGCTGGTCCGGCGCCACCGGCCGGGGACCTCCTCGTGACCGGGACCGACCAGCCGCCCCCGCGGGCCGACGATGAACTCTCTGACCCCGGCGGGGATCGCTCGACGCATCGGGCGGGCCGGCGGGGTAGACGCAGGGGCGGGGCCTGGCGGTCGCGTCTCCCAACGAAAGGGCATCACCATGCCACGACTGCCGGACACCGACCAGGGGCTCATCGACTGGAGCAGCCAGCACCTGACCATCTGGGCCGCCAACGGCGTGCCGCCGACCATCGGCACCACCCCGGAACAAATTGCCGCGGCACAACTCAAGCTGACCGAGGCCCAGGCCGCCCTGGCGAGCGCCGCGGCAATCCGTACAGAATCGCTCAACCAGACAGCAATCAAGGATGCCAAGCTGGCGAGCCTGCGCAAGGTCGTCGGCGGCCTGGTCGTCCAGATCGAGGGCTTCGCCAAGGCCACCGAGAACCAGGGCGTGTACACCATCGCCAGCATCCCCAAGCCCAAGGACCCCACGCCCCGCACCGAGGCGCCCGTGCCCACCATGCTCGCGCTCCGCAGCACGACCAACGGCAGGCTCGTGCTCACCTTCGAGGCCAACAAGGGCCAGGGCTCGGTCTTCGTCATCCAGCGGCGCTACCGAACCGTCGATGGCGTGGTCACCAGCTTCCAGTACCAGGACACCACCGCCGAGAAGAGCTGGACCGACACCAACGTGCCCGGCGGGCTCACGTGGGTCGGCTACCAGGTGGCCACGCGGCTGACCAACAACGTCCTGAGCGACTGGAGCGACGAGAAGCAGTTCAACTTCGGGACCGTTGGCGGCCAGAACCCCGCCAGCGCGCCGTCGACGAGCGAAGGCGGGCAGGGCGGTGGTGGTGGGGGCGATGGCGGCGAGAGCCTGACCATCGAGGACGCCCAGAAGCTCAAGGACGCCCAGACCGCCAAGGGCAAGGGCCAGGCCGGCTGACTCGATAGCCACTCCACAACGCATCGCACGACGGCACGCGCGGGAACGCCCACGCGTGCCGCGTTCGCGCGCGGGCGCGGCGGAATACCGCGGGCCACGATCGGCTTGGCAAGCGCCCGGTGGCCGGCGGGGACCAACCGGGCAACGATGTTCTCGAGTTGGCTCGACCCGGCTCGACCCGACTCGACTCGGTGCAGGGGGCGGGAGGACCGCATGGGACGCATGCCGTTGAAGGGCTGGTTGATGCTGATGCTCGGCGCGTCGCGGGCGCCCCTGTCGGCCGAGGAAGCACGGGCCTTGCGCAAGCCCAAGAGCACCGGGAGCCAGAGCGAGCCCGGCACGACGACGGTGGTCGTGCCCCCTCCGAATCGGGCGGGCACCGGCGAGCCGCGGCCCTCCGATCAGGGGTCGCGATAGCCACGGCGGGCGGCCGGCCGATCGAGCAGAATGTCGCCACGCCCCCGAAACCCCGGCCCGCGTCCGAACGTACCGATGGGCGGCCGACCCGATCGGCCCGGCGGGGGCCACCCAGCAACTGGGGGCCAGGGACCCGCCGGGGCCGAAACGCCGCCGCGCCGGGCATGACAATCCGGGTCGGCACCAATAGACTTGGCCGCCCGAGGGAGCCCGGAACGTCCGGGGCCCGAGCGGGGCGAACGCCTGACAGATCCCGATTTGAGCCGTTGGGCCGTCTTGGCCCATCCCGTGATATTTGCCCGAACACGACAATTGGCGGCTCCCTCCGGAACGCGTCGAGAGAGACCTCTCCGAATCCCATCAGAAAGGACACGACTTCCATGGCCGAGAACCAACAGCAGCAGGTCCAGCTCCGCATCGACGAGAGCAAGATGCAGACCACCTACGCCAACACCATCCGAAGCAGCACCACCCAGGACGAGGTCGTGCTGGACTTCGGCATGAACCTGCCCATGCAGGGCAACGACGGCAAGCCCGTGCTCAACTTCAGCGTCGGCAGCCGCATCGTGACCAACTGGGCCGGCGCCAAGCGCCTGGCGATCTCCATGGGCCAGATGGTCCGCCAGTACGAGGAGCGCAACGGCGAGATCCAGATCAACCGCGGCCAGGCCCCCGCGGCCGGCGCCGAGGGTGGCGACGGCCCCCGCCTGAGCGAGTAAGGCGGCCCGCCGCATTGGCTCGAACACAACGCGGCCCCCGCCCGACCACAAGGCAGGTTGGGACGGGCGGCCCCGGAGGCCCGGCGACCGCATGAGCGCCTCGACGTCCGCATCAACCAACCCGTCCCTGCCCGGCCGATCGACCCCCGGTGGCTCACCCGCCGCCCAGGGCTCGGGCGCCGGCGCGCCCGGTGCGCAGCAGGCCTTGGGCGAGTACCTCCAGGGGTTGCTCGAGCGGCTGTGCGCCCTGTCGCGCGCCCAGGTGGGCATGGCGTTTATTCGTCCCGGGCAGCAGCGAGCGGGCGGGCTCGCGGCGTTGCACGCGCCCGGCGGCGAGAGGCTGGCCGAGCAGCTCCGCGCCGATGCGCAGCTGTTGGCTCGGCTTTCGGCGCTCGCCGATCGCGCGGCGTCACAGGCCGAGCAGACCGGGGCCCTGGGCACCATCAGCGAGAGCGTGACGGTCAACAGCGGCTCGCTCTACCACGCCCAGGCCACGCACCGTGCGACGGCCGTGCCCCTGATGGCCCTCGGCCAGGCCGAGGGCGCGTGCGTGGTGCTCACGCCGGTAGCCGAAAAGGCCAATGACCTGGCCGAGAAGTCGCTGCTCGTTGCGGCCGAGGGGTTCGAGGGCTTCTTGTGGAGCCAGCGGGCGTTGGCCGAGGCCGAGCGGACCGCACGCTTGCGCGAGACGCTCGAGATGCTCGACGCCGCCCAGCGCGGCGCGTCGGCGGCGTCGATGGCCAGCCTGTTCTGCGACGAGCTGCGCCGCCGCTTCGGCTGCTCGCGCGTGTCCGTCGGTTTGGTGCAGGGACACGACATCCGAGCCGTGGCCATCAGCGGCGCCGACACGATCGATCGCCGCAACCCGGCCGTCGAGGCGCTCGAGGCCGCGATGGACGAGTGCGCCGACCAGGACATCGAGGTCGTATTCCCACAGAGCGACGACCTGGCGCCCGCCGAACGACGCGTCGTGCGCGCGCACGGCGAGTTGTCCAGGAGCTTCGGGCCATCGAGCATCGTCAGCTTGCCGCTCCGTGTCGATGGTGATCTTGTTGGCGTGGCCGTGCTCGAGCGTGACGCCGACGATCCGTTCCCCGCCGGCTCGCTGGGCTTGCTTCGTCTGGTTGCCGAGTTCATCGGGCCGGCGGTGTGGACGCGGCGGCTGGCCGATCGCGGCATCCTGGCGGTTTCGCGGGATCGCGTGCGCGACCTGGGGTCGGCGATCGTCGGTCCGCGCCACACGCTGCTGAAGCTCGTGGGCGTGCTCGCGCTACTGGTGTTCGTCGTGCTCGCGGCGCTGCCGATCCCCGACATCGTGAGTGCCGACGCGGAGGCCCAGCCCGCCAGCCAGCGGGCGCTGACCCCGCCGTTCCAGGGCTACCTGGCGTGGGTTGGCGTGAAGCCCGGCGACCTCGTGACCACGGGGCAGGTGATCGCGCGGATGGACACGACCGACCGCGAGGCCAATCTGCTGCAACTCGAAGCCCAGTACGCCGCCCAGCGCTCGCAGCGAGAGACGAGCCTTTCTCGCGGCCAGATGGAAGAGGCCGAGGTACTCACGCAGGGCCTCAACGAGTTGCAACCACAGATCGACCTGCTCAAGTACCAGATCGAGCGTGCCAGCATCCGTGCCCCGATCGACGGTCGGGTTGCCGGGGCCGACCTGGAGCCGTGGCTCGACGCCCCGATCTCCCCCGACACGCCTCTTGTGAGGATCGTGGGCGAGCGGAGCGTCGTGATCCTGCGCGTGCCCGAGCGCGACATCGGCGCCGCGCAGCAACGGCTGAACAACGACGACGCCGAGGAAATCGATGGCACGTTTGCACCCCGAGCCCGGCCCGACGATCGGATCGACCTGCGGCTCGTTCGAGTGAACCCGCAGGCCGAGGCCATCCAGGGCGGCAACGTGTACCTCGTCGAGGCCGAAATCGCCGGCGACAGTCCGGCGTGGCTCAAGCCCGGAATGACCGGCCGCGCACGCGTCCGTTCGGGCTGGACCACCCCGCTGGTGCGCCTGGCGCGCCCGCTCATCGACCGGGCCCAGATGGCCTGGTGGTGGTAGGGGGGCGGCATGGCCCAGACCCCGGCGAGGACACGCGGGCGCGACATCGCCTCGACGTTCAGCGACATGTGGTACCGCGTCGGGCCCACGACGCCGAAGCTGAGCGCGCACGCACGCGTGGTTCGCCAGCACTTCGGGCCCACGATCGCGTACGTCGTCGAGGATCCGGCCAGCGGGCAGTTTTATCGACTGAGCGAGAGCGCCCACTTCTTCCTGGGCATGCTCGATGGGCGCACGACGGTCGACCAGGCATGGGAAGCGTGCAACGAGCAACTGGGCGACGCCGCCCCGACGCAGCGCGAGGTCATCGACCTGCTCAGCAGGCTCCAGCTCTTCGGTCTGGTGCTGGGCGAGAGCGCGCTCGACGCCGAGATGCTCGAGCAACGGCTCACAAAGGCCAGGCGGCAGCGAACCCAGAAGCGAACGGGCAGGTGGATGTTCCCGCACATCCCGATCGTGAACCCCGAGCCCTTCCTGCGGCGGCACGAGAAGCTGTGCCGGGTGCTCTTCAGCCCGGTGGCGGGGGTGCTGTGGATCATCATGGTCGCGATCGCGTTGACGCTCGTTGTCGCCAATGCGGACCGCTTCGGCGACGAGCTCAACACCGTGGCGCAGCTCTCGGCCTCGACGGTCGCGACGCTGGGGTTGGTTTTCATCGTGCTGCGGATCATCCACGAGCTCGGGCATGCGATGGCATGCAAGGCCTTCGGCGGGCGGAGCACCGAGATCGGCGTGATCCTGATCGCCTACGTCATGCCGCTGCCGTACTGCGACGCGAGCAGCGCGTGGCGGTTCGCCCGCATGTGGCCGCGGGTGTGCGTGTCGCTGGCGGGGGTGCTGGCCGAGAGCGTGCTGGCGGCGATCGCGGTCTTCTACTGGGCGTTCGGCAGCGATCCGGTGTGGACGAGCATCGCCTACCAGGTCATGCTCGTCTCGGGCGTCAGCACGCTGCTGTTCAACCTCAACCCGCTGCTGCGCTACGACGGGTATTACATCCTCAGCGACCTGACCGGCACGCCCAACCTCGCGCAGCGCTCGCGCGAGATGCTCAAGCACCTCATCATGTACTACGCGTTCGGCGTCAAGGGCTCGCGCGGGCCGAGCATTCGGTCGCTGGGCGAGGGCTGGCTGCTGGCGGTCTACGGCCTGCTCGCGACGCCGTACCGTGTGTTCATCGCGATCGCCATCCTCCTGGTGATCGCCAGCAAGTATCTGACGCTCGGCGTCGCGCTCGCCGTGGCGATGGGCGTGATCTGGCTGCTCTACCCGATCGCGAAGACCGCCGGCTTCCTCATCAGCGACCCCAAGCTCGAGGGCTACCGGGCCCGGGCCATCGGGATCACGCTGGCGGCGCTGGCGATCGTGCTGGGGCCCATCATGCTCGCGCCGCTGCCCACGCCGGCGTACGCCGTCGCGACGGTCGAGCCGACGCGTATGGAAGGCCTGCGCACGCTCGAGGGCGGCTTGCTTTCCGAACTGCTGGTCGATCCGGGTGATGCCGTCGAAGAGGGCCAGATCGTCGCGCGGCTCGAGAATCCCGGGTTGCGGGCCGAATTGCGGGCGACGCGTGCTCGGCTGGCCCAGGCCCGCACGCAATTGCGGACGGCCCTCAAGGGGCCGCCGGCCGAACAGGAGGAATTCCGCCTGGCGGTGCGCGTCGTCGAAGAGCAACTCGCCCGGGCCGAGCGGCGCGTGGCGAACCTGGTCGTGCTGGCGCCGGTCTCGGGCATCGTCTCGCCCATGAGCGACCAGACCTCGGCGGACCTGCGCGGCCGCATCGGCTCGTGGGTGGCCCGTGGCACGGCGTTGGGCATGGTGGTCAGCGAGGACGACCTGCTGGTCCGCGCCATGGTGCCCGACCGCGACCACGCGTTCGTGTTCCGCGGGCAGGACGCCGGCGAGGTGCGCGCCAAGGTCCGGCTGGCGAGCGCACCGGGCGACGTCATCGACGCGGGCGTGGTGCGTCTGGCGCCCATTGGGTCGAAGGAGCTCACGAGCCTGTCGCTGGCGTCGCAGTTCGGCGGCGGCATCACGACCGACCCGCGCACGACCGATCGCTCCGTCGCGCTAACGCCGAGCTTCGTGGTCGACCTCAAGCTCGCCGAGGCGACGCCCGCGGCCGCGCCCGGCGTTCGCGCCTCGGTGCGGCTCGAGGGCCCGAGCCGGCCGCTGGGCGTCCGCTGGCTGCGCCGCGTCAGCCAGTTCTTCGAGGGGCGGACCTGGTGGTAGGCGGCGCGCCGAGTGTGAGGGCCACGCCCGCGGCCGATCGCTTGTGGCCCGCGCTCGCTCGTGAAGAGCGGCGCGAGGAAACGCTCGAGGGCCTGGACCTCTTCGCGGCGAATCTGCAGGGCCGCGTCACACGACGCCGCGTGAACCAGCACGAGCGTGACCTGGCGCTGGCCATCCTCGACGCGGCCAGGGCGATGCGGGATCTGACCGAGGCCTCGCTCGACGAGCGCATCGAGGCCGCGCGGCAGCATGCCCACCGCATCGCGCGCACGAACTCGAAGCTCGACAGCGACGCGCTGCGCGAGGCGTACGCCGTGGGCGTCGAGGCGATCCGCCGAACCACCGGGCTCACGCTCTATCCCGAGCAGGTGATGGGCGCGCTCGTGCTGCGCGGTGGCGCCGTCGCCGAGATGGCCACCGGCGAGGGCAAGACGATCACCGCCGTCCTGCCCGCGGCGCTCGCGGGGTGGACGGGCCGCGGCGTGCACGTGGCGACGGTCAACGATTACCTTGCCAAGCGTGATGCGCAGCTCTGCGAGGCCGCGTACCGGCGGCTCGGCCTGCGCGTGGGCGTGCTGCAAGAGAACATGAAGAAGGCCGAGCGCCGGGCGCAGTACGACCTCGACATCACCTACGGCGCCGACAAGCAGTTCATCTTCGACTTCCTCCGCGATCGGCTCGACCAGCCGCTCGCGCCCAGCATCGCCGCGAGCGTGCTGGATGCCGTGACGCACGCCGACGATACCGATCACTGGACCGGCAAGGTCGTCCAGCGCGGCCTGCACGCGGCGATCGTCGACGAGGCCGACAGCGTGCTCATCGACGAGGCGGCCACGCCGGCGATCATCGCGCTGCCGGCCGGGGATGGCGCCGGGGCCGACAGCGCCGAGCGGTACGCGGCGGGCATCGAACTCGCCCGGGAACTCGAACCCGATCGCCACTACAAGGCCGACACGCGGACGCACCGCGTCAGCCTGACACGCGCGGGGCACGAGCGATTGGCCGAGTTGGCGAACGATCCCAACCGCGACCTTCCTTCGTTCTGGGCCGGCCCGCGTCGCCGCGAGGAGCTGGTCTCCCAGGCCCTGAGCGCCCTGGTGCTGCACCGGCGCGACGACGACTACATCGTGCGCCCGAACAAGGACGGCAAGCGCGAGGTCGTGATCGTCGACCGCTCGACCGGCCGCGTGCTCGAGGGCCGCCAGTGGCAGCTCGGCCTGCACCAGGCCGTCGAAGTGAAAGAAGGACTCGACCCCAGCGAGCGCCGCCACACCGCCGCGCGCGTGAGCTACCAGCGGTATTTTGCGCGGTACAAGAGCCTCGCGGGCATGACGGGCACGGGCTGGGAGGTCGCCCCCGAGCTGTGGCGGACGTACGGGCTCCGCGTCGTCCGCGTGCCCACGCACCGGCCGATCGCGAGAGTGGAACGGCCCGACCGCACGTTCGTGAGCGAGGACGAGAAGTTCGACGCCGTTGCCGAAGCGACGCGTCGCGCCCACGACAAGTCGCAGCCGGTGCTGGTGGGCTCGCGCTCCGTGCACGACTCCGAGCGGCTCGCCGGGTTGCTCGCCGAGCGTGGGTTGCAGTGCAAGGTTCTCAATGCGCGGCATGAAGCGGAAGAAGCCGCGATCGTCGAGGGCGCGGGGCGGGCCGGGGCGATCACGGTGGCCACGAGCATGGCCGGCCGCGGCACCGACATCAAGCTCGACGAGGACGCGCGCGAGGCGGGCGGCTTGCTCGTCCTCGCCGTCGAGCGCAACCACGAGCGCCGCGTCGACCGCCAGCTCTTCGGCCGCAGCGGCCGCCAGGGCGACGTGGGCGAGGCCGTCGCGTTCGTGTCGCTCGACGACGAGATGGTCGTCCGCTACGGCCTGCCGCCCTTACGCTGGCTCGCGCGCGTGTCCCCAGCCCCCATGCGGAGCATGCTGACGCGAGTGCTCGTCCGCCAGGCCCAACGCGCCGCCACGCGCCGCTGGATGCTCATCCGCGAGGAGGCCGGCCGCATCGACGCGTGGGTCGACCTGGCGTTCCACCAGCGCAGCCGCTAAGGTGCTCCGCACGGGGTATGGGCTCCGCACGGGAACGCGCGATCCCATCAACGAGCCCCTCGCGCGAGCGAGGGGAATGGACGCACGAAGAAGATTGAACGCAGAGGACGACGTGGGCTCGTGGGGGCACGCTCCATCCGAGCCCCGAGCGAGAGCGGGCGGGTCTTCCCCACGGCGATGCCACGCCCATACACTGGCTGACGAAAGGGGGGTTCGCCCATGGATCTATGGACTTCATTGTCATCGCTGGCCGAACGGGCCGTGCAGGTCGTCTCGCAGGTCGAGACCGAGGAGGCCACCAAGACCGCGCTCGTGCTGCCTTTCTTGCAAGCGATGGGCTACGACGTCTTCAACCCCAGAGAGGTCAACCCCGAGTTCACCGCCGACGTGGGCATTAAGAAGGGCGAGAAGGTCGACTACGCGGTGTGCCGTGACGGGCAGCCGACGATTCTCATCGAATGCAAGCCGCACGGCGCTTCTTTAGACACCTATAGCGGCCAGCTCTTTCGGTACTTCTCGGTCACCAATGCGCGCCTGGCGATCCTGACCGATGGCGTGGTGTATCGTTTCTACTCCGACCTCGTTGCGCCCAACAAGCTCGACGAGCACCCGTTCCTCACGTTCGTGCTGACGGCCATGAAGCGCGACACCGTCGCGCAGATGGAGAAGCTGACCAAGCGCGAGTTCGACCTGGAGCACATCCTCCAGCAGGCCGAAGGGCTGCGCTACGTCAACCAACTCAGGCGTCGGTTCGAGCAGGAGATCGAGAACCCCAGCGACGAATTCGTCCGCGTGCTGACCGATCCGATTTACGACGGCCGCTTCACCGCCCAGGCGATGGAACGGTTCCGCAATCTTGCGAAGACCGCCATGCGCACGCACATCACCGAGGCCGTCGATCGTCGGCTCCGCTCGGCGCTCGAACAGAACAGCGAGCGGGAGGCCCCGAAGGAAGAATCCGCCGAGCCGGTAGACGATGGGCCGGAGATCGTGACGACCGCCGAGGAGTTGCAGGGGCTCTACATCGTCAAGGCCATCTGCCGCGATCTGGTCGAGCCAACACGCATCCACGCACGCGATGTCCAGAGCTACTTCGGCGTGCTGCTGGACGATAACAACCGCAAGCCGATCTGCCGACTGTGGTTCAACGGCAGCAGGAAGTACGTCGGTGTCTTCGACGACAACAAGTGCGAGTCGCGCCTGCCCGTCAACGGCCCCGACGGCCTCTTCGAGCACGCCGACGCGATCCGCCAGAGCCTGAAACGGGTGCTTGGCGGCTAAGCGCACCAACCGCATCATCAAGCTCATCACCGTCCAGGAGATCCTCGACGACGAGCACGCCCAGCGGATGTGAACCGCCCACACATTCCGGTTTTGAGGCCTCGGAACGTCGTTTTCACATCTGAGATTGTCGTTTTGAGGTGTGAGAATCCAGTTTTCACACCTGAAACTCCCGTTTTGAGGTGTGCGATTCCCGTTTTCACACCTGAGATTGCCGTTTTCAGGTGTGAGAATCGCGTTTTCACATCTGAGATTTCCGTTTTGAGGTGTGCGAATCCCCTTTTCAGGTGTGAGAATCGCGTTCTCAGATGTGAAAACGAGGCCTGTTGACCGCTTGGCGCGGGCGTCAGGCCGGTTTGGGCGTGCTTCTACCCACTTTTCGGGGCCGCGCATTCGATATTTTCGTCATCATCGCTCCATCCGGCTCAACTCGACCTCTTGGACACTCGATGAGGGTTTCGGACGCGGGCCATGGTGGTCCGCTGTCCGGCGGGGGTCGGCGTTCTGAAGGACGCCCGGCGGTCCGCGGGAGACGTTCACGATGTTGAACGCAGCAACAGCAGATCGCTCGTGCGGCGCCCGTCGTCGCCTTCCCCGTCCGCATCACAGCACAGGAGCACAATCATGAGCACGGTGCCAATCAAGTACCCCGAAGCCATCGCCTGGGTCAACACGCACGTGCCCATCTGGACGGCCGCGGCCGCCTCGATCGGGTTGGATCCGACCCAGCCGGTCACCCTGGACGCACTCGCGACCGCCGCTTCGGATGCGAAGGCGGCCTACGACGCGGCGAAGTCCCAATCGGACTCGCTCTATGAAGCCTACCAGTTGGCGGCCAAGGAGATGCGCACCCAGGCCACGGCCCAGGTCGGGCAGATCCGCTCGTTCGCCAAGGGATCGAGCAACCCCGGGGCGGTCTACACCGCCGCGCAGATCCCGGCGCCGGCGGATCGCACGCCCAAACCGGCGCCCGGCACGCCGGCCCTGTTCACCGTTGGCCTCGACCAGAGCGGCGCGCTCAGCGTGAAGTTCAAGTGCCCCAACCCCCCGCGGGTGGGCGCGCTCAGCTACATCGTCGAGCGGAGCATCGGGTCGCAGCAGCCGTTCGTCTACCTCATGACCGCCGCCGAGCGGTCCTTCGACGACGACACGGTGCCCTATGGCTCGGGCGACGTCACCTATCGCGTGACGGCGCAGAGCCCGACCAAGAAGGGGCTGCCGGGCTATTTCACGGTGCGGTTCGGCGTCAACAACCAGCCGCAGATCATCAGCCAGGGGACCAGCGAGCAGAAGGCCTCGTAAGAAGACGCTGGCGGATTAACACCACAAATACAAGCGCGGGCCGCACGGGCGGCCCGCTTTCTCATTCCTCGCGCGCCGGCACGCCGTCACGCGGCCCGCGCCACAGGTACACGACCAGGATGGCCACGCCGATGATCAGCCAGAGGTCGGCGAGGTTGCTGACGTAGGGCCAGACCTCGTTGCCGCTCCATGGGGTGCTGATGCCGAAGGGGTAGTGGACGTTGGGCAAGGGATGCAGGAAGTCGCGCACGCAGGCGAAGCGGACGCGGTCGTAGAGGTTGCCCAGGCCGCCGGCGATCACCAGGCCAATGGCGGCGTGCGCGACGCGGTCGCGGCGGCCGGTCCAGCGCGCGAACATGAAGAGCGCGAAGGCGATGGCGCCCGCCGTCGCGACGATGAAGAAGACGCGCTTGCCCGCGCCGATGCCGAAGACGGCGCCGGGGTTCAGGACCAATTGCAGGTCGAGCACGCCGGGGATGATGGTGGTGGGCTCGTGCCGGGGGATGAGGGCCTGCAGCTCGGTCGCGTCGATGACCTCGGCGCGATCGATGGCAACGGGCGACTCGGCCAGCGTGTTGAAGGCGATGGTCTTGCTGGCCAGGTCGATGGCGGTGCCGATGACCACGACGACCAGGAGGAAGATCCACGCGGTTCGGCCCGGCTTTTGGGCTGGAGCGGGGCTGGAATCGGTGTTTGTCTCGCGCTCCTTGCGGGCCACGCCTAGCGCCGCCCCTCGAGCTGGCGGGCGGCGTCGATCGAGTAGCGGGCCCAGGGCAGCTCGGCCAGGCGCTCGGTCCGGATCGGGCGGCCGGTGGCCACGCACAGGCCGAAGACGCCGTCGGCGATGCGCTTGAGGGCCGCGTCGATCTCCTTGATCAGGTTGCGCTCGGCGGCGGCCAGATCAAGCGACAAGGTCTGGTCGGCGGCGTCGCTGCCCGCGTCGGCCATGTGCTGGGGCGTGTGGCTGAGGTTGCCAGAGCCGCCGCCGGTGAGGGCGCCGCCCTCCAGGCCGGTCACTTCGCTCAAGACCTCGGCACGCTTCTGGAGCAGGATCTGGCGGTACTTCTCGAGCTCACGCTTGTTGAAGGGGCTCTTGGTGGGGTACTTCTCGGCCTCGGCGGCTTCCTGGGCCTCGACACGATCGGAGGAAGAGATCAGCGGCTTGGGCGCGGGGCCGCCGGGGCTGAGCAGGCCGCCGATGCCCTCGGGCATGACGGCCGCCGGCGGCTTGGGCCGCTTGGGCCGGCTCGGGCGATTGGGCGCGTCCTTGCCCTTGCCATCCTTGTTGTCCGCGGGCGGCGGCGGAGGTGGAGGCGGAGGGGGTGGTGGGGGCGCGGGCGGCGTTTCGGCCTTGGCGGCCTTCTTGGTCGTCTTCTTGGTCGTCTTTTTCGTGTCGGCCTTCTTCGAAGTCTTCTTCTTTGGGGTCGCGTCCGCCTTGCTGGCGGGAGCCTTCTTTGTGGTCTTACTGGTTGTCTTGCTTGGTGTCTTGCTGGTGGTCTTCGTGGTGGCCGTCTTGGAGACCTTCTTCGTTGTCTTCTTGGGCGTCTTCTTCGTGGTCTTCTTCGGTGCGGACGCCTTGGAGGTCGCCGCCTTCTTCGTGACCTTCTTGGTCTTCTTCGTTGTCTTCTTGGACGTCGTGCTGGAAGTGGCGGCGCGACCGCCCTTGGCCTTGGCCGGGGCGGAGGACTTGCCGGTGCTGGTCTTCTTCTTGGCCACCTGGGCTCCGGATTCGCCGGAGGTGTAAGGAACTGGCGCAAGCCCGCGACGGGCCCGCCGGCCGAAGGACGCCAACAGTAGGAGCCCTCTCGCGCGGCGTCAAAATGGGTGCTTGGGGGAAAGCCCGGGGGCCTCAGGCCCCCGAATCGGCCTCTTGGGCGGCCTCCTGCGGGGCCGGCTCGGCGATGGTGAAGCTGCCCAGCTTGCGGTACCGCTGGTACCGCCGCTCGAGCAGGTCGCCGACATCCAGCTCGGTCAGCGATTCGAGCTGGGCCACGATCCACTGCTCCAGCCGTCGGGCCGCCTCGGCCTTGTCGCGGTGGGCCCCGCCGACCGGCTCATCAATCACGGCGTCGACCACGCCCAGTTCCAAGTTGTCCCGGCCGGTGAGCTTGAGGGCCGTGGCCGCCTGACTGTTGGTCCGCTCGTTGGCCTGCTTCCACAGGATCGCCGCGCAGCCCTCGGGGCTGATCACCGAGTACCACGCGTGCTGGAGCATGGCGACGCGATCGCCAACCGCGATGCCAAGGGCCCCGCCCGAGCCTCCCTCGCCGATGATGACGCTCACGATGGGAACCGGCAGGTCGCTCATGATCTTAAGGTTCAGCGCGATCGCCTCGGCCTGGCCGCGCTTCTCGGCTTCGAGCCCCGGATAGGCCCCAGGGGTGTCGACGAAGGTTACGATGGGCACGCCGAACTTCGCGGCCAGTTGCATCTTCTCGAGGGCCTTGCGATAGCCCTCGGGGTGCGGGCAGCCGAAGTTGCAACGCAGCTTCTCCTGCGTGTTGCGGCCCTTGTGGTGGGCCACGATCATGCACTTGAAGTCGCCGATGCGGCCGAAGCCGGTGACGATGGCGGGGTCCTCTCCGCTGCGCCTGTCCCCGTGCAACTCGGTGAAGTCGCGGCAGAACGCCTCGATGTAATCCCGACCCTGGGGCCGCTCGGGATGGCGGGCCACGCGGACGGTGTTCCACGGGCTGAGCTGTTTGTAAAGCTCGCCCATGGTCTGGCTGTGGCGGGCGAGTCTGTCAGCCAGGGCATGCTCGGCCTCGGCCAGTTCTCCGGGGTGACCGGCAGCGGAGGCATCGCCCTCGCTGGTCAGGGCGTCGACGCGGCGCTTGAGCTGGCCGATCTCTTCGTCCAGGGCCCGCAGGGGCTGCTCGAAGTCCAGGGTGTAGTAGGTCGCCATGAGGCCTCCGTAATGCCGAACGCCCCATCGTAGTGGCGGGCCGTACCGTGTGCCATGAGCGATTCGAGCGAACACGTCGAGGTCTGCCCGCTCCTGGTCATCGGTGGGGGGGCCATGGCCAGCGCCATATTGGCCGGCGCGGCCGAGGCCGACCTGCTGGACGGCCCCTGCCTGGTCGCCGAGCCCGACGCGGGCAAACGCAAGGCCATCGGCGCCCTGTCGCCCTCGATCGACGCGGTAGAGTCGATCGCCGCCGCCTTCGATGCCCTGCCCTACGACGACGCGAGCGTCCTCCTGGCCGTCAAGCCCCAGATGCTCCAGAGCGTGGCCGAAGAGATCGACGCGGCGGTGGGTGACCAGATGCTCGAGAACCGCTGCGTCATCAGCATCCTCGCGGGCGTGACGACCGGCACGCTTGCGGAGGTCTTCAAGAGCCGCGTCGTCCGCGCGATGCCCAACCTTCCCGCGAGCGTGGGGCTGGGCGCGACGGCGATCAGCGGGGGCGAGGACGCCACCGGCGAGGACCTAGACCGCGCGCACCGGATCTTCCGCGCCGTGGGCGAGGTCTACGACCTGCCCGAGAGCGCCATCGACGCGTTCACCGGCGTCGCGGGCAGCGGGCCGGCGTACGCGTTCCTGCTGGCCGAAGCCATGGCGGCGGGGGGCCAGCACGCCGGGGCCGAAGCGGGGCTCAACGAGGCCACGACGCGGGCCATCGTCGCCCAGACCTTGCGCGGCGCGGCCGAGATGCTGCTGACAGAAGCCGACGGCAAACTCCCCGACCCCGCCGCCCTGCGCGCGGCCGTCACGAGCAAGGGCGGCACGACGGCGGCGGCGCTGGATGTTCTGGAAGCCCGCGGCGTGCGCGACGCCGTTCGCGAGGCCGTGCTGGCGGCGGCCAGGCGGGCGGGGGAACTTGGCAGTTAACCACGCCGCGTTGCGGCGAGGGGGGATCCGATCATGGATAGCGCGTTCAATCGTTCCGGTGCGCTCGCCGCGATTCTGGTGTCGCTGGTGCTGCAGGCGTGCGGCGAATCGCCCGCGCCCGTTCCGCAAGCCACGGCCACCACCGGGACGGACACGGCTTCGCAATCCGAGCCCGCATCGGACGAATCCGGGCCCAGCGCTGCGATCGCCGACATGGAGCCGCGCACGGCCGAGGCCGCGGTCGCCGCGCTGGACGCCTACCGCCAGGCCGCGGCCGCGGGGGATGGCGCCAGGGCCGTCGAGCACCTGCACCCGAGCTATTTCGAGATGACGGCGCGGCAGATCGACGCCGCACTGGACGCCGACGCGGCCACCGTGGCCTCGATGGACACCATGGACCGGCTCATGGTCTACGCCCTGCGATTCAGGCTCGAGCCCCAAGAGCTGCGCACGCTCACCCCACGGGCCATGGCCGCGCTGGCGATCGATCGCGGCTGGATCGACGACGAGGTGACCGGGCTCGCGACGGTCGCCGGCGTGCGATTGCTGCCCGAGGGCTCGACCGAACCCCATCGGGCGCTCGTCTCGCTCGAGCACGAGGGCACGCCCGTCGACGCACCCATCCCCGTGGCCTACCACGAGGGCCGCTGGCTGGTTGACCTGGCCGCCATGATGGCCGATGCCGGCGCTTCGGTCGAGCGGATGGCCGGCCAGTTCGGCATGACCGTCGACCAGTTCATCGAGCGCGCGTTGATGGCCGCCGAGGGCCGCCCGCTGCCCGAGGACATCGACGAACCGGTCGGTCGCCAGTAGCACCTCCCACGCATCCATCCCTCCCAGAGACCAAGGCCCAGCCCCATGACCATCCACGCATCACGCACCCTTCCGTCGCTCGCCACTGCCGCGATGGTGTTCCTCGTGCTGGCCTCGTGCGGCGAGTCGCCAGGGCCCAGCGTCCAGGCCGAAGCGCCCGGGGCCGAGACCACACCCGCCCAGCCGCGCACCGACATGGCGGCGGTGGACGCCTTCAACGCCTACCGCCTGAACGCGAGCGCGGGGCTGGGGGCCGAGGCCCTCGAGCACGTGCATCCGTCGTACTTCGAGATGGTCCAGCGCCACATCGACATGGCCCTGGACGCCGACCGCGCCACCGTCGAGGCGCTGCCCTTCTTCGACCGGTTCATGGTCTTCTCGATGCGCGTGCGCGTCGAGCCCCAGGTCCTGCGCACGATCACGCCCAGGGCGTTCGCCGAGCTCGCCATCGACGAGGGCTGGATCGAGAGCGAGATCATCGCCGCCGCGATGGTCGAATCGGTCGAGCTCCTGCCCGAGGGCTCCACCGAACCCGAGACCGCCGAGATCACGATGAGCCTGGGCGGGCGCGTGAACCCCACGACGATGCCGATGATCTACGAGGGCGGCCGCTGGCTGGTCGACCTGCGCACCATGACCGAGCGCTCCGCGGCCTCGGCCGAGAAGATGGTCGAGATGATGGGCGACGACGCCGATGACATCGTCGTCCGCGGGCTCGCCGCCAAGGAGGGCAAGCCCGTGCCCCAAGACATCTACGCGCCCATCGGGCGGGAGTGATCCCCAAGGAGCCATCACCCATGACCAGCCGCCGCAAGATCCTCATCCTCCTGGGCATCTTCCAGATCATCGCCTTTCTCGCTGGGTGGCTCCCGTACTTCGCGTACTTCGTCAAGTCCGGTCAATACTGGGCCAACGAAGCGTACATGCAGATCAGCGGCGATCTCGACCGGGCCGGCCTGCTCGTCCAGCCGCGTACAGAGCAGCAGGACCTTGATCTGTGGAGGCACAGCATCGGTCCCATCAACCGGGAGATCCACCGTGCCCGTGGGGTCGCCTTCTGGCCGCTGGTTGGCCTTGGCATCGGCGGTCCGGTGGTCCTCGTCCTGGGCCTCCTGCCCGAGCGCCGCCGTGCCCGCCCCCCAGCCGAAGGCTGAAACTCACGCCGCGCGCAACGCCACGCGCGCTCCGGCACTTTCCATCGCCGGCGCCGCCGGTTCCAGGTGCAGCCGGCTGCGCCGGGCGGGCGGGGCGCTCTCTCGGAAATCCGCCAGGGCGCGGCGGCTGGTCGCCCCGGCCATCGGGCCCCGCACCACCTCGACCTTGTACGCCGCGTATCGGCCGACGCGCTTGGGGTTGCGGTCGACGTACGTGCTGCCGCGGGCGTAGCCGATGGGCTCGTACACCCCGCGCCGGCCCACGCGGCGCCGCACCAGCACGCGGACGCTGGGATCGCGCCCCAGCCCGAAGCAGCTCATGTGCAGGCGGACGCGGCCAAGCTCGTCCACGCCCGCGGCGACGATGGCCGGGCGTCCCGCCGCCGCCCGGCGCGAGGAACGGGCCTGAGGGCAGGCGCCCGCCTCGGTATGGATCCCGTCCGCCTCGGTCCAGGTGTCGTCGTCTCCGCACGCCATCGCGTGCTCTTCCCGCGCGATGGCCCGGTGGGCGATGCCCCGGCCCAGGGTGTCCACCGCCAGGCGCAGCTGTTCCATCGCCACCCCCAGCCGCCGCCGGGCCGCGGCCCGATCGCCGGCCGCGTTTTCCAGGTCTTCCAGGGCCGCCCGCGCCACCGTGATGGCCCCGGCCAGGGCCTCCAGCCGCCCGGGCTCGACGCCCAGCATCCGCTGGTGGCGTGTCCAGGTGTCCAGGCGGGCCCTGGCGATGGCGATGCGGCGATGGTCGACGGTGGGTTCGGCGGTCATTGGGGTGGTCCCTGGCTGCGCCCCGCGCCGGTCCGCCGGCGGGGGCTGGGTCGTGTCTGTTGGCCCCGCGGCGGGGCCTTTACCCCAGGTATCGGAAGGTTCTGGGACCGACTTTGGTTGCCGTGGGCGGTTTTTTTGGGATTCGGCGACGGCGGAGGGAGGGTTCGTGAACGCGAAGGCCGCGAAGGGCTCGGAGGGGGGAGGGGTGGGGGCCGGCACCCGAACGAGCCCACCGCGCGAGCGGGGGGAATGGACGCCCGAGGGCCGTCTCGTGCCGGACACGCGACGATCGAGCATCCCGCCCCGGAGGGGCGAAGGCCTGTAGCCACGGGTGGAGCCCCAAGGCGCCGCCGCCGGGGCGCAACCCGTGGAAGGGGTGGCCAACCATTCCGCCGCCCCTGCGGGGCGGAGGGATCCGAAGAAGAACCCTTCCCGCGGGTTCCGCTGCGCTCCACCCGTGGCTACAAACCTCCGCCCCTCCGGGGCGGGGCGTCCGAGTCACCCGGCCCCCGTTCACACCCCGAAGGAGCCAACCCCATGACCCGCCATCGCAGGTTCCTTCTCGGCCTCGGCCTCGTCCAGATCCTCCTGGCGATCGGGCTCGTGGCCCACCACGTCGGTCGCATCGAGGATGTGCGCGGGCGGCGGACCCCCGAGGTCACGGGCGCCATCCTCCAAGAACTGGAAGCGCACGGCATCGACCTTCCCGAGGAGAGCGCGGCCGACAGCTTCGATCCCTACTACGCGTTCGGCTGGCGCATCGAATCGGCGTTGTTCGACGCCGAGCACAGCATCGCCGCCCCGATCGTCGCGCTGGGCGCCCTGGGCCTTCTCGCCCTGGTCGCCGGCTGCATCCCCGAGCGCCGCTGTGCGGTTCCCCCAGCCGGAGGCTGACCCCTACGCCGCCTTTGCCCCCAGCCGCACAACAACGGTTTCCGCCGACGCCCCGACCAGTTCCCCGCGCACGGGCACCAGCCGGTACGCCGCCATGCGCGTGCCCTGTGGCACCGTGTCGTCGCGGTATTCATTCGTGCCGCTGGTGCCGATGAGCTCGAAGGTTCCCGATTCGTCGAGCATGCGCTGCACGCGCGTGAACGCGCGGGCGTGGGGGCGCGGGCGGGTTGCGTCCCAGGCGATGACGATGGCGCCCTCGTGGTCAATGGACGTGCGCACGTTCGTTGGTTTCGACGGCGCGGGCGTGGGGCGCGGATCCTTGATTGCCGGCAACTCGGCCAGCGTGAGCACGCCGGGATCATTCTCGCTGCCGGCTCTCGCGCGGATGCTGGCGATCGCTTGCCCGCCGATCCGGCGCAGGTCGTTCTCTTTGCGGCGCGCTTCCTTCGCCGCCGCGCGCGCGGCCGATTGCAACGCGCGGTTGCGCTCGCTGGCCTGCTTCGCCTGCTCGATCGCATCGGCCAGGGCCTGGGCCTCGGCCAATCCCAGACCGATCGCCGGGCCCAGCTCGGTCCACCGCTGGATCCGAGTCCGGAAGAACGCGATCACACCCGCCCGCCCGCGCGGCACCGTCGCCATGGCGCACCACCTCCCAAAGCCCCCTCCGGACCGCTCCGCGGCGGGTTCAAGACGCTCCGCGAGGGTTTCTATGGGGTCTGTCGGCACGGAAGGCCGTGGCCTTGAGCCAAAACATGGGATTCGCGGAACAAAACATCGGCCCCGAACGCCCCAAGCGCGCAACGCAAACCCTGCGCTGCGCGCCCGAGGCGTCCAGGCCCGGTCTCTCGCTCCGCGAGCGCGCAACGCAGACCTTGCGCTGCGCGCCCGAGGCGTCCAAGCCCGGTCTTCCGCTCCGCAAGCGCGCAACGCAGACCCTGCGCTGCGCTCCCGAGGCGTCCCAGCCCGGTCTTCCGCTCCGCAAACGCGCTACGCGAACCCTGCGCTGCGTGCTCCCATGACGACAACCGGAAGGACCCACGCCGTCGTTCCGTGCCGCGCGCCAATGATCGACCGTGACGCCATCGAACGAGCACACCGAATCGCGGAAGTCCTCCTGATGGGCTACTGGGTCCACTACCGCGACGATCGCGGCGAGCGCCTGCCGTCGGGATACCTGCGCTCGGCGGGCAAGGCCCGCAAGGCCGGCGTGCCAAAGGACGCCGCCAAGCGCGCGCTCAAGAAGGTCAACGCCCAGGGCATGGCCATGGGCCTGCTGTTCGGCACGATCGCCATCGCGGCCAACGCGTTCGTCAATGCGTGGTCCGCGTCGGGCCGCGCAAGCGGGGCGTATCTGCTGGCCGGCCTGGCCGTGGTGCTCGTGGCGCTCGCGCTGCACCCCATCGTCGTGCCCCGGGCCATCCGGTCGCACAAGCACGGCTTCCTGCGCGAGGGCTACTGCCCGGCGTGCGGGTACCCGATCACCGAGATCGAACCCGAAGGAGACGCGTGCCGCGTGTGCCCCGAGTGCGGCAGCGCCTGGAAGCTGGGCGGCTCCCAACTCCATCCCCCTTCGTGACCTTCGCACCCATCGCGTTGAGAATTGCGAACGCGAAGGTCGCGATGGGCTCGAAGGGAGAAGCGGTCGGATGTCGAAGCTTGCGCGGGCGCGCCAACAATGTGCCATGACGCGAGCGCATCGCCAGCGGCAAGAACACGGGCGGGACAAGTGGGACGCCTGACGCCGGGCCGCGATAGTCGTGGCGAGCGGGTGAGCGCGGTTCGCCCGTCCACGACGGCCGGGGATCGTCGTCCGGGCGTGGGAGCCCGGATCCGATCGGCCCTGTTCGGTCGTTTCTCGCGCGCGGGCTACGTCTGCGGGGCGGTGATGGGCCTGGGCGTCGCGGGGCTGCCCATCGTGTTTCTGTCGCGGTGGTACGTGCTGTCGTCGGACCGGCTCGACGCGATCGCGCTGGTGATCATCGGCCTGATCGTCGTCCCCGCGGTCGTGTACGGGTGGATCGTGCACCGCCGGCCCGAGCCAACCGCCTGGCTCGGCCTGGGCCTGTGCCCGGCGTGCGGCTATTCGATCGCCGAGATCGAACCCGAAGAGGACGGCTGCCGCGTCTGCCCCGAGTGCGGGAGCGCGTGGAGGCTCCCATCGTGACGTTTGTGGCCTTCGCGTTGGACTTCTTCAACGCGAAGGCCACGCCGGGCTCGAGAGAAGCCCGGGCGCGCCGTGGATGGGCGATCGGCCGCGCCAAGGATGCCCCATGCCGCACGCCAATCCCCAACCGGCGCACGCCGAGCGCGGCCCATGAGGCAGCGCACGGCCTACCGCGACGATCGCGGCCGGTTCATCACCAGCGGGTTCCAGCGCTCCGGCCGGGCGGCCCGAGAGGCCGGGGTCGATCGTGCCACCGTGCGCGCGGCGCTGTGGCCAACGCTGGGCTATTCCCTGCCGCACATCCTGGCGGTGGCCCTCACCGTCTTCGTGCTCGCGCGCTGCGTGGCGATGCTCCAGGGCGACGCGTGGCGGCCCTGGCTGCTGGTGCTGCCGGTGGTCCTCATCGTCGCGACGTGCCTGGCCCTCACGCCCTGGTTCGCACCGCGCTACTTCGCGCTGCACCGCCGCGGCTGGCTGTCGATGGGTTTGTGCCCGGCGTGCGGCTACCCAATCTCCGAGTTCGAGCCCGAGGCCGACGGCTGCCGCACGTGCATCGAGTGCGGCAGCGCCTGGAAACTGGGCGACTCCGTCGGGGGTTCCACTCCCGGGTCCGGGGCAGGGCAAGGATGACGCGGTGAAACGCAAGCCCAGGGTCATACAACTTCGCATCGTGCTCGCGTGCCTGCTGCTGGCGGTCGTGGTGGCGGTTGGGAGTGTTCCGGTGCTGGCGTGGCGGGCGCACGCGATCAACAGCAGGACCATGTGGCACAAATGGGAGCTCTTCCAGTTGGATGATCCACGCATGGGCCGGGTACGGATCGTCCACCAGCGGCTGTTCGGCTCGACCATGTGGTACCACGAGCACCCCCCTCAGATCATTGCCGGCGGGCCGCCACGGACGAGCGTGCAGACCGATCCGAGACCCTCGTGGGCACGACCGATCGGGGATCCGTGGCCGCAGGTGCACTTCGCACGCGCGGTGGGTGTGCCATTCTCGAGCGCGAAGGGATGGGAGGAAGTACCCGGCACGTCGGCCGAAGTGGTTCCGGGCTTGTATCTCACCGGTCGGCCGTCGAGGATGCTGAGCTTCCATTTCGGCAACCACATCTTCGATATCCCGTTCGTCCCGCGCTGGCCCGGCCTCCTCGCCAACACGCTCGTCTTCTTCCTGATCCCGTTCCTGCCCTGGACCCTCCTGCGCCTGCGGCGGCTGCGGAGGATCGAGCGGCTGGGGTTGTGTTATAAGTGTCGCTACGAGTTTCCTCGGGAGATCCAGACCTGCCCCGAGTGCGGGATCGCGCGGCCGCCCGAGCGGAAACCCCGGTCATGACGCTCTTACCCAAACTCGTCGACGACCGGGGCCGCCCCGTCACGGGCCAGGGTCGCCCCACCCGCGCCGATGCGCTGGCGGCGGGCGTGGACAAGGCGACCGTCGAGTCGGCGATCGGGCACCCCGTGCGCGATGCGGCGCTGTACGGCGGCCTCATGGGATTGTCCTTCGGCGGTGTTCCCTCGCTGGGGTTCGCGCTGCTATCCGTGCTGCCGGCGGTGCTGGCCTGGCCGCTGATCGTCGCCATCGTCGCGTGCATCGTCCTGCTCGCGTTCCGCCTGGTGCGAGGGGCGCGCAAGCACCTCAAGCCATCGGGCTGGTTGTCCATGGGCTTGTGCCCCGGGTGCGCGTACCGGCTCACGGATATCGAACCCGAAGAAGATGAGTGTCGCGTGTGCCCCGAGTGCGGCGGGGCTTGGAAAATGGAAGACGCCACGCATGGACCGTGATCGTGACCCGGCGCAACGCGATGGCGGGCGCCAGCGCCAAGGATTGGCCATGCTCGAACGCGGACGGCAACCCATGCACCAGAGCAGCGCGTGATGGCGCTCTGGGCCCGCTACCACGACGACCGGGGCGAGCCGCTGGGCGCCGGGTACCTGAAGAGCGCGAAGACGGCCAGGCGCGCGGGGGCGACCTCGCGGTCGATCATCGCGGCGATGTGGCGTTTGTACGCCTACGAGGTGGCCTTCTGGCTGGGGTTCAGCATCCTGCTCACCGCGCTCATGGTCCTTCCGCAGTTGCTCGAACCCTATGTCCCGATCCTGCTGGGGCTGATGTTGGTTGTCCTGTCCCTGCTCGCGGTGGTGTTCGTGCTCGGGCCGTGGCTCGGACCGCTGCGGTTCCGGCTCCACCGTCGCGGCTGGCTGGCCCTTGGGCTCTGCCCGGCCTGCGGGTTCGAGGTCACCCCGATCGAGCCCCAGGAAGACGCCTGCCGCGTGTGCCCGCGGTGCGCCGCGGCCTGGTCGCTGGACTGCCGCGCGTGCGGCTACCCGCTCAGGGGCCTGGAGCCGGCGCCCGGGGGCGGCATCGTGTGCCCCGAGTGCGGCGAGCTGTGGACCCGGGCCCCGATCGCCGACCGGGAACGCGCCGGGGCGTGAACGGGGTCGCTCGCACCAAGGATGGACCATGACGCGAACTGGCTTTCATCCCGCATCGTCGGAACCCGGGCCATGAGGCTCTGGCCGCGAACCGTGGACGACCGGGGGCGGGCGTACGCGTTCGACGTGTCGATGGTGCAGTCGTGGCGCGACCGCGCGAAGCGCAAGAACGGCGTGCCGCTCGTCCTGGGCTTCGTCGCGATCGTGCTGGGCCTCGCGGTGTTCTTCGCCCTCGACGGCCGCGTGCCCCAGTGGCTCCGGTACGCGCTCGCGCTGTGCGTCACGGCCCCGTTCTTCTACGCCAGCGCGGCGTGGATGCAGCGCAAGGACATCCGCGATTCCGCTCGGCTCGGCCGCGCTCGGGGATTGTGCTTAGCGTGCGGCTATTCGATCGCCGAGATCGAACCCGCAGAAGACGGCTGCCGCGTCTGCCCGGAATGCGGCGGCGCGTGGAGGCTCGCGTGATGGACGTTGCGTGCGCAGCGCTCGCGCACGAGGAGCGAACATTCGAGCGATCGCATCGGTGGTTCGATCGGTCGAAGTGACACTCGAAGCCTCGACCGCTCAAATAAGCGGTGAAGCGCGCACGTCGACGTCATCGGCCAATTCTTGCGAGGGGCTGACATGGGTGTGCGAACCGTCTAGGCTCCGACGCTCACGCGTGTTCGTGTTCGGGCACGTGCCCGGGTTCGGATGCGTCCAACCGCGGCGCCATCGCGCCCGCGTGCTCGGCGCGTGACGCGATCCGCCGCGAAAGCCGCACGGAAGGGGCATCGCATGCTCACCGTCACCGACGACGCCAGGGTCTTCCTCAAGGACATGATCGACCAGAACGACATTCCCCAGGACGCGACGATCCGGCTTGTCGCGAACGCCGAGGGGCTCGGGCTCGCCCCCGACACGCCCAACGATCAGGACACCACCTTCGAGCACGATGGAAGGGTCGTCCTGGCCGTCGCCACGCCCATCGCAACCCAACTGGCCGACAAGTCCCTCACCATCGACCAGACCGAGAAGGGCCCGGCGCTGTCCATCGCCTGACGAACCGCACCGGACTCGCCGGGAAGGCATGAGGCCGGTGCAGCGCTCGAACAACCGGGCGCCGCCGCGGGCTCGCACGATTGCCCGAGCCCGCGTTCGCCTGCGCCGATAGCATCGCGGCGATGACCCATCGCCCCCCACGCATCCTCAACTGGCGGCTCGTGCTCGTGGGCCTGGTGGTGGGGTGCCTGCTCGCGGTATCCAGCGTGCCCGCCGCGGCGTTCGTCGCGCAGCACTTTTTTGGTTTCTTCGGCGATCTGGTGCCGACGCCGGCGGGATTCCGATCGGGAGCCAACGAGGGGCACGTCGCGATGCGCTATCGAAGCCCGGGCATGAGCGCCTGGGTGTGGCACCGCGTCATCCCCGACGAAACCCGTTGGCCCATCCCCGAAGCGATCACCGCCGATCCCTCGCCGTGGTGGGCCGCGGGGTTCGGGGCACGCGAAGAACCGCAGGTGCAGACGATGGCGGCCGGATGGCCCCTGCTCGCGGCGCGGCACGTTACCAGCTATGACGATGCGTCCACCGGCCCCGGCCAGACCCGCGGCGAGTACAACGTCCGGATCCTGGGCAAGAGCCGGCTGATTCCCACCGAACCTGTGTGGCTCGGCCTTGTCGGCAACACGATTCTTTATGCAGGTGCGGCTATCGCCCTCGTCGTGCTGGTCCGCGTGGTGCGAAGAGCCCACCGCCGACGGCAAACCCGGTGCGTCGCCTGCGGGTACGACGTGTCGGGGGGCATCGCTGTCTGTCCCGAGTGCGGGTGCTCGGCGACTGGCAACAAGGCGCGCTGAGGCGCGGGGGAGGTGGGTGTGGACCGAAGCCCGACCGAGGCGGTGTGCGTGCCGGGGATCGTCGGGTGGCGGCTGGTGGTCGCGAGCGTCTTCTTCGGTTTGGTGCTGGCGGCCCTGAGCGTGCCGATCGGCGCCATGTCGCCCTGGAGCGCGGGCGTCCGCGCCAGGCCGCCAACGCCCGGCAGGCAGTGGCACTGGTTCGAGCCCGGCCACGCCATCCTCTACACCGAGCGCGGCGTGGCCGGTCTGGCGATCTCGGGCTACTCGATGGTGCCCGTGCCGCCCGGCCAGGAGCACATCTACGCGAGCCATTACACCTCGCTCGAGCATTCCGACGTGGACAGGCGACCCCCGTGGGCGGTGGCCCCGTATATCGGTAAGAACGAGGTGGTGCTGGCGGTCGCCAGCGGGTGGCCGTGGCTCGCGGCGTCCGGCCGCGAGCGGCACGAGACCTCAAACCCCGCAGTGAACTCCCAACTCGCGCTCGCCAGGTTCGAGCTCGGCGGCCAGCAGTACCGCGTGCCCTACGTTCCACTCTGGAAGGGGCTCGCGGCCAACACACTCTTCTACGCGCCATTCGCGCTGGGCGTGCTGGTGCTGCTGTCCTGGGCCCGGCGGGCGCACCGCCGCCGCCGCAACCGATGCGTCGCCTGCGGGTACGACCTGTCGGGCGGCGGGGCAGTCTGCCCCGAGTGCGGCTATCTCGACCGCCGCGCGTCCGCCGTTGCGATGAGCGGGGAATGATGACGGAATGGGCACGAACTCTCGGAGACTGATCGGCTGGCGTTCGATCCTCGTGTGCATGCTTCTGGGCGTATTCACGGCTGCTCTGAGCGTGCCCGTCAGCGCCGTGGCGCACCGGCGGTGGGGCACGCCGTTGTACCAGCAGCAGGGATCGATCGACGTCTACGTCGAGCACGAGGACTACTTCCTGGTGACCTCGTGGACGTGGGACCTCGGCGCGGGCTCGTGGTTCACGATCTACGAGGGCTTGCCGCCCGGCGCGAGCGTGCGGAACTCTGCCTTGTTCTCCGGCCAGCCTCGCGGCGACACCGACCCCAGGCCCGCGTTCGCCCGCCTTGGGTATCCGGGCCGCGAACGCACAGTGGGCGTCTTCCAGAATGGGTTCCCATTTCTTGCCGCCCAGGGCCGCCGCGTGACCACGAAGGGCCCGGTCAACTGGTCAGGTGGCACCGGCTCGGACGAGTGGTTGTACATGCCGACATACAGGGGCGTGTTCTACATCATCCCATACCGCCCGATGTGGATCGGGCTGCTGGGCAACATCGTCGTGTACGCGGTGCTGCTCCTGGGCCCGCTCACCGCGTGGCGCTGGTGGCGCAGGTCTCGTCGCACGAAGGCGGGCCACTGCGAGCAGTGCGGGTACGACCTGGTGGGCATCGAGGGCCCGTGCCCCGAGTGCGGGGCGAGCAGGGCGTGATGGCATGATGCACCGCAGCGTGTACGACGACTCGGGCGTCCGCGTGACGCGGCGCATCGACGAACAGAGCCGCAAGGCGGTTTGGAGATCGCGGCATAAAGCGCAAAAGCGTGCCGCGGACATCCAGCGCGGGCTGAACGTCTACGCGGCCGCGGGGCTGATCGGCGTGCCGGTCGTCGTGGCGACCCAGGGCATGTCGTGGTTCCTCAAGCCGCACATCCCAGAGTGGGCGTACACACCTGTCAGCCTGACCGCCATCGCCTCGCTCTGCGTGGCGTTGCTCCCCTTCGCCTACCGGCTGCTGTGGCGCGGCGAGCGGGCGTGGTGCGTCGTGCTCCATTGCTGCCCCGCGTGCAACTACGACTTGGCCGGCCTCTCCCCCCGCGATGATGGGCGAACGGTCTGCCCCGAGTGCGGCGCCGCGTGGCGGCTCGATGCCTGACGGCTAGCTAATCCGTCGCGCGATGATCGCCGTAGCCTTGTCCCCGAGCTTCAAGATGAACACCACCAGCGGCTCGTCGCCCTTGCCACGAAGCGTCTTCTGCAGCGCGTCGGGGTCGACCAGCTTCGCCCGCGTCTTGACGGCGACGACACCCGCGCCAAGTTCCTGCAACCGTGATCGCACGGCCTTGGTGCGCCACGGCATCGTGACGAGCACCTCGAACGCGGTGAGCCACGGGCTCTCGATCAACGCCTCGCTGGTGAGCAGGCCAACGGCGGGGTGGATGGGGCGGATGCCCAGCGTTGCGGCGAAGGGGCCCAGCAGGCCGGGGCGTTCCAGGGTTGGGTCGGCCTCGTAGAGGTATCGAAGCGCAGGCGTGCTGGGACCGTCGGTGTCGTACCAGCCGCCGGCGTCGATGAGCGGGCCGGGAGCCGCATTGAACGATTCGCCGGACGGCAGCAGCGTCGCGCGGCGATGGCCTTCGGTTAGTTTGGCCGATCCAGCGAGTGACCCCGTCCACAACAACGCCTGTGTGAGCTTGCCATGCTCGCTGATGAATTCCAGGTGCGAACCATTCGGCTCTGGGAGCAGCGATAGGTCAACACCCGGCCCGAGTTTCACGCACGCGCCGGCGGCAGTGTTGGTGATGGCCTCGATCGTGGCAGGCCCGGGCCGGTACGCCTCGTAGTCGTGCCGACGCTTCGAGCCCTCGCGGCGGCTGGGGTCGAGGTGCACAAGGCCGCCTTCGATACGCTCCAGCCACTCGGGCGAGCCCACGTCGCCGACCTCCGCCGGGCAGCCCGCGTTGGCCCCGGCCATCCACGCACGCACCGGATCCTGGTCGACCGCCGTCACCGCGACCCCGGCGCGCACCATCTCGAACGAATCGGCGCCGATGCCGCAGCAGAGGTCAAGGGCGGGCGAACCCGTTTGGGCAAATCGCGAGGCCTTGTACCCCGCCGCCAGCGACGACGACGCGACCATCACGCCTTGCTCGTCGGCGAACATGCGTTCGACCAATTCTGGAGAGAGCTTGCTCGCCGCGCGATTGCGGGCCCGCGCGTTCTCGACCGCAACGGCGACCACGCCCTGGGGCCACGTCTTGCGGAGCGCCGCCAGGTCGGCCACGGTGGGCTGCAGCGGTACGGAGAGCAACTCCGGTGCGGGTCCGCTGCTCGCATAGGCCTGCCAGTCTTCGAGGGGAAAGCTCACGGGCCGATCATTGCCCTCCCGGGCAGCCAACGATGGGGCATGACCAAACCACGCGTGCTCGTGACCGGTTTCATGCCCTTCGGCGGAAGCAACGACAACCCGTCCATGCGTGTGGTCGAGGGCCTTGCGGCCGACCCGCCGCCGGGCATCGAGTTGTCCACAGGACTACTGCCTGTGACTTGGGCTGGCTCCTGGCCGGTATTGAGCGAGTTGATGGGACAGCATCGTCCCGACCTCATCCTCCTGCTCGGCCAGAGCGGCAAGCGGCCGCGGATCACCGTCGAACGCTTCGCGCTCAACTTCGCCCAAGGCCGGATCCCCGACAACGATGGCGTCTCGCGCGAGCCATCGACACTGGTCGACGGCGCCCCTCTGGCGCTCTCGTCCAGCATCGACGTGGATGCGGTTGTCGAGGCGATGCAGGCCGCCGACGCACCGGCGGGTTCGAGCCACGAGGCTGGCACGTTCCTCTGTAACGCGGTGCTGTACCAGACGCTCCTGCACACGGCCCCCAGCCAGCGCGCGGGGTTCATTCACATGCCCATGCTGCCGGGTCAGGACGGCGTCCATGACGGCGAGCCGACACTCGACGCTGCTACGAGTGAACGTGCGGTGCGCGCGGCGGTTTCTACGTTGATCACCTGAGACACGGGCGGAACTTTTGCGTGATCCATATGACGGGCCTGCGCTCCCGTTGGAGACGACCTCGATCAGCTCAAGTCAGCACATACAAGGAGGCGGCCACGTTGGCCGCCGGCGCGATCGGAGCCGTCGCAACGCAGGAGCATCCCAATGAAACGCATCGTGAACAGCAAGGTCCTCTGTGGCGCCCTCGTGCTCTCGACGCTCGCGGGCATCGCTACCACCGCGAATGCCGACGACTGCTGCCGGTGGGAGCTGAAGGTAAAGCGCAAGGCCATCCTGTCGGACAACTTCGAGGTGGAACTCTGGGCCCGCTTCCCCGATGACAAGTACGCCTTCGCGAGCGGGCGTGTCGACATCCTGTCGGACGACATCGACTGGGTCGACATCGGGCTCTGCGGGCCTGCAAGCAGCCCGGGCAGCACGGCGGGTTCACCGTCGGCGACCGGCGACGTGCTCTCGATCATCGTCGGGCAGTTGAACTTCCCCCCCGCGAGCATCTACGCCAACGACGACAATCCGATCCTGGTCTGGTGCGGCGAGTTCGAGGCTGAGGGAGGCGGGTATCGCACGCTCCAGACCGACACGACCAGCATGAGCTACTACCCGCTGCGTGAGAGCTCGATCCAGGAGAGCTGCGACCGCGTCCGCGAGGCGTACCGCAGCGTCTTCGTTGGCCCCATCGTCATCGGGCCATGGATCGCCTCTTTGCTCGAAGGCACCATCGGCACGCCGCTCCGTGGCGGCCTGGTCCTGGAACCCGATGCCACCGCGCCCCGAGAGTTTGGCGCAAGCCTCACGGTCGAGGACGCCCCGTGGGCCCCCCAAACCCGATTCGAGCACACCATCGATGTTGGCTCGATGCCCGTGGGCGGAGCGCTCGAGCTGTCGTACTACCCCTGGTGGCTGTGCAGCCCGTGGCACTTTATCCCCCTGGATATCACGCTCGAGAAGATTGAGATTCCCGGCATCCCGCCGGTGTTCGACGTCACGCCCGACTTCGACGCCATCGGCGTGCCCCGCGTGCCCATGCGTCTGATGCTGGGCGGCCGCGAGGTCGGCGATCCGATCCTCGGCGGCGGCGCATCGTTCCGCCTGTTCAATCCCTGCTTCGAGCTGACGTGGTGCTACGTTCTCAACCAGTTCGACCAACTCGTCCTCGTGCTCAAGTGCGAGAACCCCTTCGACATCGAGATCGCTGGCCAGCGCTACACCGTCGACGCCATCGAGCTCGATCCCCGCCAGGGCGCGGGCGTCGTTGGCGGCATGGACCGCGTCGAGGTCATCGCCCGCGACATGAAGTCCATGACCATCGCCGACGCGGGCTTCGTGGGTGAGACGGGCTGCCGGGCCGACTGCGACGGCGACGGTCGCCTGAGCATCTTCGATTTCCTGTGCTTCCAGAACCTGTTCGCTTCGGGCGACCTGGCCGCCGACTTCGACGGCGACGGCCGGCTGACCATCTTCGACTTCCTGGCCTTCCAGAACGCCTTCGCCCAGGGCTGCGACTGAGCCCTTTGATCCAGGCGCCTCGGGTTCAACCCCCGAGCTGCGAGCATGGCTCCCGCCCGCGTGGGTGGGAGCTGTTGTGTTTGGAGTGAGTGGGTCCGGGAACGAGGCGTAGCCCGTGAGACCCAACAGATTTATAACATGCATTGTGCAAACCATTCAGGGAAAAAACTCTTGGTGTTCGTGCAACCTTGTGGTACCATGGACGCGAGCGGCCTCGTTGGGGGGGCTGCGTACGTGTACAAACGGAGCCAAGTCATGAAGAACGCTTCACTTCTCGTGGCCGCCGCGGCGGCGTTCACGGTTTCCGCCCAGACCATGGCGGAAGTCATCATCAGCAACCATCCCGGCAACGACGGCACCCAGACCGCTGGCATCAACGAGTCGACCCGCACCAAGGGCATGGGCTTCACGATGCCCGGCGGGTCCGATCTCACGCTCGACGCCGTCACCATGCGCCTGGACATCAACTCGGTCGATGTCGCTCCGGTCGTCGAGATCTACAGCGATGGCGGCGGCGCTCCGGGCGCCTTGCTCACCACCCTGGTGAATCCCGCATCGTTCAGCCTCGGCATCGACGACTACGCCTTTGCTCCCGATGGCTCGTTCACGCTCGTCGGTGGCGAGACCTACTGGATCGTCGCCTCCTCTGCCTCGGGCACCTACGACTGGAAGGCCAGCTCTCCCGCCGAGACACCCACCGGTTTGGCCACGCACGTGGGCGCCACCTTCGGGGCCTACCCGCCGGCGTCCTCGAGCAGCATCCTGACCACCTACTTCGTCGAGGCCTCCAGCGCCTGCCGGGCCGACCTCGACGGCGACGGCCAGCTGACCATCTTCGACTTCCTCGCGTTCCAGAACCTCTTCGACGCCGGCGACCCGATCGCCGACTTCGACGGCGATGGCAGCCTCACGATCTTCGACTTCCTGGCCTTCCAGAACGAGTTCGACGCGGGCTGCGAGTGATCTGTCGCCTCGGCGGCGGGCCCGCGCCCTTCGGGCTTGCGCCCGGGGACGGGCGGGCTGATACCGTCGCCGCGGCGGCGGGCCCGGATTCGTTTTGACGCTTCGCCGGCGGGGCCGTGCGTGGGCTGCGCCCGGCGCGGGGGTTTCG
>JAUHYE010000161.1 GCA_030426395.1 Phycisphaerae bacterium
CCTTCTCGAAGATCTCATGACGGATCTCGAGTACGCACAAACAGTTCATGAGATATGGGTAAACACCAATGGCCTCGAACCGCACGACGCCAAGAGACGACTCGTTGATCATGGACGCGCGATCACACGAGCGATGTGGATGTCGGAGAAGGCTAATCGCATATTTGAGCGCCTTCCGGACGTGGTCACCATCTATCGTGGATCCGCTCCGGGACGGGAACGCAATTGGAGTTGGACCCTCACGGAAGCAGATGCCCTGCAGTTTGCTGGACCTGGCGAACTCGTGGTCCACGCCACTGTGCCGAAGCAGGAAATCATCGCCCTGTTTCTCGATGGCAACTGGGATGAGGACGAGGTGGTTGTGCCGGGTGAACTCGTTAACATCGTCAGCATCGCTCCCGCTTGACACGAACGCCAAGGCAAGAGTCTTGATCGATCCATATAAGCCCTTCGGTGCTGTACTGTGTACTGCGATCAGACCAGCCAGAGTATTCATCGACTGGCTAGGGACTTGATCCCACGGCCTTCTGAGTCTCTCTCACCGCCTCGTGAGTCCAACTCACGGCCCCGTAAGTCCAACTCACCGCCTCGTGAGTTGAACTTACTGCCTCGTGAGTTCAACTTACCGCCTCGTGAGTTCAACTTACCGCCTCGTGAGTTGAACTCACTGCCTCGTGAGTTCAACTTACCGCCTCGTGAGTTGAACTCACTGCCTCGTGAGTTCAACTCATCGGCGCAATTCCTGCGCCCTCGACCCAACTCACGAGCTTGAAAGGCCGATTTCCCGCTGAAACCCCGAACATGGCGGCGCGAGCCCACCCGGCGCGGTCGTCCCCCGGATCGGGGGATGTTTTCATGGCCACGCACACACATTTCACTTTTTGTCGATTCGGACCAAAGTCGGCTTCGCGGACGCTCGATGGAAGGTTCGGCCCCAACCGATGGTCGGGCGGGGCCAGGACTCGTTGGGGCACGGCCCGCGCGTGCTCCGGTTCGTCCGGCCCTTGTGGGGTCGGCTTGGAGAACATGAAGATGTTCGCAGGTTCTTATTCGTCGTTGGCCGCGTCCGACCCATCGGGCCCGGGCCTTTCCCCGTCCATTCTTACTTCCATTCAAGGAGGTGCATCATGAGTACGGTGCCCACCAAGTACACCGACACCATCGCCTGGCTGGCCGCCCGCATCGACGAGTGGACCGCCCAGGCGGCCACCATCGGGCTCGATGTTTCGACCACCACGGCGCTGTCGACCCAGCTGACCGTGGCCCAGACGGCCATGGATTCGGCGTTCCAATTGCGCCAGGATTCCAAGGACCAGACCGTGGTCTACCACGACGAGGCCCGGGCGCTGCTGGAGATGACGCGCAACGCCGTCACCACCATCCGCGCCACGGCCAAGTCGAGCCCCACGCCCGGCGCGGTCTACAGCGCCGCCAGCATCCCGCCACCGGCCGACCCCGGGCCCAGCCCGGCCCCCGGCCAGCCGGCGCAGTTCCGCACGGAATTGCTGTTCGACGGCGATCTTCGGGTGCGCTTCGACTGCGAGAACCCCACCGGGGTGAGCGGGGTGACGTACAAGGTCGAGCGGCGCTTCGCGTCGCAGGGGCCGTATGCGTTCGTGACCAACGCCAAGGGTCGCGAGTTCACCGATTCTTCCATTCCATCGGGCACGGCGGAGGTCACCTACCGCGTCACGGCCCAGACGTCCACCAAGGACGGGCTGGCCGGGGGCGTGACCATCCGCTTCGGCTCCAACAACCAGGCGATCATCCTGAGCGAGGTGGCCCCGGCCGCCGATGGCTCGAAGAAGGTCGGCTGAGGTTCGCAACGCACAAACCCCGGCGAGGTCGGAAACGGCCACGCCGGGGCTTTCTGTTCTTGATCGCTCGTCTGGCTGGGCTTGCGATCAGCGGCGGCGGCGGGCCAGGGCGCCCAGGCCCGCGGCGCCCAGCAGCATCGCCGTGGCGGGCGCGGGCACGACGCCCTCGACCAGGGCGTCGCCCACGTCGGCGCCCGTCAGGTCGGCGCTGGCCAGCCCCGCGCCCTGCAGGAAGCTGGCGAACTCGCTGGACACCAGCAGGTCGGCCTCGATGAGCAGGCCGCTGCCGGTCGCCGAGAGGTCGCTGGGCGCGCCCACGTCGAAGAGGATGGCCTCGATGCCCGTGGTGCTGGCCACGAAGAAGCCGCTGCGGTCGCCGCCCACGCGCGTGTCGTCGAAGCCGATGGTGAAGTTGCCCACCTCCACCGAGTCCATGTTGAAGAAGACGCTGCCGGTGTGCTCGATGGTGCCGCCGAAGCTGGCCAGGTCGGTCGCGTAGCTGAACGTGGTGGGCAGCGTCGCGGCGTCGCGGGGGTTGATGCCGAAGGCGACGCTCGAGTCGCCCAGCGCGCCGGGCGCGATCACGTCGGGCGACACGCCCGAGAGGTCCAGGCTCGCGGCGCTCGACAGCGTGTCGGTGTCCAGCAGCACGCTGGTCTGGCCGCCGATGACGTCGATCTGGGCCATGGCCGTGCCGGCGCAGGCCAGGGCGGTCGCCGTTGCGGTAAACATTCGTACGCTCATGGGTTCTTCCTCCTCGATGCTCGCGGGCGGGGCGCCCGCGGGGTGTGGGACCATCGGCCGCGCGGTGCAGCCTTGTGAGATGATCAGGATGAGCGTGCCGCAAGAATGGCCGCGTGCCAGGATTCCACGGCAAATCAGGACGATGCGCTGGGAAGTGCGATCGTGGCTGTCCGAGCGCCCGGTGCGGGGTTTCCGGGCGATTGTGATGGTCGTGTTGGCTTGGGCGCGGTTCGCTTCGGGGCGTTAGTAGTAGAACGGCGTGAACGGCAGCACGATCGAGATCAGGATCAGCAGGATGATGACCCACTCGAGGGTCTCCAATCTCCGCGTGCCGGCGACGCCCTCCATCTTGTCGTAGAGGTTGTCGGTGGCCTCGAGCTTCCGCTGGACGCTGGCGTCCCAGGCGGGCAGGTCCAGGCGGTTGGCCGCGACGCGGTAGAGCCGCGCGAGGTACTGGTTGCCGAGTAATTTAATGGCGTTGTTGACGCCCTCGAACATGACGGCCGCGTCGGTCTGGGCGGCGGCCACGCGGCCCAGGATGCGGCCGGTGGCGAAGCCGGGCCAGATGCGGCGCTTGATGAGGGCGTTCAAGGTCTCGTCGGCGTGGTCGAGGATGGCGTCCAGCTCCTGGTCGAGCACGCGCAGCTCGAGCAGCTCGACGTTGGCGTGCTGGAGCACGGCGATCACGTCCTGGGGCGCCTTGTCGAACAAGACCGCCGCGTTCCAGTCGATGATGGCCAGGTCGCTGTCGGTGTAGGCGATGCGGCCCGAGAGGGTGCGCTCGGCCTGCTGGGCGCTCACGGGCTCGCGCTCGGCCTCGATGGCCATGGCCAGGGCCGCCTCGTGCTCGCTGGCGAGCTGAGCGGGCGTCCGACCCTCCGGCCAATTCTCGATGGAGAAGACCGTGTAGTCCTCGACGGCCTCGTGCAGCCTGGGGCGCTCGACGGCCGAGCCGATGGCCTCGATGATGCGCCTCAGGTGGCCGCGGGCGTCGGCCTCGAGGGCGGCGTTGTCGTGCAGGGCGCAGGCCAGGGCGGGCAGGGCGTCCAGCGTGCCCGGCAGGGGCGTGCGGTAGGTCAGCAGGGCGGCGCCGAAGTCGTACAAGAGCAACTCGACGCTGGCGTCGGTGGTGGCGCCAAGCTCGGGCGGGCCGATGGGGATCTTCTCGGCCGAGAGCACGAGCATGAGCGGGGGCGGGCTGTAGTCGAACCACACCGGGGCGGGGCGGCGGCCGCGGACGACGCGGCGGCGGGTGGCCTCCCGCACCCAGGGCTCGGCCTTGTCCAAATCGACCTGGAAGCCGATGTCGAAGGCGAGCATGGTCCAGGCCCAGCCGGAGATGTCGTGGTGGGGGGCGGCAGGGTGTGCTGGGTTGGGCTGAGCTGGTTCGGGCATGGCTTCTATGGGGAAATCGGAAAGAGCGCGAGCGCGACGGACGATATACACTATCGTCACCACGCCGGGCGCGGCGACGCATGAGGCGTCTTGCCGCGGCAAAGCCCGGCCGCCGGTGGGGATCGACAGAGCCTTGGAACACCCCGACCACCCAGACACGGGCACGCCGCCGCGGTCGCGTTTGTTGGACATCGACATCCTCCCGCAGCCCGACGACGAGAGCTGCGGGCCGACGTGTTTGCACGCCGTCTACCGGTACTGGGGAGATCGTCGGCCGCTGGGCTCGGTCATCGACTCGGTGCGGTCGCTGAACAAGGCCGGGGCCGGGCGCGGCACGCTGGCGGTCATGCTGGGCGTTCATGCGCTGGCCCAGGGATACGCGGCCTCGCTCTATACGTTTAATTTGCAGATGTTCGACCCAACGTGGTTCGACGACCGGGGTGAAACCGATCCACGTCTGCTTGGCGATAAGCTGGCGGCCCAGGTGGCGGCCAAGAGCTACGAGGACCTGCGCTTCCCGGTGGCCACCGAGAGCTACCAGGAGTTCCTGCGCCTCGGCGGGGCCATCCGCTTCTGCGACCTGACCAGCGAGCTGGTCTCGGACTTCATCAGCGCGGGCCGGCCCGTGCTGACCGGGCTGAGCGCGACATACCTGTACAAGTGCGCCCGGGAGTTCGGGCCCAACGACGACTACGACGACGTGCGCGGAGAGCCCACGGGCCACTTCGTGGTGCTGCACGGCTACGACGACGCGAACCGGCTGGTACGCGTGGCCGACCCGCTTGCCGACAACCCGGGCTTCGAGGCCCAGAGCTACGACATCCCGCTGGCGCGATTGGTGCCGGCGATCATGCTTGGCGTGCTGACGTACGACGCGAACCTGCTGGTGATCGAACCGAGAGTTCCCGCCCAGCATCCGAGTGGCCGCCTGTCATGAAGCCGCTGCTCATCGTCGACTCGCCCAAGCGCTTCCCGATGGACGTGCCCGGGGCCGAAACCGTCTCGGCGTACCAGTACCTCACCGACCCGCAGCTCGCCCAGGGCAAGGGACGCAAGGTGTTCAACCTGTGCCGCAGCCTGCGGTACCAGGCCTCGGGCTACTACGTGTCGCTGTTGGCCGAGGCCCGGGGGCACCGCTGCCTGCCCTCGGTGGCGGCGATCCAGGACATCCGCCTGGCCGCGGTTGTGCGTCTGGCGGGCGACGACCTGGACGACCTCATCCAGAAGAGCCTGCGCCGCATCAAGAGCGAAGAGTTCGAGCTGAGCGTGTACTTCGGGCACAACACCGCCGAGGGGCACGACGCGCTGGCGCGGGCCTTGTTTAATGCGTTCCCGATGCCGCTGCTGCGCGCGCGCTTCGAGCACAACGGGCACTGGCGGCTCGCGTCGGTGCGGGTGATCGGCCTGGCCGACGTGCCCGAGACGCACCGGC